>CAYPRI010000064.1:1896-9042 GCA_964413085.1 uncultured Dehalococcoidales bacterium
GTGGGAAGCGGCTCTGGCCGGTACCAGAACGGATAAAAGAGGTGGACGGTACCTACAATAATGGCCGCGAATGACAGTCCAATGGCGATCCAGTGAGGTATGACCAACCTTTGAAATGGCGAGCGGTTCCCACCACCGGCCAATTTCGACGTTACCTGGAAGGGTCTGGCACGTCCGGTTATAAGAGTGGGCATCGCTGTAATAAAGGTAAACATCTTGATGGTATCGTAGCGCAGCACGTCCCAGATGTTGTATACACCGCGACCCAGAAGCCACAACGCGGCGAACGACAGAATCATATAAGGTGTGAAGCGAAGCCAGAACGGCCAGGTAAGTGTGTTTATGGGCAAAACTCCCGTCAATAGCACCGCTATCGGTATAAGCAAAAGCACCAGCTTTTGGAGCGCGTCGAAGTAGGTCTCCATAGAGGCAAAAAAGCTGAGGCGCTGGCCGAAAGTAAGGCCACGGCAGACAAGTGGATTATCTATCCGGAAGGTCTGCATCGCCCCCTGTGCCCAGCGGAATCGTTGAACTAAGAAAGCATGGATAGTTGCCGGCGCCAGCCCCACAGCCATGGGGCGGTCGACGTAAACCACATGGTAGCCATGTCTCGCCAGGCGGATAGATGTATGCAAATCTTCGGTCACCGTTTCCTCGGCAATGCCGCCGATGCTTTGTATAGCCGAGCGCCTCAGCACGGCAGGGCTGCCGCACCAGAAAGCTGATTTGGTGCGGTTTTTGCCCGGCAGAATTACATGGAAGAATAATTTCTGTTCATGCCAGTCCGGGCCTTCGTGCTCGAAAGAATCAACGTTATAGAACAGCTCGGGTCCCTGGACTGCCGCCACCTTCGGATCGTTAAAGAAGCCGATGGTTTCATCCAGAAAATTTGGAAGCGGTATATTGTCGGCATCCAGCGTGGCCACAAGGTCAGCATTGGTCCGCCGGAGCGCGTAGTTCATATTGCCGGCTTTGGCCCCTTCGTGGGTAGGGCGGGCTATGTATACGCACCGGAAACTGGCGGCCAGCGCTCTGACTTCAGGACGGTTGCCGTCATCCAGAACGTAGGTCTGATGTGGATAGCGTATTTCAGTGCATCCGGCCAGTGTGGCGCGGAGGACGTCTACAGCCTCATTATACGTAGGAACGAAAACATCCACGGTGAGTTTGTTATTCGGCGGCGGTGCCGTTGGATAATGCAGGCGCCAGGTCATAAACGCGTACAGTAAAAATACAAGCAGGCCGTAGGCTTCGGCCAGCCATAAAAGCCAGGAGAAGGCCATGGCATCCGGATTGAAGGTGGACAACCTCCAGATCAGGTAGTAAAGAGTGTAGATGGCGGTGATAACCGTAACGGCGAGTATGCCGGTTTCGCTGGCCCTTTTAATCAGGCCATGCTGGCCGGCCCTTTTATTTATCAGACGTAGCGCGATAAAGGTGCACAGGGCAACAAAGATAATTACTACTGAGCCAATAAGCCATTCGGGCATAATCTTACCTCTTAGTCGATGCTAAAAGGTTAGATTACCTGTGGGTCTGCGTCTAGCTACTTTTGAGCTAGTTTGCACGGCTACTTTCAGGCTAACGGAAATCTAGTACTTATGGTCCGCCGCCATGACCTGTCCCTAGTTTTCTATGGTACTATATGACTATTCAGAGGAATACGGACGATGCATTGACAATCAGGATACGGGGGAATAGACTAGATATCTGGGGCATACTATACATAAAGTTGCATTCGCTTAGTTCGGTGTGGTTCTTTATTACAGAGAGAGGAGACGGCAATGGGGATTACTGAAGAGGTTAAAAAGATCCGTAAGCAAGGTTCGGAAAGAAATAACCGAAGTGCTGCTGACCGTGGTCCTGCTCAAGACACCGTAGATGATGTCCCGAATGTTGAAGGACAAGACAAAGTAGACCAGGTGAGAGACCTACTTTTTGGTGCCCAAAGAGAGGAGTACGATAGAAGGTTCAATCGGTTAGAAGAACTTCTGGTGAGGAGCACGTCTGATCTAAGCAACGACACTGCGAAAAAATTCAGTGCTATTAAAGACGAGTATGACAAGAGATTCGCTCGTCTTGAGGAATTACTGGTTAAGAACATAACCGATTTAAATAACGACACTGCAAAAAAATTCAGTGTTATTAAAGACGAGTATGACAGGAGATTCGCTGGTCTTGAGGAATTACTGGTTAAAAACATATCTGATTTAAGTGACGACACTACAAAAAAACTATCTGTTACAAAAAGTGAATATGATAAGTTGCTTACCAGCAATATGACGGACCTTCGCCGTGAACTGCAGGAACTGCGCCAGGGAAAGGTAGACAGAGCCGCCATTTCAAAACTCCTGGAAGAGATTCTAAAGCGCAGCCACGACCTCAATGTAACTTAGGCAGGATTTCTGGAGATGAATGATTACAGCACGCGTAGGAAAAGCAAAGCCGCCAGCCGCGCTGGTGATGACCTGACTATTCTACGTTCGCTGCTTCTCAGTCCGGAGCAGATAGATATTGCTAAACTTAAGGAGCGGCTGGACAACCCGATGATTCGGGCTGACGAAATCAGTCGTGTGCTTGCTGAGGCCATCGTTATCCGAGCGTCGAAGGATAAAAAACTGGCCCAGGCCCTTCTGCCCACCATAGAGCAGACCATTAAAGATTCTGTCAGGAAAGACCCGAAGTTTATGGCAGATGCTATCTTTCCCGTAATTGGGCCAGCTTTGAGAAAGGCCATTTCAGAATCCATCCGTGCTATGGTTCAATCTCTAAACCAAACACTTAGCTATGCTTTCTCATGGCAAGGTTTGAAGTGGAGGCTGGAGTCTCTTCGTACTGGAAAACCTTTTGCTGAGATTGTTATGCTGCATACGCTGATTTACCGCGTTGAACAAATCTTCCTGATACATAGAGAGACGGGTTTGGTACTTCAGCACGTGGCGACCGCGTCAGCAGGCGTAAAAGACGTCGACATGGTTTCTGGAATGCTGACGGCCATTCAGGAGTTTGTTCGTGACTCGTTCGATGTTAAAGAAAATCAGGTGCTGGGGAGTTTGAACATCGGAGAATTCACAATATGGGTTGAGCATGGTTCACAAGCCGCCTTAGCTGCCGTTATACAGGGGAATCCCCCGGAGGATTTAAGGAGAATCTTAGAGGAGGCTCTGGAAAAGATTGAGTTTGAGCAAAGTCAGGTTCTGCACTCATTCGACGGAGATGTGACTCCGTTCGAGGCAAGTAGGTATCACCTTGAGTCTTGCCTTCTTGAAGTCAAGAGCGAAACGAAAAAGTCGGCATCCAAAGCCGTTGCCCGGAAAGCCAGGCGTGGTAAAAGAGGCAAGGAACCTGGTTTAATTTGGTGGATAATCGGGGCTGCCATAGCCTGTTTGTTTATTATATTAGCAGGTATCATTCTTTCCCGGGCTGGCTAATGATTACGCGTCTTAATTAAAGCAAAGGGACCAAGAGATGCAAGCGGCTGCAGGAAATGGGATCGAGTAAAGAACCACTATGATCAAGAAGAAGATATGCATGCTGGGCGCCTTTGCCGTAGGCAAGACAAGCCTTGTTCGGCGTTACGCCGAGAATCTCTTTTCCGAGAAGTATCAGGCTACGATTGGTGTCAAGGTTGACAAGAAAGTCGTCACGGTTGAAGGCCAGACGGTGAATCTCGTTTTATGGGATATGGCAGGTAATGACGTATATCATAAAATTAAGACTTATTATTTACGGGGAGCATCCGGCTACATGCTGGTAGTAGATAAGACCCGTACGAATACACTCGATGCAGCTCTGGAAATACATAAGGTAGCGCAAAGTGTCTTGGGCAAGGTGCCCTGCCTGATGCTGCTCAACAAATGGGATCTTGAAGGAAAATGGGATATTGCCGAGGCGACTATCGACGATTTACAGCATAGCGGCTGGGAGGTAATCAAAACCAGCGCCAAAACCGGTCTAAGTGTGGACTTAGCCTTTGAGATGTTGGCAAAAAAAATGATCCAGATGCAAAAGTAGAATCTGCTTTGGCGATACTATCTATTATTGTTTCTTTTGTTGGAGTTAGATAATGGACGCATCTTTTCTGGCGAAACTCCTTTCTGCACTTGATACTGTGGTGATGGAGCGAGCTGAAGATGGTTCGTTCAAGGTTTTAGGTACAGCTCCAAATTGGTCTAAAAATTTGTTTAATCAGGATAAAGCGGATGTTAAAAAGTTCGTTATTGAAGATGAACTATCGTTTCTGGGTAATTTTATTATCGATGCAACAGAATTTTGGAGACTGCAGCAGGAAGGACGAATATTGTGGTCCGGAGCATGGGAAGAGAAACTCGGATCAGAGGAAAATGCGGTATTTGAGGCCGGTGCAATTTTCTTAGAGGGTAGAAAAGTACTGATACTCCGGCTACTTAGCCATATGGCTATAGCGGAGCGAGAAGTGATTCAGCAAGCTAAAGACCGACTCCTATCTTTTGAGGATTTGTTTAGAACAGAGCAGGATATGGAGAAGCATAGAGATTATCTTGAGAAAGAGGTCGAACAGCGCACCTTACAGATGAGGCGGGCTGAACAGCAAGCGCTGGTAAACGCCAAGCTGGCTTCCATCGGCGAATTAGTCGCCAGTGTGGCTCATGAGGTAAATAATCCGCTGACCGGCATTATAGGTTACGCCCAACTTCTGGCGGACAGGCGGGATGTTCCCCAACATGTTAAGGCAGATCTGCAAAAGATTTATGACGAAAGCCAGAGGACAGTTAGAATAGTACAGAATCTACTGCGCTTCGCCCGACGTTATAAGCCGGCAAAGGACATTGTGGATATTAATGAACTTCTGGAGCGGACACTGGAATTGAAGTCATATAAGCTGAGGACAAGCAATATCGCTCTTTCTGTAAATTTGGCAACAGATATACCATTTATATTAGCTGATTACAATCAAATTCAGCAGGTAATACTGAACGTTCTCAGTAATGCCAGACAAGCCGTAGAAGAGACTAAACGTAAAGGCAAGATTACAGTGATTACGGAAGCTGCCGAGGGCTATGTCAAGATATCCATAACTGACAATGGCTCGGGTATTTCTTCAGAGAATATAACGAGAATCTTTGACCCGTTTTTTACTACCAAAGCTGCGGGCAGTGGCTCCGGATTGGGCTTGAGCGTCTGTCACGGTATCATAACCGAGCACGGCGGCAATATATATGCAGAAAGCACTCTGGGCAAAGGGACTACCTTTATCGTTGAACTGCCGGTGGCAACAGCAGAGCAGGCAATAATAAAAGAGGAGCCTTCGAAAGAAAAGAGACGGCGACACAGGCAAAAAATGACGGCAAGTATCCTTGTGGTCGAGGATGAGCCATCGATTCGTGCTGTCTTAACAAGAACGCTCACAGACGAGGGTTATCGTGTACAGTCTGTGTCCGATGGTAAAGCCGCTTTAGCAAGGCTGGGGAATTATACAAGACAGTGCAGAAAAAATATCCGGATTTTGCTGAAAAGATTGTGTTCATCACGGGCGATGTAATGACGGCTGATACCCAGAATTTCCTGGCCTCAACGGGCAGGCCGTATCTAATTAAGCCTTTCGATTTCAAAGATATAATGGGTACGGTGGAAAAGGTCCTGGCTGGCAATAACAGATAACCAAAAGACTGATAAGCCGCTTCCTACCTGATTCTCTTTTTACTTCCCACGACGACGTAATAGTTCCGAGACCAATCGAAATACTTGAAATGTAAAAAGCCAGTCTGCCGGAAAAGCTGTTCCACTTTTTCCGGCGAAAGTCGTCTTTTCTGTGTCGGGCCTGGGAAGTCCAGCTCTGCCTTCCAGTCCAGGTTCAAAACCCGGCCGCCTGGCCTGAGCAGTCGAAACGCCTCGGCCAGTAGTTCTGCCGGCCGGTCTACCTCATGCAATATGGAAGACAGCAGGCAGAAATCAGCGATTCCGTTATCCAGCCCGGTCCTTCGGACGTCACTATGGATGAGTATCAAGTTGGAGGGCGGTTTTTTAGACTGGATGCGTCTCAGCATTTCTTCACTGTCGTCTACGGCGTACACAATGCCTTCAGCACCGGCACAGGCCAGTAGTGGGAAAGTAAAAGTGCCTGTTCCTGAGCCCAGGTCCACGCAGGTCATTCCCGGTTTAATTCCAGCCTTATCCTTCAGGAGTTCATACGGCCTTAACTCTTTGATACGTTCCTCGCTGTCAAGGATGGGTGCGATTTTAGGATCAAAGTGACCTTCGCGCATTTGAAGTACCTTCTATTTCCATTATAAGGTATAAAGAAGTAAGAGCAAGTAGTCGAAGGTATTTTTGGAGAGGGAAAATACGGGGAAGACTCAAGTATTTGAACTATTCCAGCGGCATGTGGAGGACCATCTTGGCCAGGTCCCAGCAGTGCTCGTACAAATGCAGGCCTTTGCTGAAGGCAATCAACGAGCCGTCTTTGACGCCGATTTCCTGGGCCATGTACTCCTTCAATAGCTGCAATCCGCCCAGATTAGTGGGGAAGCCGCCCCACAGGTCCCAGCTTCTGAAGTAAAGGACGAAATTGAGCCTCCCTTCCTGGACGCGCGTGTCGAGTACCCTCATGCATGGTGGGTCTTTCATATAAATGCTGTGGCGGTCGCCGACGTTCATGCACATCTGGTTGGTGTCCACACCCTGCTTGTAGCGCCTGATTACCTCATCAATTTGCGGCGCCAAGTACTCGCCGTAGGTGTATTCTTCGTTCTCCTGCTTGGTCTCGGTCATTAAATAATTCATATAGTCGTGTATGACTTCATCGGTGGTAGGTGCCGGGACGCCCGTCGGTACATCGGGTCTTAGGGGCCTGACGCCCGGGTTGCGGATGATGATACCGACAAGAGGTATTTCTTTGCGCTGCTTGCCCTCGAAACTGCCCTGCTGTATTTCATAGGTCCTGCCTTCCAACAGCGCCTTCTCCAGACACTGGAACCAGGCGTCTCCTATAGTCAGGGCTTGAACTAAAGTTAAGTCCATTTGTTCCTCCGCAGGGCCAGCTTTATAAGAAATCAGTAAAGAGTAAAGGAAGTTGTTTGCCCAGCAGATTAGCACGGAGGCGTGCTGCTGTCAACGTTAGGTTGAGCGTAAAACAGAGACCAATCAGGGAGCGACGACGAAATTTTT
>CAYPRI010000065.1:0-2957 GCA_964413085.1 uncultured Dehalococcoidales bacterium
TTGTCTCTCAGGCAGTCCATTAACTGCCGGAATGGTTCCTCGGTGGAATCACCGCGGATTATGTAATCGATTTCCGGATACGACATCAGATCTTTGTAGAAGTATGAGGACGAGAAACCACCGAATATAAGCTTGGATTCGGGGTGCCACTTTTTAACTATTTTAGCTATCTCAATGGCGCCGTGGCAGTGCAGCATCCAGTGGAGGTCGATGCCGAAAATTGGGGCCTGGAGTCGCTTTATGAAGTTTTCAACGTCGAACTTACTATCCCTGAGCATGCGGACTGCGAGATTTACGATTCGGACACGGTAGCCGTGGCGTTCTAGATATTCGGCGATGCTGGTAAGGCCGATGGGATACATTTCGAAGATGTACGACGGCGGAATTAAGTCGCTGACGGGTCCGTAAAGTATAGTCTTCTTGCGGAAATCGTAGACACTGGGCGCGTGCAGCAGGATGAGGTCAGTGCGCATAATAATTCCTTAATTGTATTATATTTTTAGATTATTTTCCGTAGCTGTCATTCTGAGGGAGCCCGCCGCACTCGTAACGACCGCCGAATCTCGAAGGCGAAAGGGTTCAAACTATCGTGGCCAGGATGTAACCAATGCCCAGAAGCAACTGCGTTATCAGAATGACCAGGACGTTATTGCCCAGGGCCGGCATCAGCTTGGTCGGGTCCTGCCAGTTCAACGCACCCTGAATGGCTCTGACAGCGATGGGCAGGGTCAGCAGTGCTATAAGGCAGAAAACCGGCATGAGACCTACGGCCGCCCAGGCGATTATCCACAGATACATTATTATGGTAAGCGCTGAATAGACTATACCTGCGCCTTTTCTACCCATAGTTATGGGCAGCGTTCTCCTGCCTGCCGTTTTATCGGCTTCGATATCGGGAAATTCGTTCAGAAGGAGCAAGTTGTGAACCAGTATACCGGACGGTACGGAGGCTATGACTGCGGTAAGCGTGTATTCGCCTGTCTGGACGAAGTAAGCGCCTAGGACGGGCAGCGCGCCCAGGCCTGCGCCGGGCGCCCATTCAGGCCAGCCCAGTTTGGTCAGCAACGGAGTATAAAGAAGTATGCAGATGGCGGCGACGAGTAGCAGGGGCAGCAGCAGCCAGCCGCTGACGAACACAAAGAAAACGCCTATGGGAACGGCCAGCAGAAAACAGGCCAGGCCGAACCAGAAGACATGTCTGGGATTTAACGAGGCCGCTGGCAGAAAACCGCTGCCGCCGCTGAATGGCGTGCGTTTGGTCTTGAGGTCGATGCCGCTTTTGTAATCGTAATAGTCATTCAGGACATTGACGCTGATATGACAAAGCAGCAGGCCAACGAAGGCCAGGACGGCATATCCCAGATTAAAGTGACCGTTATACCAGGCGACGGAGGTGCCTAGAAAAGCCAGCACCACTGAGAGGAGCAGGAACTGCGGCCTGGTCTCCAGGAACCATGTTTTTAGCTTCACAGGAGATTGAGTATAGCAGACGGGTTAAGGTGGTGTCCATACCTTAAAGGTTGCGCAGTTTTTCGGGCGGGTCTGAAGACCCGCCCCTACATTTATCACTCCACCATGTAGGGGCGTACCCTTAGGTGCGCCCGCTGGAAAGGATGCTCCAGGCTACCCATTAATTAATGGGCTGCAGGCTATGACTTCTTCTTGCTGAAACCAAAGATATAAATTATCTCTAAAATGGCCAGCGTGTTAAATATGAGAATGCAGATAAACCAAGCCAGGTGCTTATTGCCGGCAGCTCTCCACAGGGCCACACCCTTCCAGGGTATAGTCCAGAGAGCAAGTAAGAATATGACCCAGTAGAGCCACATTGGCATTGGCAGGGTATTGGCTAATTCCATTTTATTCCTCCTTTAGTCCAGTTATTATAGTCGCGTGCCAGTCTCTGAATTCAGGTTGGCCGCTCTTTTGCACGAAGTCTTCCAGTCTGGCGATGCCGTTTTCGAATTCGCTCCGGGGCATAAGGTGGTAGGTGGAAACGTATTTATTCCTCACCTTTTCCAGGTATTCCTCGTCTATGGGTATTTTGGAAACAGTTACTTCCTGGTGTGTGATGTCTTTGAAAGAAAGTGACTCTAATACGGAATCAATCCGGTCTATATCGGGAAATCTTCCCTTATCGATATTCACGTAGCCGGGGAAAAAATCTTTGATAATCGGATGCTGGTCTTCTATCTGCTTATGGCTGGAAGTCAAAAGGATCAGTACACCATTTCGCAGCACGCGATAGCACTCGGATAACATAAACTTTAAGTTTTTAATCTGGTGGATAACGTAGGCCGCTACCACAGCGTCGAGAGAACCGTCATGGAAAGGTAACTGCTGATTATCGATATCGGCGAGAACAACCTCCAGAGATTTGCTTCTGGCCATTTTCAACATGTCCGGCGAGACATCGATGCCGACCATATCGGTATTTACTGTGTTTTTTATTTGGTAAGAAATGTTTCCGGTGCCGCAGCCCAGGTCGAGAACTTTCTTTCCGGGGCCGATTCGTCCCAGGTCAATAATCTTTTTGATTACGTCGTCGGTATAGGAGCGGTAGCTGTCATATACTTTGGAAATACCGGTGTAGTCGACCTGTGCACTGTATTCTGATGTCATAGATTGATATTGGAGTATTTCCGATACGGCCTGGCCACGGTTTTGTTTTGCAGGGCATCGAGCGCTTTATTAATCATTTTCCTGGTGTCGCTGGGCGTAATGACGTCGTCGATATAACCGCGTTCGGCGCCCATATACGGGTTCTCATACAGGTCTTTATACTCCTTTACCCGCTTATCCTTGACCTCTTTTGGATTAGCCGATTCTTTAATCTCCTTAGCGAAGATGACGCTGGCTGCGGTCTCAGCGCCAACGATGGTCACCAGGGCCGTGGGCCAGGCAAACACCAGGTCGGCGCCGATTGACTTGTCCAGCATGCCGTAGTGTGCCCCGGC
>CAYPRI010000065.1:3057-8643 GCA_964413085.1 uncultured Dehalococcoidales bacterium
GGCAGGAAGGACAGTAGCTCTTTGCAGGAATCCAGAGCCTCCTGGTCGTTTTCGGCGACGATATGCGTCTGGCCCGACTTTACCGCATGAGCTTCCCAGCCGGAAAGCTCCTCGAGGCTTATTTCCTCGCCGATTTGAGTTTTTACGAATGCCGGGCCGGCGATGCCCATGAAGCCGGTGTTGCGGCATTGAATAAGGAAGTCCTGCATCACGGGGTGATAAGCCTGTCCGCCGAGGCAAGGGCCCATGAGCAGGGATATCTGGGGAACGATGCCGGACGCCAGTATTTGCGACCTGAAAAGCCAGCCGTAGGCTTCGAGCGTATCCATGCCTTCTTGAAGCCGGGCTCCACCGGAATCGTTCATGCTGACACAGGGCCAGCCCATATCTTTGGCAAACTCAAGGGCACGGGCAAACTTCTTACCGTGGTATTCGCCGAACGTCCCGGCCATGGCGGTGAAGTCCTCAGCGATAGCCACCACAGGCCGTCCGTTTACCCTGCCATATCCGGTTATAACGCCTTCCGCCGGTATCTCCCTTTTATCCATGCCAAAGTTAGTCGTCCGGTGTTTGACGAATAAGCCTATTTCTGTAAACGTGCCCGGGTCAAAGAAGTAATCAATGCGCTCCCTGGCCGACCATTGTCCGGCTTTGTGACGCTGTTCAAGTGCCTTGCCGTCTACCTGTTTTATTTTTTCCCGTTTCGCCTTGTACGCATCGATTGTCTCTTTTGTTCCTGACATGTGTACCACCTTTCGCGAAGGCCAGTGCACCGGTACGAAATTTCTTTTATGTTAACGCAGGCCGATTTCCCTTGAGATGACGAGCTGCTGGATTTCCGAGGTGCCCTCGGTGATGGTCGACATGCGGGAGTCACGGAAGTAACGCTGGATGACCGACTCTTCGGTCAGGCCGTAGCCGCCGTGAATCTGCATGGCTTCCATAGTCACCCTTACCGAACACTCGCTGGCAAAGAGCTTGGCCATGGCTGCTTCTTTTGTGTGCGGCTTATTCTGGTCGTAGAGCCAGGCGGCGTGGAATATAAGCCATCGGGCGGCTTCTATATCCAGCGCCATCCTGGCCAGTTTAAAGGCATTGACCTGGAATTTAGCTATTGGCTGGCCGAACTGGACCCTCTCCTGAGCATATTTTAACGAGGCATCGTAAGCGGAGCGCGCCAGCCCCAAACTTCTGGAGGCGTGGGAAATTCTGCCTCCCATGAGCGATTCCATCACGTAGGGAAAGCCTCTGCCTTCTTCGCCGATGATGTTGGCTTCGGGAACGGCGCAGTCCTCAAAGGCCAGTTCACCGGTCTCTCCGGAACGGCCGCAAAACTTGTGCAGCTTGGCACGATTGAATCCCGGAGTGCCTTTTTCAACTATAAATAAACTGACGCCGCCCCTGGAGCCCTTGCTCTTGTCGGTATAGGCAGCGGTAAGAACGAAGTCGCAAATGTTGCCGTTGGTGATGAATATTTTGGTGCCGTTGAGGACGTATTTACCGTTCTTCTTGGTGGCGGTTGTCTGTATGGAGGCGGCGTCCGAGCCGGCGTTAGGTTCGGTAAGGCCGAAAGCCGCTATTTTTTCTCCTTTAATGGCGGGCATCAGGTATTTCTTCTTCTGCTCTTCGTTGCCGCGGGTATAGACGGCTGTCGTGCCGATGCCGCTCTGGACCATTATGCCGGCGCATATGCCCACGCTGTGATAGGCAACCTCCTCGACTGAAATACAGTCGCCTAGTTTACCCATACCGGCTCCGCCGTATTCGGGTGGGTATCTGACGCAGAGATAGCCCAGTTTACCCATCATGGGGAATAGCTGCAGCGGAAAGGTAGCTGTTTTTTCGGCTTCGTCGACGAGCGGGGCGATTTCTTTCTGGGCGAAGTTACAGATGGCCTCCCGGAACATCTTGTGCTCTTCGGAAAGCTCGAAGTCCATGTAGTTGTCCTCCTCGTATTTGAAAGTACACGTTTAAAGCTTTAATATTGTATAGCAAATTGAGGGAAATTTAAACGCTCGTATGGTAAGTTTGAGATGGAAGTAATTCCGGCGGTCGATATCAAAGGTGGCCGGTGCGTCCGGCTGTATCAGGGCGATTACGGTAAGGAGACGGTTTTCTCCGAGAGTCCGGTAGATGTGGCTGTTCAGTGGAAAAACCAGGGGGCGAAGCGACTGCATGTAATCGACCTTGATGGAGCGGCCAGCGGTGAACCAAAGAATATCAAGATTATCGGAGATATAGTAAAAAAAACTGGTTTGCCGGTGCAGCTTGGCGGAGGCATAAGAAATGAGGCGGCTGTAGCCATGCTATTGGATATGGGCGTGAACAGGGTGATTTTGGGAACAGTAGCGGTGGAAAATCCGGAGTTGATTAGAAATCTCTGCCGGAAATACGATGAAGCAATTGTGGTGGGCATAGATGCACGTGATAGTTCGGTAGCTACACATGCCTGGAGGCAAAGTACGGAGGTCAATGCGTTGCGCCTTGGTCAGTGGATGAGTGATCTGGGCGTGAGCCGCATAATCTATACGGACATTAAGCGCGACGGCACGCTTACAGAGCCAGCTTTTGGGGTGATTGAGGAGATGGTGAAAGGTGTAAATTTGCCGATTATTGCCGCCGGCGGTATTTCTAAAGTCAGTCATTTGAAGAAACTCAAAGAGCTGGGGGTGGAAGGAGCTGTTTTAGGGAGGGCGATTTATACCGGTGACATCGATTTGAAAGAAGCACTGAAAACATTTAGCTTATAGATTTCGGGCGGACTTAAAAGTCCGGCCCTGCGATACCGGCAAAATGTAGGGGCGGGTCTTTAGACCCGCTCGCAAAGCGACTAGACAATTGTTCAAAAGACGCAAGCCGGCACCAAGACTTTTCGGTTTTGATTATAAAGGGCAATATGCTTATTTCGTTGCGTGTGCTACGTATAAAAAGGAACATTATTTTGTCGATTACAAAGTTGTAGATTTAGTTTTATCTATTTTAAAGGATTGTAGTATACATTATGGATTCGGAATTTATGTTTATTGTTTCATGCCGGATCATTTACATATGTTGCTGACAGCAGAGGAAAAAGCGTCACTCTTAAATTTTATGCGACAGTTTAAACAAAGTAGTAGTTATACGTTCAAAAAGATGAATGGAAACCCGCTATGGCGGAGAAGTTATTACGATAGTGTGCTGAGAAGCAATGAGATGCTTGATGACGTAGCCTGGTATATAATAAATAATCCGGTGCGAAAGGGATTGACTGACGACTATAGAAACTACACATTTTTGGGATCGTTTTTATTTGATGTCAGAGAATTAAGCGGGCGGACCTGAAGGTCCGCCCCTACGGTACGTAGAAATGTAGGGGCGGGTCTTTAGACCAGCCCGTAAGGTGGTGTTCTATGTTGAAATTTGATGATAAAGGTCTGATTCCGGTCATAATTCAGGACGCCGATAACGGCGACGTTCTGATGCTGGGCTACGCTGATAAGGAAGCTTTAAAAAGGACTCTAAAGAGCGGTGAGGTATGGTTCTACAGTCGCAGTCGGCAGGAGCTGTGGCACAAGGGGGAGACCTCGGGCAGCATTCTGAAAGTGAAGTCAATAGCTAAGGACTGCGACAGCGATGCCATTCTGATTAAGGCTAAGCCGGCAGGACCGGTATGTCACACCGGAAATCAAAGCTGTTTCTTCCAGACACTCGATAAGAAAGACGCCGACTAATCATTTTAGACCAGTGCCGTTGGCTGGTCACTGTCGTTTTCGATGACTCTTTTCATGGCTGATATGGCTGTTTCCAACTGGCCTTCGTTGGGTTCACCCGTGGTCAAAGCCTGAAGGAGAAGGCCAGGAGCCAGAATAGCGCGGACGATTACGTTCCGGTAATGGCCGGCGCCGAACCTGACGAATTCATAGCCTATAGCGGCGATGACGGGGATTAGGACGATTCGCGAAAGGATACTGAGCCATATCCCCGGTCGGCCGAGTAAGGCGAAGACAAATATTGAAATTACCAGCACCGCCAGCAGGAAACCGGTGCCGCATCGCGTGTGCGCCGTAGAGTATTTTTTAACGCGGTCTACCTCCAGCGGCTCACCGGCCTCGTAGGCATTCACCACCTTATGCTCGGCGCCATGATAGCTGAACAGCCTTTTAACGTCCGGCATGAAGGCTATGATTTTCAGATAAGCGATGAAAAAGACGATTCGAATGAAGCCTTCAATCAGGTTGCTCACCAGCGATGAAGCGATATGGGGGTCGACCAGGTATCTGGTAATAAGCAGGGGGGCGATAAAGAACAAAGCCACGGCGAAAACGACGGCAATAGCTACGCTTCCCCAAAGCAATGCCGGCGATATTGTCTCCTCCTGTTCCTCTGCAGCTACCTGGGCGGATTGAAGCAGCGACTGCGTGCCCAGGGCCAGCGTCTCGATAAGTACGATGATGCCTCTGACAAAAGGCCAGTTCCTGGCGCGGCCTTTGTAAATGCTGGATAAGGACTGACTGGTCAGGCTGATTTCACCGTTGGGCCGGCGGACTGCCACGGCTATGCTTTTCCGGCCGCGCATCATGACGCCCTCCATGACCGCCTGGCCACCGTAATAAAAGGGCGCCGGAGTTTCAACTTTATGCTGTTTCTGCTTCACTTAAATTCAAAATTCCAGTTCACAAATCACAAACAAATTCGAGATCCAAAATTCTAAAATTTGATGCTTGTGATTTGTTATTTGAGATTTTGCTGCAGGGAATGCCAGGGGTGGGTATTTAATCTTTGATCTTGTATTTGCGCTTGAACCGTTCCACTCTGCCTGCGGTGTCGATGATCTTCTGCTCGCCCGTAAAGAAGGGATGGCATTTGCTGCAGAGCTCCACTCTGAGTGTCTTCTTGGTGGAGCCCGTAGTGAAGGTATTTCCGCAGGAGCAGATTACCTTGGCATCTGTGTAGTATTCCGGGTGTATCTTTGGTCTCATTTGGTTTTCTCACTGTAAACGGAGGCCTTTTTACGGTCCTTGGTCCCTGGCTCGTATTTGACGTTGCCGTCGATAAGAGCGAAAAGCGTATGGTCTCTACCCACGCCGACATTGTTGCCGGGCTGAATACGGGTGCCCCGCTGTCTCACGAGTATGGTGCCGGCGTTGACTTTTTCGCCGCTGTATCTTTTTATGCCCAGTCTTTTCGATTGGCTGTCACGTCCGTATCTGGAGCTGCCTCCGCCCTTCTTATGTGCCATTAGCTATTTCCTCCGGCTGCTGCCTTTTTACTCGGTGCTTTCTTCGGCGCTGCCTCCTCACCGGGTTTAACGATTTCCTTTATTTCCAACTTGGAATAAATCTGCCGGTGGCCTTTTTTACGGCGATAGCGCACCTTCGGCTTGTATTTAAAAACGATAACCTTATCGCTCTTGCCTTCGCTGAGACAGGTGGCAACCACCTTGGCGCCCTCGATCGTAGGAGTGCCGATGACGGTATCATCGCCGTCGGAAATAAGCAGTACGCGGGATAGCTCGATATCCTTGCCCTGGTCTACGGCCAGGCGGTCGACATCGATTTTTTGTCCCGGCGCTACTTTATACTGTTTGCCGCCGGTCTCTACTATGGC
>CAYPRI010000066.1:0-2201 GCA_964413085.1 uncultured Dehalococcoidales bacterium
AAAATTAAAGACCTGATTCCACGGGGCGCTATCAACGCATTTACCCGCCTGGTTCTGACCAATGCTATCTATTTCAATGCTGCCTGGCAGTATCAATTCCATAGGGAAGCGACCGCAGATGATACTTTCCATTTGCTCGGTGGCAAAGAGGTCACAGTGCCTATGATGCATCAAACTGAACGGTTTCAATATGCAGAAAGCAACGATTATCAGGCCATAGAATTGCCCTACGACGGGCGCGAGCTCTCTATGGTAGTTCTGCTGCCGAAAGAAGGTCAGTTTGCGTCGTTCGAAGAATCACTTGATGCTGGCAAAGTCGCGGGAATTATTCAGTCACTTGAATATAAAAAGGTTATCCTGAGCATGCCCAAAGTAAAATTCACATCCAGTTTCAATTTAAACAAGGCATTGAGCCAGATGGGTATGCCGGTGGCATTCAATCCGCCCCTGTCTACCGATTGTTCCGCCGAATATGCAAATTTTTCCGGCATGGACGGTAAATGCGATCTGTTTATATCCGACGTTATTCACCAGGCTTTCGTTGCAGTTGACGAAGCTGGCACGGAGGCCGCTGCTGCCACAGCTGTTATCGTCGGTGTTACCAGCGCACCGCCGCCGGAAGAGATAATTACCATGGATATAAATCGGCCTTTTATCTTTCTCATTCGAGATATTCAGACCGGGACGATTATATTCCTGGGGCGTGTACTGAATCCAGCGACATGAACGAAAAGTGATAGATTATCTATTACTTTTGACCTTTAGTTTTTAATCATAACTTTTTTAGCTGACCTGCCCGAATCTGTAGGCGGCTATAGCCAGATCTACCAGATACCAGACGCCGAAGCCACCAATTGTTATCAGCTTAATTACGCCCAGCCCCACTTCTCCCCGATAAAAACGATCCAGTCCTAAATAGCCGGCCAGAAAAGATATTATAAGAATAGTTAACTGACGTTTGTATTCATCTTTTGTTGCCATAAACGTCCTCCTTAAACTCCGTTCAGTTATAGTTTACCACATTGGGGCCTGTATCTTTCCTGCCATGCCGAGCTTGAGTTTACACACTGATTCCTATACCGCATTGACATTAGGGGCTAAGTACTTTAACATTTACACGGCATGAAAGCCCCCGGCCTAAGAATTACCAAAAATCATGTCCGCCACGTATACAAGTTCACCGATGAAATTGTAGAGGGCTATCCCAACCGGCTGGCAGGCACTGAAGCCTGTCACAAAACCGCCGAGCGGATTAAACAGGAATTTGCCAAGTACTGCGATCCAGGCTCGGTACACATAGAAGATTTCGTCATCCACCCCAAGAGCTTCCTAAAATACATTCCCGTACTGGTTATCCTCTACTTTATCGGTGCCGTCTTACTATTTTTCGACTTCCCCCTTACTGCGCTGGTTGTCTACGCGATTGCGATTTTCATGTTTTACGCGCAGTTCGTCCGCTATTGGGAGCTGCTCGACTCATACTTTCCCAAAGCCACCGGCCTAAATGTGTTTGGCTCCATCGAACCCGAAGGCGAAGTGAAGCAGCAAATAATAATCAGTGCACACCATGATGCTGCCTATGTCTTTCAGTTACTGGCTCGCATACCCAAATACTATGCGCTCTTAATCAATGCCGGCATACTTCTTTTACTGCTTGCCTTTCTGGTTGCACTGGCCGACTCCGTCCTGGCCTTTTTTAATTTAATGTTTGCCTGGTGGGTACCCGTAATATTAATGGTACTCGGTATTTTTCAGCTGCCGCTGGCGTTTTTCACGACGAGACAGGTATCTCCAGCTGCTGGCGACGACATGATTGCCGTAGCCATAGCCGCTGAGACCGCAAGGCTATTCCACCAGGCACAAAAAAGCCGTCAAAATCCGATGCGCCATACCCGCCTTGTTGTAACTTCTTTCGATGCAGAAGAGGCCGGCCTAAGAGGCGCGCGAGACTTCTGCCAGAAGCATGGCTGGCAATTATTAAATACAAAGACTTATGTCTTCAATATCGATACGTTGTACAAACTGAAAGATCTCCGTTTTATGACAAAGGACCTGAATGGCTCTGTGAAGCTCTCACTTACCATGGCGCAAGACTGCGTTGATGTCGCCAACGGCCTTGGATATAAGACCGGTACCGGCATTGTGCCTTTCGGCGCCGGTGCCACCGATGCTGCTGAATTCGGTAAACTGGGCGTCGAAGC
>CAYPRI010000066.1:2301-6807 GCA_964413085.1 uncultured Dehalococcoidales bacterium
CTCCTACGATCGAGATGAAGTCCTGGCGTCCATCATTAAAGGACTCGACCTTCTGGGCGGCTTGTCTCGTTTCGGCAAAGCTGGGGAGCGCATACTTCTCAAACCCAATGTCCTGATAGGCACCAGCCCTGACAATGGCGTGACCACGCATACCTCCGTATTTAGAGCCGTTGGTGACCTTTTTAAAAAAGCCGGGGCTCACGTTTGCTACGGCGACTCGCCAGCCTTTGGTAAATGTGAGGGCAACTTAAGACGAGCTGGCTTGAAGCGCATCGGTGATGAGCTCGGGCTTGAACTAGTCGATTTTGATTCAGGTAAAGAGGTCACTCATAAAAATGCCCAGTTAATAAAGAAATTCGTGATTGCCAATGGCATATTGGGCTGCGACGGCTTGATAAGTTTACCCAGGCTCAAAACGCATGGTTTCATGCTGCTCACCGGCGCGGTGAAAAATCAGTTCGGCTGCATACCAGGCCTGCTCAAGAGTCAATATCACGTAAAATTACCAGATGCTTATGCCTTTGCCAAAATGCTGGTCGATTTGAATACACTGATAGGCCCACGTCTCTATATTATGGATGGGGTCAGCGCGATGGAAGGCAACGGCCCCAGAAGCGGGAATTTGAAACAACTAAGCGTCCTTTTATTCTCTACAGACCCAATAGCCCTGGATGCTACAGCTTGCCGAATTATCAATCTCGATCCCGCTCTAGTACCCACCAATGTCGCAGGTGAAGGTGCGGGTCTTGGTACATATCATTCGGAGAACATCGAACTGGTAGGCGAGAACATTGACTCCTTTTTCACACCTGAATTCGACGTAAACCGGACTCGCCCTGTCCATAGTTCGGGCGGTCGGTTTAATAGCTTAATTAAAAACATGATAACCCATCGGCCGGTAATTGATACCGCTAAGTGTGATAATTGTGGTGTCTGCGTTAAGATGTGCCCCGTTCAGCCAAAGGCAGTCGACTGGAACAATAATGACCGATCCCGGCCACCGAAACATAACTACGACAACTGTATTCGATGCTTTTGCTGTCAGGAAACCTGTCCCTCTGGAGCTATTCAAATCAAGATTCCCTTACTGGGACGTGTATATTCTAAAATTTAGTGATAGTTACACCTCCAACATAGCTATTACTCACCTTCTGTGTTATCTTATTTCTTAGAGACCCTTAAATCACAGGAGGTGAATTATGCGAAGAGCATTCTGGAAAGGCGTTATCAGTTTTGGACTGGTTGCCATACCAGTCAGGATGTACGTAGCAACGGAAACCAAACCGTTGAGCTTTCATTTACTGCATAAAAAATGCTTGACTCGCCCAAAACAAGTCTTGCATTGCGATATCGATAACGAGTACTTCAGCTTGAAAGACACAGTGCGAGGCTACGAGGTGTTCAAAGACCGGTACGTCGTCCTGGACGAGAGCGATTTCCAGAAGGTGCCTATAAAGACCACGCATAGCATTGATATTCAGTGCTTTATTAACGCGAATGAAATCGATCCCATATACTACTATGGCAGCCATTATATCGAGCCTGAGGAACTGGGCATCAAACCTTTCCAGCTATTATGCCAGGCTCTCAAAAAAACGGGGCAGGTTGGTATTGCTAAAGTGTCGTTCCAACACCGCAAGCATCTATGCTGCCTGAGACCTATAGAACAAATCATGGCACTACATACCATTCATTATCAAAGCGAAATTATTGGCCGAGAGGAGTTTGATGTACCCGAAACTAGAGCTGTTTCGGCAGAGCTAGATATGGCGATTTCTTTAATCAAAGCCATGGCTAAAAGCTTCAGACCAGAGGACTATCATGATGAATATCAGGAAGCTCTCAAGAAGCTGGTTGAGGCCAAGGTCAAGGGTGAAAAAATAGTTGCTCCTTCTGTGGCTAAGGTGGAAATGGCCGACCTGATGGCTGCGCTTAGGGCGAGCTTAGCTGCCTCTAAAGTTAAAAGTTAGAATTGCCAGAGCCAGAGGTCTGATTAAATCATACTAAGCAAGAATTGCATCTGCTGGACATTCCTGAGCGGATAATCGGCATGCTTATTCTTGAAAATGACATGAACCTCGGCATTTTGGGACAGGTGCTGGATGCGGGGCAGCCACTCTTTTAATTCTTCTTCTGTGTAGAGATAGTTGAATTTCTCATCGGCGGGAATCCCCTTTTTCTCCCAGGTCCGGCTATTCCGGCCGTGAAACCTTACGATAGCCAGACGTGACGTCGCCTCAGCCACTGGCGGAACGCTGGATTTGAAACCTTGCGGCTCATCCACACAGACCAGCGCTATATCCTGCTCACGCAAGAATCCTAGAGTTTCCTCCCCGTGTCCCTCTAGCCAGCTACCTACACGGAACTCGACAGCGACCTGAAACGCTGCCAGTCTTTGTCGGCACTCGGCTATATATTCATAGTTAACCGGCTCGGGGTGAAACCAGGGTGGAAATTGAAATAGCACCGCTCCAAGCTTTCCCGCTTCATGGAAGCGCCCAACAGTACGCTCGAAAATGGTCCAAAACTCATCCATGGCGTCAGGTGGCATGTGGTGCGGATAGATGTTTCCTTTTGCTTGAATTCGGTTGCTGTATTTATCTCTTATAGTCGATGGTATTGAATCAAGAGCCGTGGGATGACCGGTAAGCAGGCTAAAAGCTTTGACATCAAAGGCGAAATCGTCAGGCGTGCTTGATAGCCAGAGTTCTGTATTATGAGCAGTAGGGAAGAAATGATAGCTGGAATCGATTTCCGTAACATTGAAGTGTGAAGCGTAAAAGTTCAGTCTGTCCGCGGCCGACTTGACTTGTGCTGGATAGAAACCGCTCTTCTCAATTTCCCTGGTTGACCACGTGGATATCCCAAGCCGAATTCGTCCCATACTCCATATCTGTAGACAGCGTTTCAGCGCTATTATAACATATAGATATGAGCTCCAATCTTAAAGAATATAGGAATAAGCGAGATTTCACTTTGACGCCGGAACCACAGGCACAGTTACGTGGCAACAAAGGGCCTTTGATTTTCGTCGTCCAAAAACACAGGGCTCGTCAGCTTCATTATGATTTCAGACTGGAACTGGACGGCGTGCTGAAGTCATGGTCGGTGCCTAAAGGGCCTTCGCTGGACCCTGGCACAAAACGGCTCGGCGTAATGGTTGAAGACCATCCCATCGACTATGCCACATTCGAGGGCGTTATTCCAAAAGGTGAATATGGAGCGGGTGAGGTTATCGTCTGGGATGCGGGCACATATTCTCCGGACGAAGGCGGCAAATTATTATTCAACGACCGTGTTAAGTCGGAAAAAGAGATGAGGCAGGGACTAGAGAGAGGCAAAATATCCTTTTACCTGCGCGGCCATAAGCTCAAGGGTTCATGGACGCTGGTAAAAGTACAGAGAGGAGACAACAGCTGGTTACTGATGAAGCACAATGACGAATATGCCAGTGCGGAAGGCGATGTACTCGATATGGAACGGTCAGTGTTATCAGGGCGTACTATTGAAGAGGTCAAAGCAGGAGTTAATACAAACTCAAATTTGGCACCATTCAACCCGCTAAGAGCACCTGGCACCCATCCGGCGCCGTTTCTTCATGCTGCCAAGCCCATGCTGGCGCGTCTGGCCAAAGCCCCTTTCTCTAGCCCTGGTTGGATATTCGAACCCAAGCTGGATGGTTATCGCATCCTGGCTCATATACAGAACGGCAAGGTCCGGCTGTTATCCAGGAGTGGCATAGACGTGACCCAGCATTACTCATCCCTGGTCACCGACCTTAGCCGTCAGCCGGTTTCCGAACTTGTACTCGACGGCGAAATAATTGCCATGGATAAAAAAGGGCACCAGTGTTTCCAATGCCTTCAAAACTACCTCAAGTCTGTAAACCATGCTGATGCCGAAGCCAAGATCAATATCCCGCTGATTTACTACATTTTCGATATACTGTACCTCGATGGCTATGACATCCGTGGAGTCTCTTTGCGCCACCGCAAGGAACTACTTGGCAGTGTGTTCAAACCTTCCAACAGTATCAGGCTCATCGACTTCTTCGAATCAGACGGAGAGCGGTTATATCATGCGGCCGTCGATAATGGGCTTGAAGGCGTGATGGCCAAACAATTGGACAGCCTATATGAATCCGGTGAGCGGTCCGGTAAATGGCTCAAGATAAAGTCAGTGCTCTCCGATGAGTTCGTAATCGGAGGCTATACCAAAGGTCAGGGAAGTCGGGCTCATACTTTCGGATCGTTGCTGCTCGGCTACTACGACGAAAAAGGCAGGCTTGTATTTGCCGGTCACGTTGGCACTGGCTTCGACGATGAATCCAGCAGTGAACTTATGAACCGTCTTGGAACGCTGCAAACTGACTCGTGCCCCTTTGCAGAGGTGCCATCTACCAACAGCCGGACTGTCTGGGTACAGCCCGAACTAGTAGCAGAAGTTAAGTTCTCTGAATGGACGCAGGACGGCCGATTGAGAATCCCAGTCTTTCTACGGCTTCGG
>CAYPRI010000066.1:6907-8533 GCA_964413085.1 uncultured Dehalococcoidales bacterium
TCCTACCTCATTTGAAAGATCGCCCGCTGACCCTTAGCCGGTATCCGAATGGCATATCCGGCGAGCATTTCTGGCAGAAGCACTGGAATAATCCGATACCTGATTTCGTAGAAAGAGTAAATATTAGAGAAGAGGAAGGCACCGTGCGGGAGTACCTGGTCTGCCAGAACCTATCGACGCTTATTTGGCTGGGGCAACAAGCCAACATAGAATTCCATGCCTGGTTCTCACGAATCGCGGCGGAACCGGACATGACTACTAAAGATACGGACTATCTGCTAGATTTCCCCGACTTCATCATCTTCGACCTCGATCCTTATATCTATTCGGGCAAAGAAAAGACAGGTGATGAGCCGGAGTTTAACAAGAAAGCATTCGATAAGGTATGTGAAGTAGCCAAATGGCTGAAAGAGTCCCTCGATAAACTATCACTCAAAGCTTTTGTAAAAACTTCGGGAAAAACCGGTTTGCACATTTATGTGCCTATCGTCAGAAATCTGGATTATAAGGCGGCGCGCTCAAGCGCGGAAACAATTGGTCGATTTGTCTTGCAGATCCACCCCTCGGATATCACTATGGAGTGGCCCGTGGAGAAGCGCACCGGAAAAGTCTTCGTCGACTATAACCAGAACGTTCGAGGCAAAACTCTGGCTGCAGCCTACTCTCCACGTCCTTCTACCAATGCCACCGTTTCCATGCCGCTACACTGGAATGAGCTGGGCAGAGTTTATCCATCTGACTTTAACATTATGACAGTCCCTAAAAGGCTGAAAAAGAGGGGGGACTTGTGGTCAGATATCCTCAACACCAAACGTGACGTCAGAGACCTCGTGGCGATGCCACCGAATAAATAGATTCTCTAATATTAGATAAACTTTTACCGACAAATTTCGTTCTAATTAGTAGGAGCGATTTCATCGCCCCCTTAACCAAACTGAGAGACCAGCGTAGTGACCAGCGCTGGTTTCTCTCTTTTATGTCAACTTATCAATTTATCCAAATTATTTTATAAAATCGCGTAAAATTTTATGACTTTTTAATATTTTGTGTGATACCATACGAAAATTCGAATGAAGTATTCTGATCAGGAGGTTTCCATGCCTTTACAGTCATCGAGAAAGGCCTCGAATACATTAACAAATATGGAAGGCTCTAAAATACGTGTATTGGTAGTAGACGATGACGTGAAGATACTCAGGTTCCTTAGTTCCAGCCTCAGGTTAGCCGGCTACGAAGTTGTCACAACCACTTCCGGTGAGGAAGCGCTACAATTGGTCAAGTCAGAAAATCCGAACATCGTGATTTTAGATATTTTGATGTCGCCTGTTGACGGCTTTGAGGTTTTAGAAAGATTGCGTGCCACCTCAAAACTTCCGGTCATTTCCATAAGTGCTCATGCTTCCTCAGCCGAGAAAGCACTCAGTCTGGGCGCGAATATCTTTTTATCCAAACCGTTCAGGCCGGACGAGCTGGTTAAGAGAATTGATTCTGTAATATAACAAGAATAGAAGCGGCATATTACCTAAGTAAGTGGCAGAGTAAAAAGGAATGTACTGCCCTTACCTGGCTCCGATTCAATCCAGATACGGCCTCCGTGAGCCTCAACCAGACGGCGGCAGACATTTA
>CAYPRI010000067.1:0-8515 GCA_964413085.1 uncultured Dehalococcoidales bacterium
AAGCCGCTTATGCCGACGATGACCACGATGATCACGGCATCGGTGACATCATGCAGCAAGAAGGCCAGTACAGCAGCGAACAACAGAATAATTATGATAGGGCTCTTGAATTGAGAAAGTAGAAGGGCCAGCCAGTCCGTCCTCTTCTTCGGTCTTAACACATTTAATCCATGCTGTGCCAGACGTACTCGGGCTTCCTCGCTGGTTAGACCTGTCAGATCCGCTTCAAGCCGTTCCATTAAGTCTGCTGCCGGCAGGCTCCAGAATTCAGACAAACTCTGTTGACTCACTTTGTTTACCAGTTCCGCCAATCAGAACATTTACGGCTCTTTTACTGTGTAAAAGCTAAGCTCAAATGAAATTGTGGTCTTTGTAACTCCTAGCATTATTCAGTCTTATGGATACATAATAACAAATACATGGAGATAATACTCGACAATGAGGAAGCTAAAGAGGGATTATTAGATAGCAGAAATATTAACCGCGACCAAAGGTCCAGTATCCTGAACTATGGAAAGGCTGGATAGCGCTACTATCTCTACCCGATGAACTTACTCAGGACTAAGGCACCGTTAACTCCACCGAAGCCGAAGGAGTTTGACAGCGCCACCCCGACACCGGCCTGCCTGGCCTGATTGGGGACATAGTCCAGGTCGCATTCCGAATCCGGAAATTCCTGGTTTATTGTCGGTGGAATAATGCCGGTGTTTATGGTAAGCAGTGCAAAAATAGCCTCCACCGCTCCGGCAGCGCCCCACATATGCCCCACTGCCGACTTATTAGAACTTATAGCCAGCTTTTTAGCGTGACCACCGAACACCTTCTTAATTGCCCTGGTCTCGGACAGGTCGCTGATTATGGTCGACGTGCCGTGCGCATTTATATAATCGATTTGTGCAGGTTCGATTCCAGCATCACGCAGTGCAAGTTTCATACATTCAGCCGGCCCGTTGCCGTCGGGAGTTGGCGACGTATAATGATAGGCGTCGCAGTTGTTGCCGAATCCCAGAACCTCTCCGTATATCCTGGCTCCCCTCTTCAGTGCCGACTCTAATTCTTCCAGGATCAGCACACCGCTACCCTCGCTGGTAACCAGCCCGTCCCTGTCGCCGTCAAAAGGACGACTGGCTTTGGCCGGTTCGCCATTCCTCTTGGAGGTCAGGGCGCCCAGCAAGTCCAGAGATGCCATCATCGAGGCGGTAATCGATGCTTCGGCGCCACCTGTTATCATCGCGTCCGCCTCACCCTGCTGAATACACCTGAAGCCAAGGCCGATGGCGTTCGTACCTGAGGCGCAGGCTTCTGTGACCAGGTGGTGGGGTCCTCTAGCTCCGAATCTGATGGCCACCACGCTGGCCGCCGAGTTCGGCGTGGCATTAAGTATTAGAAAGGGCGGCACTCTGTCAAGCTCGCCTCTGTTAACGAAATTATTCGCCGCCTCGAAGCTGCTCCAGCCGCCAACAGCCGTTCCCATAATTACACCGACTCTATCTCCATTTGCCGGGTTTCTTTTTATTCCCGAGTCCTCCACCGCCATGGTAGCCGCCGCCAGCGCGTACTGAATAAACGGGTCGAAGCGCCGAATGAATTTGCTGTCCATGAAGTCCTGCGGATTAAAGTCCTTTATCTCGCCGGCTACCTGGCACTTTAATTTGGAGGTATCAAACCTAGTAATAGGGCTGATGCCTGACTTTCCGGCACAAAGCCCGGCCCAGCTCTTATCGGCTCCGATGCCCAGTGGCGTCAGCATGCCGATGCCGGTAACGACAACCCTGCGCTTCATGCCATCCCCTCTTTAATGGTCTTGACCAGGCCTGTCTGCGCCGCCCGATAGGCCAGATGAATTGCGTTCTTAATGGCTTTGGCCTGGCTCCGGCCATGGGCCACGATTATATTGCCGTCTATCCCCAGCAGGAAGGCCCCGCCATGCTCCTTGTAGTCCATACGCTCCACCATTGAAGCCAGCTGCGCGTAGTGGACCAGCGCCGTACCCCTGAGGTCGTTGCTGATTTTAAACGCCTGCTCCGCACTCATCAGGTTCTGTACTATGCCTCCCAGCCCCTCGATGGTCTTTAACACCACGTTTCCGGTGAAGCCGTCGGTGACAATCACGTCCGCTTTTCCCATTAGAATTTCATTACCACCTATATCACCGATGAAATTCAGGCTGCTGTTTTCAAGTAGCCGGTAAGCATCTCTGGCCATTGCGTTGGTCTCAATCCGTTCCCCGCTGACGTTAAGCAGCCCGACCCGCGGTGATCCTATGCCCAGTACGCTATTAGCGAAAAAGTTGCCAAGTTGCGCAAACTGGACCAAAAATTCCGGTCGGCAGTCGACATTGGCGCCAACATCGATAAGCAGCGCCGTGCTGGCAGCATCGACAGGGAATACGCCGCACAGCGCTGGACGCTGAACGCCTTCGATTCTAGCCAGGTTTAAGAAGGCGGCGCCCACTACGGCTCCTGTATTGCCCGCTGACACGAAGGCCGAAGCCGCCCCATCCTGGACCAACCTGGTTCCCACCACGATGGACGAGTCCGGCTTCCCGCGCACCGCCTGCACCGGCGGCTCATTGCAGTCGATAACCTGGGGGGCATCCACGATGGTCAAACCAGGCTCCACAGCCTGGCGCCTGACCAGCTTCTCCAGTAGTGCTTTTCGGCCCACCAGCACTACACGTGTACCATACTCTTCCACGGCAGCCGCGGCCCCCTTCACGACCTCATGAGGAGCGAAGTCGCCGCCGGCGGCATCCACAGCTACCGTTACATGTCCGTCTGAATTCATTTTCTCTTGAAAACAGGCTGCCGCTTCTCCAGATTAGCCCGGCGGCCCTCCTCGAAGTCCTCCGTGCTCACCAGAAAATCGTTTAACTCTCTCTCCAGCTTCAGTCCTTCTGGTAGCGAGACATCTATCCCCTGCACCATAGCCTGCTTGGCGGCTCTGATCGCCAGCGGTGCCCGACGGCATATCGTCTCCGCCATAGCTCTGGCTGCCGGCATCAGCTCCGACGGCGGAACCACCTTGTTGACCAGACCAATCCGGTAGGCCTCAGCGGCGCTGATTGGTTTTCCCGTGAGCAGCAGCTCGGCGGCCTTGACTAAGGGTATAATCCGCGGCAAACGCTGCGTGCCTCCCCAGCCGGGTATAAGCCCCAGCGAAACCTCAGGCATACCGAAAATGGCGTTCTCAGAGGCAATTCTCAAATCGCAGGCCAGCGCTATCTCCAATCCACCTCCCAAGGCAGCCCCATTTATGGCAGCAATCATAGGCTTCCATGAGCTCAGAGCCTCTGTAAGACTCAGCTGACTGGTATTCTGTCCTCTTAATTGCCTCAGCCTCGGCAGCATGGTCTCAATGTCGGCGCCCACCGAAAAGGCCTTGTTGCCGGCGCCCGTTATAATACCTACCATTAAGTCGCCGTCCACTTTGAATTCATCGAGCGCGCTATTCAGTTCAGTGGCAGTTTGCGGGTCGATGGCGTTAAGCGCTTCAGGACGGTTCAATATAAAAACAGCGATTTTGCCTTCTTTTATGTAGTCAACAGACATAAGATCACCACGCTTGAGATGATTTAGCCGCCTGTATAGCCCTATCCACCAGCATACGTATGTGATGCCTCCGGTGCTCCGTCCACCACAGGTTCGCCTGCTTCTCGATATCTGTATCGCCAATATTAAGAACCAGCCCTTCAGGCTCCGTTCGCTTAATCAAATCAGCCAGCACCTGGCCGTGACCAATCTCCACGAATCTGGTTACGCCGCCCGCCACCATGTTCTCAACCGACTCCTGCCATCTGACACAGCTCGTAATCTGGTCTGCCAGTTCCTCTCTTATGGCGCTGGCATTGGTGACTGATTGTGCTGTCACGTTGGCCAAAATAGGGAATAACGGTTCTCCGAAATTAGTTTGTGAGATAGCCATGAGTAAGCCGTCGGTCGCCGGCTGCATCAACCTGGAATGAAACGCCCCGCTTACCTTGAGGCATATGACCCGCCGGGCACCCTTCGCCTCGGCCAGCAACTTAAATTCGGCCAGTTTATCTTCGGCACCACTGACCACGACCTGCCCCCGGCAGTTGATATTAGAAACCTCCACATCCGTAGCCGCACACACCTCCCTGACAATCTTTTCCTCCAGTCCCAGTACGGCCATCATGCCGCCGGGGCTGGCTACGCCGGCTTCGTGCATCAGTCGACCTCTTTCGCGCACCAAACGCAGCGCATCGGGCAAACGGAGTACTCCGGCTACGACCAGCGCAGTGTATTCACCCAGGCTGTGGCCGGCGACGATATCGGGATGCGGAAATGTACGGCCGATGATTCCCTCAGCAACTTTGAGGCAGGCGATGCTGACTGTCAGCACCGCCGGCTGAACGTTTATCGTTTTCGTCAGCTCCTCTTCCGGTCCCTCGAAGCACATACGTGATAGCGAGAAACCCAGCGTCTTATCCGCTTCGTCGAAAACGTCCCTGGCCGATGGATACTTTTCATAGAGATACCGTCCCATGCCCACCACCTGGGAACCCTGTCCCGGAAAGACGTAAGCTACCTTGCCTTTTTTACCCAAGTTCTTATTCCTTCATCCTGTGCTTATTTAACGCCTCGATTATTTGTTCAGCTTCGACCATTATGTCCTGAATTATGGCCTTCACTGGCTTTATTTCCTTAATCAATCCAGCTATCTGGCCGGCCATGAGCGACCCCTCCTCGATATCGCCCTGCATCACCCCCAGTGACAATCTGCCCCTGCCCAGTTCCTCCAGCTGTGCCGTCGAAGCTCCGGCCTTTTCCATCTCGCTAAACCGGTATGTCAACTTGTTATGCAGGCAACGTACCGGATGGCCTGTTGATATACCCGTCACCACAGTGGCTCTGTCCTGTGCCTGTAAAATCTGCTCCTTGAACCTTGGGTGGGCGATACATTCGCTGGAGCAGATAAAACGTGTGCCCATCTGCACGCCTCGAGCGCCCAGTGACAGCGCCGCCACCAGCCCTCGACCGTCGGCAATTCCACCCGCAGCTATGACCGGAATCTTGAGGCTCCCTACTACCTGTGGCACCAGTGCCATCGTGGTTGTCTCGCCGACGTGGCCGCCCGACTCCATACCCTCGGCGATAACGGCATCGGCCCCCACCCTCTCCAGGCGCCTTGCCAGAGCTACGCTGGAGACAACGGGCATCACCATGATGCCGGCCTCTTTCAGCCTGGCAACATAAGCACCGGGATTACCGCCGCCGAAGGTGAGTATTTTGACCTTCTCCTCCACCACCAGCTTCAAATTATCAGCCAGAAACGGAGATATCATCATAATATTGACGCCGAAGGGCCTGTTTGTTCTTTCTCTGGTTTGCCTGATTTGCCCCTTCAGCCACTCTGTCGGCGCATCGCCACTGCCGATTACGCCCAGGCCGCCCGCGTTCGATACCGCGGACACCAGCTCGGCCGTGCTCAGCCATGCCATCCCGCCCTGAATGATTGGATAGTCGATGCCCAGCAACTCGCAAACGGCGAACTTATTCAGCATGACCCATAACGAAGGCAACGGCGTATTTCCGGCTGTGGGACAGGCTGACCTCGAACCGGGCCAGCCCCAGCTCGGCACTCTTCTCAAGCGCCCTGCCGTAAAGCCTGATCGCAGGTGCGCCGTCACCGTTGCTTAGAACCTCGATATCCTTCCAGCCCAGACCTCTGTGGCCGGTACCCAGCGCCTTCATCACCGCTTCTTTGGCGGCAAAGCGGGCGGCCAGGCTGGAAATATTATGTTTAGCCTCCAGTTCCCTGGAGGTATAAATTCGGTTGAGAAAAGAGTCCTGCCATCGTGATATGGCGCGGCTGATTCGACTTATCTCGACGATGTCGATGCCAATGGCAGTCCCGGAAGCTCGTGTCGAAGTTACCATCTTACTTATGGTGATATCTGCCGACGGCAATTACCGCGTTGTGTCCGCCGAAGCCGAAGGAATTGGAAATTGCTATATTGACCTCAGCCTTCCTGGCTGTGTTCGGTACGTAGTCCAGGTCGCATTCCGGGTCGGGATGCTCCCAGTTTATCGTAGGTGGAATAACACTCTTATTTATGACCTGGCAGCATGTGATAGCCTCTATGGTACCGGCAGCGCCCATCATGTGGCCCAGCATCGACTTTACCGAGCTGACGGGTATCCTGTAAGCCTTCTCGCCGAAGGCTTTTTTTATAGCCCTGGTTTCACTGGCGTCATTAAGCGGGGTTGAAGTGCCGTGAGCATTGATATATCCGACCTGGTCGCGGTCTATGCCGGCCAAAGCCAGCTCGATGGCCTTGGCTGCCGCCTCACCGCTCTCCAGTGGCGCGGTAACGTGGTAGGCATCGGATGTGGCACCGTAGCCGACGATCTCCGCCAGAATATTGGCCCCTCTGGCTCTGGCATAGTCCAGACTTTCCAGTATCAGTGCTGCTCCACCCTCACCCACGACAAAGCCGTCGCGCTCCTTATCAAACGGCCTCGATGCCCTTTTCGGCTCGCTGTTTCGAGACAGCGCGCCCGCTTGAGCGAAGCCGGCCAGCCCGATGGGCGTTACCGCAGCATCGGCGCCGCCGACAACTATTGCCTTGACCTCGCCCCATCTCACCATTTTGTAAGCAATTCCGATCACGTCCGTGCCTGTGGCGCAAGCTGAAATAAGGCTGAAATTCGGTCCCCTGATGCCCGTTCTTATCGATACCTGTGCTGAGGCCGCATCGGCAATCATCATCGGCACCAGATACGGGCTGACCCGCGTGGGCCCTCTGGCGGACAGGTTTCGGAACTGCTGCGTTAGTGAGTCCAGCCCGCCCACGCCACTGCCCACCAGTATGCCGACTTCGTATCTGTTGCTCTCATCGATCCTGAGGGCGGCCGATTCGATAGCCTGCAGGCTGGCAGCCAGTGCAAACTGGGCAAACCTGTCGGTATGCCTGGCTGTGGCCGGATCCATGTAATCGATTGGATTGAAATCCCTGACTTCGGCGCCTATCTTTACCTTGAAGTCGGTGGTATCGAACAGACTGATGTAATCCACACCCGATACGCCGGCAACCAGGTTGCGCCAGGTGTCCTCGGCATCAAGCCCGAGCGGCGTCACGGCGCCGAAGCCGGTAACGACAACTCGATCAGGCACTTTTTACCTTTAGCCTGGCCTCAATTAAGGCAACGATGTCCCCGACGGTCTTAATACCGTCCATCTCGTCCTCGTCAAGAGTAAGACTGTAGATGTCTTCCAGCGCCATAGCCACTTCAACAAGGTCCAGCGAATCGACATCCAGGTCTTCTTTCAGCAGTGCGCCCGGGACAATCTTACCGTCGTCCAGTCCCGGATTAACCTTGCGCAGAGCCTTTTTCACTTCATCAAGTGCGTTCACTTTGTCCTCCTGCTATATTGTTATGTAAAACTATCAATGGAGTAGCGCTTTCGACTTCCCATTTCTGTGGTTGACTAATCAGTTTACGGCCGTTTTATTTGGGTCACAAGGCCCCATTGGCCCCGTCCTTTTGGCCCCACATTTCCCTCTCCCTTGATGGATACAATCAGGATGAGGCTGAAAAATGAAATATTTTCCCATTTATATTTTCAATTTATTTTTAATCTTTGACCTTCGATTTTTATGTCCCTGTACTGGGATACGGCTCTGCAACCCGTACTTACCCCCTCTCCCTTTAAGAATGGCCATGTTTGATGAAAATTTATCACGGGATTCGATGATTGAACTTGCCCCCTCTCCCTTGAGGGAGAGGGCTGGGGAGAGGGTGGAAATCAATATATTTTCCCTCTCCCTTGATGGGAGAGGGCCAGGGTGAGGGTGAAAACAACTATAAATGATGCTATGATATTTACTCACCATGCCACGTAGGAAAGCTATTGATTCCGCTGCTTCCCGGAAGCAATCGGCCAGAACCACAATCGTCCTGGCTGACGACCATCCCCTGCTGCGCAAGGCCCTTAGAGACCTTCTGGAAAAAGATACCGCCTTCGAAATAGTAGGTGAAGCCGCCGACGGAGAAGAAGCCGTCAGGCTCGCCGCTGAACTAACGCCAGATGTAGTCATCATGGACATAAGCATGCCCAATCTGGACGGCCTCCGGGCAACGCAGCAAATCAAAGCCAGATGCCCCAACGTAGCTGTTTTGGTGCTCACCGTCCATACCGATGACGAGTGCATACTCGATATTCTGAAGGCCGGCGCTGCGGGCTATCTGGTCAAGAGCGCTTTCGGCGATGAGGTCATTCACGCTGTCAGAGCTGTCGCCACTGGAGATATGGTCCTTTCGCCTGCCATCGGCCAGCACCTGCTCAAACAGGCCGCCCGCTTTCCCACACGTCCCGTTCACCTCGAAGCCGGAGAAAAGCTTTCCGCACGCGAGCTGGAGGTACTCAAGCTGACGGCCCGTGGCCTGAGCAATAAAGACATGGCTTCAGCCCTGGATATAAAGTTGCGGACAGTAAAAGGCCATCTGGCCGATATCTTCTCCAAGCTGAGGGTGGCTTCGCGCACCGA
>CAYPRI010000068.1:0-8447 GCA_964413085.1 uncultured Dehalococcoidales bacterium
AGATGAGCTCGCTGCTCACGTCCGTGAGGAAGCTGACGGCGCCCAGCCAGAAGATATTGGGGTTTAACCCGAAGATGCGCCTGTCTTTATCTGGCATACTCGAGCATCTTGGCCAGGACCTGTTTTCCTATATCCGGACTCGACAAATCGGGGCAGTGCCGGCCTTCCGGGTAATAGAAATAATAGCCCTGCGCGATTTTATAGTCCTTTTCCAGCCCCAGCCCCTGCCAGGGGTCCATGCCTCCGCAGACGTAGACCAGCGGTACCTTGAGCTCGGCCAGCTTCGAGCGGGGCGACCAGGCCGGGCTGACCGCGGAAGCGGGGTCCGTGCCGAACAGCGCCCTGCTTTCCGCGAAGAAATCGGCCCTGCTGCGGTTGAAAACGCCGTCGCCATCGGCCGACACCTCGAAGATGCCGGTCTCCGCGCACTGCTGGTAGCGCCACACCCTCCATCCCCATTTGCCCGACGTGGCCTCTTCGCGCGTCAGAGTTTTCTTGCCGTTGGACTCCGCATACTGCATCCCGGTCTTTTTCGCGATCGTATCATCGATCATGTGCAGTATGCCCATAAAGGCGGGCGTGGGAAGGTTGGAGGCCGCCTGGAAGACCGGCAGGTAAGACCTGTATGCCTCGTACTGCGTCAGGCCGTGTATGCCGGCGATCAGCAGCTCCCTCTCTATCCAGTTGGAGTCGAACGTCTCGACGGGCTGGAGGTTCTTGATGTGTTGGGTCAGGCGGGCATAGGTATCGGGCCCCATTGTGATGCGCACCTGTTTGTCATAGGCATCCATGGTGAAGGGCCAGTCGATAACGCCGCTGGATGAAAGCGTGACTTTAATATCGTCGGGGTATCTCGACGCGAAATCGACCGACAGCCCGCCGCCGTAGCTGTAGCCTGCCGCCATCCATGGTCCTGTGTAAGTCTTTTTGAGCTCGGCGATAACCTGGTGGTAGTCAGCCAGCGCCTGGCTCACGGTCACGTATGCGGGGACGGTCTGGTTATCGTCGGAGCTGACGCTCTGCCCGTAGCCGCGGTGTTCCGCCTGTATGAAGATGACATCGGACGGTACCCCGTAGGCGGTCCACGTTTTCACCATCTCCTGGCTGGTAATGTCGTGCTCGTTTCCCAGTATGAAGAAAACGGGCGAGCTGTAGGGGGCATTGTGCGGGACCAGTATAAATACCTCCTCATCGAAGCGCGCCCCGTCGGGGCTGGCATGGTCCAGCGGCTGGGAGATTATTATGCGCGTGAGCTCGTAAATTTTGGCCTCCGGAGCACATGACAGGAAGGGAACACACACAAGCAATACAAGAAGAGTGATCAGGATGGTATTTAATACTGATTTTTTCATGATACCTGCCTCAAAAAGATTTATTACATTGTAGATTAACCGGAGCTGCCTGCCAATCCTTTAAAACCTCAGCCATATTATCCCCGCACAATTTAGGCTTCTGTTTGCGTAACAAATCGCGTGATTGTACATTGGGCGTAAATTAGATAAGATTATCCGCGTCAAGTTAACGGAATCCATTCTGGATCGGTCGAAAAAATGAACAGGATCACAGTTATAGACGATGTGGCATGAGGTACGAAGGTAAAATACATGGCCAAGATTGAAAAGCTTGCATTTAGCCTGCTTAACAAGAAAGATCTTATGCTTGCTGAACATCTTGCGCATGTATTTAATGATAATAAGTTGGATTCAGGTTCACTCATTCAGGATATGATGCCGATTTATTGGGAAGAGGTCGATGGCAGATTGCGCAATCTCTGGCCAGGTAACATCTATCGACCTTTATATTATGTTCATTTACGTGGTAAACATTACAACTTTAAAGATAATACTAGAGCGTTTCTATCGGCAATAAGTGGCCATTTGGAGGGTTGCTTGTTATACCTAACACCTTCACCGCCGACACATCGCACTGAACAGAGACCTTTTGGTCGCTTGGTAAAGCCACTGAAAAATGCTGGCATCATTTCGGCTGAATTGGCTGGCCAATTATGGGAATTCAACGAAGTCATCAATGTGTCATCAAAGCATTTCGGTGCCTATGCACCGACACGCTGGCTGGATCAAAGAACATTCAGTGTGAAGGAGGCCGCATTTTCGTTTCTACTTATGCGTAAATTGTCGATGGAGCTTTTTGTGCTCATAGAGACGCGCGGTTTGATCCTGCCGCAGAATTGGCCCGATTTCAAGGACGAGTGGTTGTCTTGGTCGCATGAGTTCAATTATGAACATAAATCGACTTGGTTGAGAAGACGATATTTCGAATATATAAACAATTTTTGTGAATTGATAAGACAATTCTTTAAGGGAAAGGGGAAATTGTTATGAGTCCGGCTATGCTAGAACAGGAGTTATTCAGCTTGTTGAAGCAAGGAAAACGATCACTAGGTGTGCAAAGCAAGAAGTTCACTGGTGCACTAGTCATAGAGATTCTTAGATATGCTTTTGAAAAAAACGGGATTGAAACATCGCGCCCCAATGTATATATAAAGGGGGTTACGTCTGAAGTTGACCTGGTAATTCCCCGAAACGGTGCCAGTCCAGAGTTTAAGATTTTATATAGTCACAGAGATGTTCTAGCGGTACTGGAAATCAAAACTTCGGGACTTTTCAGTAAAGACGATTGCCCGCGAATTGCCAAAGTTTTTCGTAACGTTAAATCGGTAAATCCAAGTATTTTTTGTGCCTATCTGACTATGAGTGAGCGCCACTCCTACAAATACAAGGCCACAGAGGAAGAACTAGGGTTTCCTGTCTATACTTTGGCATGGCATCATGGACCAGATAATGATCGCAAGTACGATATTACCGGTGATTTCTCCAAACTCGTCAGCAAATTGGCGAGCATTAGATAATAATTCCATGCACAGATGCTATTATTACTTTAAAATATGAGAAGGTCATGCGCGTTAGCTTCTGCACTACACATAGACTTAGAGTAAGAGGAGAAGAACGGGATAGATGACTTCCAAGTCAAAAAACAGGAAGAACTCCACTCAAAGTGACTCTTTGGGTAATCTCATAATAGGCGCGATAACTAGAGTAATAGATCGAACAGTTCAAGTCGGCAAGCGCCTGCCATTACCTGGCGAAGGCGACGAACGACCTTTCCGCGAATGGCTAAAGTCTCAACTCTTGGTTGCAGTGTTAGGGTGGCCGGATGAAAGTGTCAGAATCGGGGAGATATTTGACATCCTTTTGCTCGATGAATACGTCAAGCCTGTGGTTACCATTGAGACGAAGGCACCTTACCATAGTTCTACAAAAGAGGAGCAACGTAAGTTCAGAGAACGTCTTTCCTCTTGCCCTACCTTAAGTGCGGCTTTTTTTACTAACGGTCCAACGTGGGACCGTCTGGACCTAGTTTCAATTGAAGGACATCAAAAGACTCTGTCTGAGACCAGTCTAGATATATCTCAAGCTACAGCTGAGCAGGTCGAGTCATTCTTCACGCCGCTTCGTGGTGACCGCTATTTTCAATGGGGAAAGCGAAATCGCAGTCTCGTTACGCAAGCTCAACCTCACATTCTTGAGGCACTGGCGAGAGACTTTGATTCAATAGTTGTTGACTTAACCGATTTCTTTATCTCACTTTTTAACCATTATGAACGAGGTAGAGCCGGTATAGAGGTTCGAGATCTGACAAGGTCAATATTCGATGATTGGTGCCGACGAAGCCTTCAAGTACCACTTCAACAGGTGCTGAACCTTATTATACCCCTAGTTCAGAGTACGAATGTACATCGGGAAACTTTGGCAAGTGCTCTGCGAGAGCAAGGGTTTGCACCCAATCTCGCTAATGCTACGGCTGATAGACTACTTGTCCTGTCAAACGAGGAGCGATCTTATGCGGAGAACATTCGCCAGGGAATAGTTCCTCTCTATCACGAGCAAATAGACCAGTTATCTGCGCAGTCTGCCCATGTATTATTGGCAAGAGTGCTTGTATATCGAATGGGTGAAGACATGGGCTTATTTACCCCACTTCTTGGTGGCGAAGCCTTAGAAGCAACCTTAATACAGGGTAGAGAGTCCACTGCTGTCGAACCGACGCCAGCGCTATACCTTTTGGAGTCAGTTCAGAGGCGCATGATAAGTGTACTTCCCGTGGTTTACCTGTTAAGTGACTTAGACTGGTGGTGCATTCCCGGAGAGAAAAAGGTAAGCATGGAGTTAAGTAAAAAGGCATTTATTGAGACGAAAGAACGGGAACTGGATCAGTTGATTACCCGGACTCTTAGAATTATAGATGGGTATCATTTTGCTCAGGTTGACGCAGATGTATGGCGTAATATCTATCAGCATTATCTTCCAGAAGAGGAAAGACAACGTCTCGGTGGTTTTTATACCCCCCAAGAGCTGGTGGAATTCATATTGGATTTAGCTGGCTATGTGCCAGAGGCAGAAAACCTTTGCAAGCAAAAGATGATTGACCCAGCGTGTGGCAGTGGGGCATTTATCGCAGCTGCAACAGCACGCCTGCTCAAGCATCTGGAGAAACCATTACCCTGTCATCATGAAAAAGCCGGTAAGCGTATCCCAATTTGGGAAAGGCAACGATCTATCTTAGATAAAGTTCTCGATAATATTCATGCTATCGACATACATCCCTTTGCTGCTTTTCTAACCACTCTTAATATGACATTTCTTCTTCTTCCAATCTATGCTAGAGTACGGGAGTATAACCCAACGTTCGCATTAAATTTCCGAATATTCGCAGCCGATTCGCTAGAGAAACCTGATGAAGAGGTACTCGCTCCTGACATGTTCGAACAATTGAACTCTCGTATTCAACTTACCGCTACATCTTTCGAGCGATACCGTGTTCTTATGAATACTCAGTTTGATCTAGTTTGTGGGAATCCACCTTGGGGAGGCATATTAAAGGGGCCCCTAGCTCCAGTGTTTGAGGAGCGAAAGAAGCAGTATTTCAAGCGGCAATTTCCAAACACGGCAACCGGGAAGTATGACATATATGGTCTGTTTATGGAGCGTGCTCTGCAATTACTAGTGGACGGCGGGCGATTCGCGATGGTCACTCAAGATACATATCTCGACAAGGAGTGGGCCAAAGGACTCAGACAATTGCTGGCGACAAAGGCCAGAATCCAGATGATTGTCGACCTCAATCCATTTGGCCAGCTTTTCTTCAAAGCTATGAATACCCCAGCAGTGACCATTTACGACAAATTACCACCCGACAAAGGCAATTTTTTTGCTGTATTGGCTAAACATAAGAACTTTAAAGATGTCCCCTCAAAGGACCGTCGACGACACGCGCTGGATACTGTTCGTTCCTGCCTTGAATCCTTGACTGGGCGGCGGCGCAATGTAACCGTGGATTTTGCTACAGCTAATCGTCTCCCTCGTCAGTTGCTCCAAGATACGGCATCGAAGCGTTGGAACCTAGCATCACGCTCAACTGCCTTGGAATTAAAACCCGGATGGTTTTCGGCAATTGACATTTTAGAACCTCGTCAGGGTGTCACTCCCGGTGGGTGCTTAGATGTTTTCCTAATGTTGGAAAAGAAAGCAATTAGCCTCAAGCTGGAACCAGAACTGGTACATCGCGCTATCAAGACGAGAGAAACTGAACGCTGGCATATCAAATGGGAAAGTCGAGTACTTCTATACCCTTATGTTGTTCACAATGAGCAAGCTGTTCCAGCCTTTGCTATAAAACACAGTCTTCTAAAAGACAGTTTGGATTTCGAGAATATTATAGACGATGACGAACAGGAACTCCGTCGCGGAAGAGTTCTCGACAATAATACTGCCAAAGAAATTCTTGAACATCGTATTGCACTTGGGTTGGTAAAGTATCCACAAGTCGGGCGCTACTTGGTTCAATATTACACAAGATTAGAAGGGCGGGTATTCGAAAACCGCCGGTTTTCCCAGCTTGGTAAGCGCTGGTATGAATACCATCGACCCCGCGATCCGATGCTACTCCTGGGTGTTAACCGAATCATCTCACCCAGACTAGCTAGAGAGCCTCGATTTACTCTTGATACCACAGGCTTTCTCGCTGATGATGCATGTCAATACCTTCTACCTACTAAAAAGACATTGAAGAAAAGAGAGCAGCTACTTAAGGGCCTCTCTCAAATACTGGGTCGTGAGGTTAGTGAGTTGGAGGTTTTATATTATTACCTGGCTTTCCTAAATTCTCCATATGCTCGGCAGGTTTTGGTTTCACGTCGTCCGACACCGAAAGGCTCCTACCAGATTAGTGAAGAGTATCTGAAGGAGATCCCTGTAATGCTGCCATCGAGACGCGACGAAATAGAAGATGTTCTAGAGTGTGTGCAGCAGCTTGTCCACGGTATGACCGGTGGTGAGAAGGCCGTTTTGGAGATACGTTTATCAAAGCTCGTGGCGACATTATTAACGGCCTAGTAATTGTCATAGTTTACAGGTAACAGTACGTCACATTGTCCTGTGTTTAGGGTACAATAGTGGCATTTACTTAGTTCAGAGCTTGTACTGAGACAATGCGTTTTTCCCTAGGGTTAGCAGTAAAAGTCAAAGTCTTTTACTAGGTTCATGGAGATGACTAAAAAGAATCTTCTCCGAGAATATCCGCAGTTAGTTGTTCAGTATCTTTATGGTTTGCTCAACCCGAGGTCGTGGGTGGAAAAAGCTGATGAGATGCTAGAAGCAGCAAAGATATTAGAACTACAACTACGGAAATATTGGAGTGTCGTCGTAACAGACGCGAAAGAAGGGAGGTACGACAAAGGAGGTGAACAACCTCATGTACCTCCAGCTAATCTACATGGTCCCTATTTCATTCTTATTTCGTATGCGCTTGAGAATCTATTCAAGGCTATAATAATTATAAGACGAAGAGATGAGATTAGCAGCCAGTTCCTCGAGACAGGGAGACTGCCAAGACTGGTCAAAGAACATAATCTCGTGAAATTATCCAAAAGCGCAAATATACCAGTGAACGTTGGAGAAGAAGATGTTCTAACTAGACTTTCTAGACAGTCAGCATGGAAAAGCCGCTATCCAGTACCTGTTGAACTAAATGATATACAGAACGTCATCCGATACTCGGATGGTAAGCCATACTTTATCGATTATTATGCGCCGGGAGACATCGACCAAATCAATGCCATAGTACAGAAAGTAAGAAGCCAAATTACAGAGGTTACATAAATTTGCCAAGGTACCTAGTAAAACAAACACAACAATCCAATAAGTAACACCTATCTGATATAATTGGCCAAGCCGTAATTATTCACGCTGGAGGCTGATATGACTGCGACCAAGCGCGCCATTGTAATAGCACTGCTTTTCGTCATCCTCTTCCTGTTCGGCGGTTATACCACGCTGGACTGGTACCAGTTCTTTACCGGCACGGCCGACTTCGCAAGGCCCGAGATACCCTACGTGCGCGCCACCAAGGTCGCCGTCTCCTTTATATCGGCCATACTGGTCTTCATCATCTGCAGGGACGGCTTCAATCGCGGGGATACCAAACGCCTGGTGCTGGCATACGCCGCCATCGCCGTGGGAGACATTTTCCTGGTCTTCGACATCAACATGATCGGTATGGCGGTCTTCGCCATAGCGCATGTGTTCTTCATCATACGCAATAGCTGGGGCTTGAGAGGATACCTGGCGCAGAAATCAACCTCGAATCGAACATGGGATATACTATCAGCCCTGTTCATACTGGCGATAGCCGGGGGCGCGATGGGATGGTTCTTCCTCCCGGCGCTGGGGCCAAGCCTGATGTTCTACCTGCTGCTGGTCTACAGCCTCTTCCTGGGCGTGTCCCTCTGGGCAGCCTGGGCCGCCGTGAGGATCGGCTTCATGCCCAAATCTAACGCCTGGCTGGTGGCCGTCGGACTCTCCTGCTTCTTCGTCAGCGACCTGCTGGTGGGCGTCCATTTCGCCACCCAGCCGGGACAGTTCCAGACCTGCGCCATCTATATCACCTGGCTTTTCTATACTCCGGGACTGGTGCTGCCGGCGCTGAGCGGCTACAAACTGGACCGCATACAGGCCTGAGGCAGCCGCCGGCCTGTGTGCCGTTAAGTTTGATTTTGAAGCCGGTTTCTGATAGATTATTTAACTGGTTTGACTGCTGTCATTTTTTTTATATCTAAATCCACCCGGTACACCTGTCCCTTGAACCTTAACCTTACATTTTCGGAGGTTAGCACATCATGGCCAAAATAAGTCTATTTATTGATGGCAAATCCATAACCGCTGACAGCGAAAGCACCGTGCTGGAGGCGGCCACGCAGGCCGGCATCTACATACCACAGCTGTGCTCGCACCCGGACCTCAAGCCATCGGGGGAGTGCGGACTCTGCGCGGTTGAGATAGAAGGGACGGGCGAGCCGGTACAGGCCTGCAACACCAAAGTTACGGACAACATGATCATTCACACGGACACCGATTCCATCAGGAAGAAGC
>CAYPRI010000069.1:0-8077 GCA_964413085.1 uncultured Dehalococcoidales bacterium
TTTTGTCTCTGGTGAGTTTACCCGATTCCTCGGCCTTGATAATCATGTAGTAAGCCGGCCGGTCTTTTACTGAGCCGCCGGGATTGCTGCCTTCCAGCTTTCCCAGTATTCTGACCTTTGAATTGCCGTTCAGGTTTCTCAGTTCCACCAGTGGGGTGTTGCCGATAGCTTTGAAGAGGCTGAATTTACCGTTTCCCTTAGTTTTAGAAATGTCTTCCTGAGCCTTAACTTTCATTTTATGCCTCGGATTTTCCTAAATATTCGTTGAAGTAGTCTACGACAAACGGTCTGCCAAATCAAATTTCAACCTTGTTGACAATGATAGCGTTTTAGGTTTTAATTGAGTTGTTCCTTAAAGCGGCCGTTGACGGCAGACCGGTCGAGGAATTAACTTATAACAAGCTTTCCGTGTTTCAGGCAATTAAGGAGTTGACCGTTTTAGCAAAATAAGTGTAAAGGAGATGGTGGCATGGAAGATTACGAAAAGTTGGGTGTGTTTTATCTTGGAAGACCCTACGATATGGCTAAAAAAAGCAAGAAAGAGGGGCTTCTTCTATACGACTCCAAGGACCTGGTGACACACGGAGTTTGTGTGGGCATGACGGGAAGCGGCAAGACCGGTCTATGCATTTCGCTGCTGGAAGAGGCCGCGCTAGACGGCGTGCCGGCGATTGCAATAGATCCTAAAGGGGACCTGCCTAATCTGCTGCTCACGTTTCCGGAGTTGCGGGCGGAGGACTTCGCGCCCTGGATAAATGAGGATGATGCCCGCAAGAAGGGGCTAAGTCCCGAAGAATATGCCAAACAACAGGCTGAATTATGGAAAAACGGACTGGCGGGTTGGGGTGAGGGCGGCGAGAGAATCAGGCGACTTCGCCAGGCGGCCGATTTCGTTATTTACACACCCGGAAGCAGCGCCGGCATACCGGTTTCTATACTGAAATCATTTGCCGCCCCGCCGGCCGCCATTGTTAGTGACGCTGAGCTTCTGGGGGAAAGAATCGGCACCACGGCTACCAGCTTGCTTGGTCTTATGGGAATAGAGGCCGACCCAATTCGAAGCCGGGAGCATATACTAATCTCAACGATTTTGGACTCGGCCTGGAAGCAGGGCAGGGACCTTGACCTGGCTTCGCTCATCCAGCAGATACAAGCCCCTCCGGTAACCAAGATAGGCGTTATGGATATCGAGTCTTTCTATCCGTCGAAGGAGAGGTTCGGCCTGGCGCTTTCCCTCAACAATTTACTGGCTGCGCCCGGCTTCAGCGCCTGGCTCGAAGGTGAATCGCTGGATATAAATTCCATCCTGTATACACCCAGTGGCAAACCGCGTATTTCCATCTTCTCTATAGCTCATCTCAGCGATGCCGAGCGCATGTTCTTTGTATCGCTGCTGCTCAACCAGATATTAGGCTGGACACGTATGCAATCGGGTACCACCAGCCTGAGGGCAATTGTTTATATGGACGAGATATTCGGCTACTTCCCGCCGGTGGCAAATCCACCTTCAAAAGCGCCTCTTCTAACCTTGCTTAAGCAGGCGCGTGCCTTCGGCGTTGGTATCTTGCTGGCCACGCAAAACCCGGTGGATTTGGATTATAAAGGTTTATCAAATACGGGGACGTGGTTGATAGGTCGACTGCAGACAGAGCGCGACAAGATGCGGGTACTTGAAGGCTTGGAGGGCGCTGCCGCCAGCACCGGTACAAAGTTTAACCGACAGAGCATGGAGCAGACACTGGCAGGGCTTGGTAACCGCATCTTCCTGATGAATGATGTGCATGAGGACGCACCGGTAATTTTCGAGACACGATGGGCTATGTCATACCTCAGGGGGCCGGTTACGCGCAACCAGATAAAGGCGCTAATGGACCCACGGCGGTCTGAGTTCGTCAGTAGACCGACAGCGGCTGTGGGAGCGGTTCCGTCTTCACCTGCCGCGGCCGCATATCAGCCAGCCGCAGCAGCTAAGAAGTCGGAACGCCCGCTGCTGCCGCCTGATGTATCGCAGTACTTTATCCCTATCCGCGGCAGCCAGGCGCCGGGGCAGTCACTTGTTTACAGCCCGATGTTATTAGGTGCGGCTCAGGTCCGTTTTGCCGACGTAAAGACCGGGGCCGATATTACGCAGGAGTGTTCCTTTGTTACTCAGATTACTGATGACCCTATCGCCGTAAACTGGGATAACTCGAGCGAAACCAGGTTTAATGTATCGGACTTAGAAAAATCACCGGATGAGCAGGCAAATTTCGCTCAGCTTCCGTCTGCTGCAGGCAGTGCCAAGAGTTACGCCGCCTGGAACAGAGATTTTGCCGACTGGCTCTACAGAAGTCAGAAACTGGAGCTTCTAAGGAGCCCGTCTCTCAAGCAGTTCTCCGCACCAGGGGAGGCGGAACGCGATTTTCGCGTACGTTTGCAGCAAGGCGGCCGGGAGCAACGCGACGATGCTGCGGAAAAACTGAGGCAGAAATATGCCACCAAGATGGCGAGCCTGGAAGAGCAGACCCGTCGGGCGCAGCAGGCGGTCGACCGGGAGGCGGAGCAGGCCAAGCAGCAAAAAATGCAGACCGCAGTATCAGTCGGGGCTACGTTGCTCAGTGCTTTCGTGGGCAGGAAAGTAGTCAGCGCTTCTTCGCTGGGTAGAGCTACGACCGCAGTCCGCGGCGCCAGCCGGATAATGAAAGAATCGCAAGACGTAAAGCGCGCTCAAGAAACCGTAGCCAGTCACCAACAGAGATTACAGGAGCTTGAGGCTGAGTTTAAAGCCGAAATGGATGAAGTGGCGACCAGAAGCGACCCTCTGACCGAGGAGCTTGAAAAGGTTACAGTAAGGCCGGCCAAGAAAGATATTGGAGTGCGGCTGGTTACGCTAGTCTGGGTACCCGTCTGGCAAGTCCAGGATGGCAGTGTGACACCGGCCTGGGGCTAGACGTCAGGTTCAAGCTACGACTTCAAACTCGCCTTCCAGGGCGATATACTTTGACGATTGCCCTACCATAACCTTGAACGTGCCCGGCTCGACGATATATTTCATGTCCTTATAGTGAAAGCCCAGCCTTCCGACCGGCAGTTGGAATTCGACAGTTTTGGTTTCGGCCGGTTTCAAGGTAATTCGCCTAAAGCCTTTCATCTCTTTGACCGGCCTGGTAAGGCTGGCCACCATGTCATTGACATAAAGCTGGACAACTTCGTCGCCTGTGCTCTGTCCCGTGTTTTCGACATCGACTTTTACCGATATTTTATCGTTCAGTCGGGCGCGTTTCGGATTTACTCTGAGGTTACTGAGTTTGAAGGTGGTATAGCTGAGTCCGTGGCCGAAGTCGAAAGCCGGGCTGGTGCTGGAATCGACATAGTCTCCCCATTGTTGAGACCGGGCACCGGATGGTTTATGTGCGTAGTACACCGGTATTTGCCCCACTTTCCTGGGGAAGGAAATCGGAAGCTTGCCGCCCGGATTGTAGTCGCCGAAAAGTACGTCGGCGACGGCATTGCCGCCCTCCTCGCCCGGTAGCCAGGCTTCAATAATAGCTGGAATTTTTTCTGCCATCCAATCTAAGGCCAACGGCCTGCCGTCTACTAAAACAAGAATCGTCGGCGTCCCTGTTTCGTAGATTGCTTTGACTAAATCCTCCTGTGTACCAGGAAGGCCTACATCGACGCAATCCCTCATTTCCCCGCAGGTGCAGTCCGGTGTCAGGCCTGATTTTCCGCCAACTACTACGATGGCGACATCAGCTGTCTTGGCCGCTTTGACCGCCTGGGTGAAACCGGCGCGGGAAGCGCTATCATATTGACAACCGGCCGCACATATTATCCGTGTGCCCTTAACTTTGGCTTTAATACCTTCCAGTATGGTGACCACGGGGACGGTAATATGGTCCGGAGGCTCGTCGGGAAGCCAAACCTGCATTCCCATCGACTCGGCCAGATTAATCATCACCTCAACATGGGCGGGGTATGTATAGTCGCCGAGCAGATTTCTTTTGTTATCGGCGTTGGGACCGATGACGGCAATGGTCTTGATATTCTTTTTTAGCGGCAGCAGGTTGTTTTCGTTTTTTAGCAGGACGATCGATTTTCGGGCCGCTTCGAGGGCGAGCTGGCGATGCTCCGGCAGGTCATAGCCTTTGGCCGCTTGCTCCGACTTGACATAAGGATTTTCAAACAATCCCATCATAAATTTCTGCCTCAATATTCTGAAAACAGCGCGGTCAAGCAGTATCTCAGGCACCAAACCTTTTTCGATTTGCTCTTTCAAAGGTTGTGCATAGCAATCGAGCCTGGGGAGCTCTACATCGATGCCTGCCAACAGAGCTAGTCTCGCGGCGTTGGCCTTATCCGCAGCCACCCGGTGATAGCTCTGCAAATTGTCGACGGCAAAGTAGTCGGAAACAACGGTGCCTTCGAATCCCCATCCTGTGCGCAGAATGTCTGTAAACAGCTCTGTGGAAGCAGTGCACGGGATGCCGTCTATTTCATGGTAGGCGCTCATAACCGATTGAGCGCCTGCGGTTTGTATAGCTTCTTTAAAGGGGTAAAGATATACGTCTCTTAACAGCCTGGGTGGTATGTGGGCAGGCGCCCAGTTGAGGCCGCCTTCGGATAGGCCATAGCCGACGAAATGCTTGAGAGTGGCTATAATTCCGTTTTTCATATCATCGCCCTGGAGGCCTTTTATGTAAGCTGTCCCCATGGTAGCTATGAGATAAGGGTCTTCACCGAATGTCTCTTCAACTCTGCCCCATCTAGGGTCGCGGGCTACATCCAGAACAGGCGACAGTCCCTGGCGCACGCCCACAGCCATCATGTTTGCTCTAGCTACCGATGTCATCTTATATATCAGCTCCGGCTCCCAGGTGGCGGCCATACCGATAATCTGAGGAAAGATGGCTGCTTTCTTGGCCATAAAGCCGTTCAGACACTCCTCGTGAATTAGGCTGGGAATACCGAGCCGGGTATTTTCCAGAAGGAACTTTTGAGTTGCGTTCGATAGCTCGGCCATTTCTTGGGGAGGAAGGGCGGTGGAAATTCCGGGCCTGCATATCTGCCCGATGCCATCCTTGAGCACCACTTCGGCTTTGGCTTGGGAAAACTTGCCCTCGTCTATCAACTCGTAACTCCAGACGCCGCCGGTCTGTGCTATCTTTTCGTCGAGAGTCATTTTTGAAAGCAGGTCTCTGGTTCTGGCATCTATTGATTTCGAGGCATCTTTATAAACTTCCATAATTCGTCTCTGAATGTTTTAGCCAATTGTATCTGTATTCAGCCCGATGTTACAAGCCGTATATTTAGCATTTTGGCGTACAGGCGCACCGATATAGTATGATATTAAGAAATTCATTTGCGGAGGAAAGCATTTTGTCCAGACCAACAGCCTTAATATATATTGTTACTTTTGTGGTGATAGGTGCAACGATTATGGGCGCCTGTGCTGCGCCGCAGCCATCGACTGGAATTAAGAATCAAGCGCCGCCTCCGGCGTCATGCCCACAGGTAACGCGCGACCAGGCAATACCCGCAGCTGCCATTAAAATGACGCCTGACTTGGATACATTACCCCCGCAGCTACAATCGGAAGAATACGAGCAGCCAGTTCCGTTGGGACCCGGCATCAATACCGCCGGCGCTGAAGATTCAGCATTTGTCACGCCGGACGGAAGCACGCTCTATTTTTTCTTCACTCCCGACCCTAACATTCCGCCTGAGAAGCAGCTGCTAGATGGCGTCACCGGTATATGGGTATCCAGGAAACAAAATGGGGAGTGGAGCTGGGCCACAAGGGTGTGGCTGCAGGATGAAGGTGAGCTTTCGCTCGACGGCTGCGAGTTTGTTCAGGGCAATGTTATGTGGTTCTGTTCGGCTCGCCAGGGTAACTATAAGGGAGTGGATATGTGGACGGCCGAATATAAGAACGGACAGTGGACTAACTGGCAGAACGCAGGTAAAAAGCTTAACGTCGATTATAAAATTGGAGAAATGCATATTACTACCGATGGCAATGAAATGTACTACCATTCAGGCGAGGCCGGCGGCAAAGGCAACCTGGATATCTGGGTCATTAAAAAGGTGAATGGCGAATGGCAACAGCCGCAAAATGTTGAAGCCGTTAATTCACCCGATGCCGAGGGCTGGCCTTTCATATCACAGGACGGCAACGAGCTCTGGTTCACCAGATTTTATAAAGGCTCTCCGGCTATCTTCAGGTCGAAAAAAGTCGACGGGCAGTGGAGCCAGCCGGAGATAATAATTTCCCAGTTTGCCGGCGAACCTACGCTGGATAACCAGGGTAATCTCTATTTTACGCATCATTTTTATAAAGACGGCAAAATGATTGAAGCCGATATTTACGTGGCGAAACCGAAATAAATTCACATTATTTGGAGGTGACACATGACTATGATGACAGGAAAGCAGTATCGCGAAAGCCTTAGAAAGCTTAAGCCCGAAGTCTATTACATGGGCGAGAAGATAGAAAGCGTGGCCGACCACCCTGCTTTTATCCCTCACGTTAATGCCGCGGCGCTGACCTATGACATGGCCCAGGCCCCTGAGTTTGAGGAGCTTCTTACAGCCATCTCACACCTAACCGGTGAAAAAATAAATCGGTTCACGCATATCCATCATAGCCATGACGACCTGGTGAAAAAGGTGAAGATGCTGCGTGCCCTGGGCCAGCAGACGGGAAGCTGCTTTCAGAGATGCGTGGGCTTCGACGGCCTTAATTCGGTCTACTCCATAACCTATGATATCGATCAGAAGATGGGAACCGATTACCACAAACGCCTGGTCAAGCTGCTAAAAGAAATACAGTCGAAGGACTTGATGGTCTCGGGTTCTATGACCGATGTAAAGGGGAACCGCAGGCTGTCACCGAGCCAGCAAAAGGACCCCGACCTGTACGTGCACGTGGCCGAAAAGAAAAAGGACGGCATCGTTGTAAGAGGCGCCAAAGCCCACATTACCGGTGGCGTCAATTCGCACGGACATCTGGTTATGCCCACGGCGGCCATGAAGGCGGAAGACGCCGACTACGCCGTTTGCTTTTATGTACCCGTCGATGCTCCCGGTTTGGTACATATCTTTGGCAGGCAGACTAATGATACGCGCAAGTGCAACTGTTTCCTCGACCAGGGAAATGTGGAATACGGCATCGTTGGTGGAGAGGCTCTGATTGTGTTCGATAACGTGTTCGTGCCCTGGGAGCACGTTTTTATGTGCGGGGAGTACGAATTTGCCTACGAGCTGGTAGAGAGGTTCGCCACCGCCCACCGACAGAACTACGGCGGCTGCAAGACGGGACTGGCCGACGTCCTCATCGGGGCAACCTATGCGCTGGCACAGGTGCAGGGAACTGACCGCGCTTCGCACATCAGGGATAAACTAGTGGAGATGGCGCACCTGACGGAGACGCTTTATTGCTGCTCCATAGCCTGCTCCTGCCAGGGCTACGCTTTGCCTGGCGGTTCTTATATGGCTGACCCGCTGCTGGCTAATGTCACCAAGCTGAATGTGACCCGCCTGGTTTACGAGATTGCCCGGCTGGCGCAGGACATCGCGGGTGGCATATTGGCTACAGCGCCTTCGGAAATGGACTGGAAGGACCCCAAGGTGGGCAAGTACGTCGAGAAGTATTTGAAGGGTGTCGAAGAGGTTCCTACCGAGACAAGGTTGCGATTGCTCCGGCTTATCGAAGGTATGACCTGCGGTACCGCACTGGTGGAGTCGATGCATGGGGCCGGCTCACCTCAGGCGCAGAGAATTATGATCGAGCGTCAGGCCAATCTTGAACGTAAAAAGCGCCTGGCGGAGAAGCTGGCTAAAATCGGGGAACAGCCTCTACTCGTCTGTTGATACAAGTGTCAAAAAAAAGTCGCCTGGCCAAAGTAGCGCTGAAGTATTGCGGTTCCTGTAATCCCCGCGTTGACTTGAGACGGATTGCTCGCCATCTGGCTGAAGTAGCGGAGAGGCGCGGAGATTTCCAGCTGGTACCTCTTTCGGAAGAGAACATTGATGTGGTGGTGATTCTATGCGGCTGCCCCCGTGCCTGCGGCAATAAAGAAGAGGTTAAAGCCAGGGC
>CAYPRI010000070.1:0-8047 GCA_964413085.1 uncultured Dehalococcoidales bacterium
GCATCAGGCACGCCGCTAACGTTCATTCTGAGCCAGGATCAAACTCTCTGAAAAAACTTCCTTCCACTATCCAGTTGTTAAGGTGCTCTATCGAAGCAGACAATTATATTAGCACAAGCCGCTACTCCTGTCAATACGTTTAAACACGCCTGTTTCGAGAGCACATCTGACCGAAGCTATGATATAATTTCAGTGAAAAACAGCTATGATAAACAGATTGGAATCAATCGAAAAAAGATATAAGGAATTGAGCGAACTTATTGCCCAGCCTGAAATATCGTCGAATGTATCACGCCTTCAAACCTTAGCCCAGGAACAGGCCGGCCTTGAAGATATCGTCACCAAGTTCCGCCAGTACAAGTCCGTTTCCAAAGAGCTGCAAGATACCCAGGCCATGCTCGACGACGGACTGGAGCCGGATATGATATCTGTCGTCAAAGAAGAAATAGCCAACCTTAAGAAACGACAGGACAATTTACTCCACGAACTCCGGATAGCCTTGCTACCGAAAGACGTCAACAAGAATAAAGACGTTATCATGGAGATCAGAGCCGGCACTGGCGGCGAAGAGGCCTCTCTTTTTGCCGCAGCACTCTTCCGGATGTACAGCAGATATGCCCAGAATAAAGGCTGGCACTTTGATATCATCGATAGCAACCAGACCGAGCTCGGCGGGTTCAAGGAAATAATCTTCGAAATCAAGGGTAAAGGCGCCTTCAGTCGAATGAAATATGAAAGCGGAGTCCATCGCGTCCAGAGAGTGCCCGTCACTGAAGCCTCAGGACGAATACACACGTCTACAGCCACCGTGGCCGTCCTGCCAGAAGCCGAAGAGGTTGAGGTGGCTATAAAACCGGAAGACATAAAGATCGACTTTTTCCGAAGCGGTGGCGCCGGCGGCCAGAATGTCAATAAGGTGACTACCGCTGTGCGTATTACCCACTTACCTACCGGCATAGTGACCACCTGCCAGGACGAACGCTCTCAATTAAGAAACAGGATGAAGGCAATGGCCGTTCTCAGAGCCCGTCTTTTAGACCAAGAGCTGCGCAAGAAAAATGAGGAAATAACCGAAGAACGGCGCTCTCAAATAGGCAGCGGCGAAAGAGCCGAAAAAATCCGAACCTACAATTACCCGCAGGACCGTGTCACCGATCACCGAATCAATATGACTTTTCATAATTTACCGAGAATACTGGATGGCGCCCTCGACGATTTAATCGACGCCCTGGCCACAGATGAGCAGGTCAAGCTGCTGGAGGGTGCCAGCCTGTGACCTTAATACGTGCGCTCCATGCATCTGCTTTGCTCCTCTCCAAAAATGGCATCGAAGACAGCCTTACTGAGGCCAGGCTATTACTCGGCTGTGCAACCAATTTATCTCAGGTCCAAATATACACTCAACCTCAACAAGCTCTTAGCACTGACGAAAAAGACAGGCTGGACGAGTTACTGGCTCGCCGCCTCAAGCGAGAGCCATCAGCATATATCCTGAACCACAAGGAATTCTATGGCATAGATTTGTACGTGGACTCCCGAGTCTTAATCCCACGTCCGGAAACAGAGCTACTAGTCGACGCCGCTCTTGACTTCGCCCGTAACAAAAGCCTGTACCTAAAAAGACCTCTGCTGGCCACAGACATCGGAACTGGCAGCGGGGCTATAGCCATCAGCCTCGCACTAAACTTGCCGACCATCAAAATTTATGCTATCGACATTTCGCCCTTGGCCCTGGAGGTAGCTGCCCTAAACTGCTGTCACCACAGGGTTATCGAACAGGTAAGTCTAGTGGCCGGTGATTTGTTAGCTCCTTTATTAGAACCCGTCGACTTGATTGTGGCCAACTTGCCATATATAAGTAATTCCGAGATTCCGAGCTTAAGCCCTGAAATTACCGGATACGAACCTCGGATAGCACTCCAAGGCGGGAAAAGTGGGTTCAAATGCATCGAAAGACTGCTGCAACAGACAGAAACCAAGATAATGACCGATGGCTGCCTAATAATGGAAATAGGGCAGGGACAGGAAGCGGAAATAAGCCAGATGATATGTCGGCATCTTAAAAACGCTACGTTCAGTTTTATCCGGGACTATAATAGTACCAGCAGGGTAGTCAAAATTGCCCTTTAGGGCAAGGTATTTTATTTGACAAACAGCCTCAATTAACATACAGTATACGATTGGCTCAAGCCAACAAACAAAATTATCTGAGGAGGAAGAATAATGCCCCTGAATATAATTGTTTGCTGTAAACAGATCCTGGACCCGGAGGCACCACCTGCCAGCTTCAAAATCGACCCGGCAAGCAATAAGGTGATACCACCTCCTGGAGTAGCACCTGTTGTCAGTCCCTTCGATGAGCAGGCTGTGGAAGCAGCTCTGAGAATCAAGGACCAGCAGGGCGGTAAAATAACTGTGATTAGCCTTGGAAATAATCTACTGCGCGATGTGGTGAAGAAGCCACTTTCCATGGGGGCTGATGAACTCATCCTCCTTGAAGACCCTGCTTTTGAAGGCGGCGACAGCTGGTCTACTGCATTTGCATTAGCTGCGGCCATCAAGAAGGCCGGTCCGTTCGACATCATCTTCTGCGGACGCCAAGCAGCTGACTGGGACGCCGGTCAAGTTGGTTCAGGAATCGCTGAAATACTGGGTATCCCCAGCGTGACCGTGGCCAAGAAAGTTGAAGCCACGGACGGCAAGGCTAAAGTAGAGCGAGTTATCACCGATGGTTACCAGGTAATCGAGGTAACGCTGCCAGCTCTAATTACAGTCAGTAACGAACTCGGTGAAGCACGCTACGCCACCCTTAAAGGAATCATGGCTGCGTCCAAAAAGCAGCCGGTTATATGGAAACCGGCAGATATCGGCGTAGAGCCATCTCAGGTGGGTGAAGCCGGCAGAAAGACCAAGCTTCTTAAACTGTTCCAGCCGGTAAAGGAAGGGAAATGCGAAATCGTCGAGGCCGACACCCCGGCTGATGCTGGAGCCAAGCTAGCAGCAAGACTGCGAGAAGCCAAGGTAATCTAGAACCGACAAGTAACTTTAGGAGGATATAAATGGCTGAAAATAAAGGCATTATGGTATACGGCGAACTAGCTGACGGTAAACTCGCCCCGATTACATCCGAGCTCCTAGGCGGCGGCCGGAATCTGGCTGATCAACTTAAAGAAGAACTTTTATGTATTTTGGTTGGTGATAAACTTGATGACGCTGCTAAAAAAGCCCTCAGCTTCGGCGCCGATAAGGTTTATACTATTGAAGATCCGCTGCTCAAGGACTATCAAACCGATTCTTACGTGGTCGTCACGGAAAAGGCAGTCAAGGAAATTTCACCCAGGGCTATACTGTTCGGTCAAACTGCGGTTGGTAGAGATTTATCCCCCAGGCTGGCCTTTAGGCTCGGAACAGCTCTGGCCATGGACTGCATCGAACTAACGGTTGATCCCGCCTCCAAGCTACTACAAGAAACACGCTCGGTTTACGGCGGTAACGCCAAGGCTACCTTCATCTCAGACCTGCTACCTCAAATGGTAACTGTTAGGCAGAAAGCTATGACACCGCTGGCGCCAGACGATGCTAAAAAAGGAGAGGTGTCTGCCATAAAAGCTGATCTGGATCCGGCTAAGATACGGACCAAGGTTTTGGATACGGTTAAAGAAGAGGTAGCCGGAGTTAAACTAGAAGATGCGTCCATAATAGTATCGGGCGGCAGAGGCATCGGTGGACCCGATGGCTTTAAACAGCTTGAAGATTTGGCCAAGATACTTAAGGGCGCCGTTGGAGCTTCCAGGCCTCCTTCAGATAATAAATGGGTTCCTGAATCATGGCAGATCGGTCTTACCGGTAAAATCGTGTCTCCCGATGTTTATATTGCCGTGGCCATTTCAGGAGCCAGCCAGCACTTGGCCGGTTGCTCGGGAGCCAAAACTATAATCGCCATCAATAAAGATCCCGAAGCTAATATATTCAAGGAAGCTAGATTCGGCGTAGTTGGCGATTGGAAACAGGTCCTGCCTTCGTTTACACAGAAGATCAAGGAACTTGTAGCCGGTTAATTTAAGACTTACTGTTTGCTTTTCTGAGCAATAATCTTCTGGGCTATTTGAGAAGGCACTTCTTCGTAGTGGCTGAACTCTATGGTAAAAGTGCCGCGACCTTGTGTCATTGACCTCAGGTCTACAGCGTATCGCTGCACTTCGGCGAGGGGTGCCTGCGCCTGAATAACATTGACACCATTTCCCGGATTCATACCGAGAACTCTGCCTCTTTTCGTGTTGAGGTCGCTGATTATGTCGCCGGTAAGATTATCAGGTACTGTAATTGTAATGTTCACAATCGGCTCCAACAGGACCGGCTGCGCTTCAGTCAGCCCTTTCTTCAAAGCCTGAGCTGCCGCAATTTTAAAAGCCATATCTGAAGAATCAACCGGGTGAGAGCTTCCATCGAACAGCGTCACTCGAACATCAACCACAGGGTATCCGGCCAGAATACCTTCCATCCTGGCTTCGTTGACTCCTTTTTCCACAGCCGGGATGTAGTTTCTGGGCACCGCGCCGCCAACGACTCTCTCGGTAAATTCGAAGCCGGTACCTCTGGGCAAGGGCTCAAGCTCCAAAAGTACATGCCCGTACTGTCCGTGGCCACCGGTTTGCTTTTTATGTTTGTATTCAGCCTCTGTCTGTGTATTAATAGTCTCTTTATACGGTACCTTAGGTCGCTGCAACGTAACTTCCACGCCGAACTTGGCAGCAAGCTTCTCGGCGGCCACATCGAGATGCGTTTCGCCCATTCCCCAGAGGAGTATCTCCCCCATGTCAGCCTCTCGCTGTACTTTTAGAGTAAAGTCTTCCTCGCAGATTTTAGGCAGCACTATGCTCATTTTGTCCAGATCGCCTCTCGATTTCGGATGTACCGCCATGCTTAATAGCGGTGATGGAAACTCTATTGGGGCGAATTTCAGAGGGTGCTCTTTGGTTCCGAGCGTATCACATGTGTTAGTCGATGCCAATTTCGCAACCGCACCGATATCCCCGGCACTCAGTTGCGGCGTCGGTTCCTGTGTCTTGCCCCGTAAAACAAAAAGCTGCCCTATGCGCTCGGTAACGCTTTTATTAACATTCCAGACTTGCGAATTGCTGGAGATAGTTCCTGAATAAACGCGAAAATAGCTGTACTTGCCCACACGGGGGTCGTTCGTCGTCTTGAAAACAAAAGCTGATGCCGGCCCTCCGGCCATCGGTTCAACGGCTTCTTCAGCGTTCTTAGATACGTTTGTGGCTGTTAGTTTTCCTCTTTCAACAGGTGAAGGCAGATAATCATGTATTGAATCCATAAGTGGAGTGACCGCCACGTTTTTCAGGGCAGAGCCAAGAAGCACCGGGACCAGTTTGCCTTGTCTGGTAGCCTCTTTAATACATCTGTGAATCTGGTCTTCGCTTATCTCTTCGCCTTCTAGATACTTGGTAATAAGCTCGTCATCCACCTCCACAACAGCTTCAACTAACTTCTCTCGATATGAATCAACATCGCTTTTCAAAGATGCCGGAACTTCAGTCTCTTTTAGAGGGTTGCCTGCATATGCCTTTCTGGTTATCAGGTCCACCACGCCCTGAAAATCTTTCTGTGAACCTATGGGCAATTGAACAGGTAAGCATCTGGCTCCCAGCTTGGATTCAATATCTTTTAAGGTATTGAAGAAGTTTGCATTGTCCCTGTCCATTTTATTCACGAAAATAAGTCGGGGTAGTTTGGCTTCAGCGGCATATTTCCAGACCTGCTCGGTTCCGACCTCTACCATGGACACAGCACAAACGATAATAACCGCGGCTTCGCTTACCGCCAGACCTTCTTTAACTTCAGCCACGAAATCGGGATAGCCCGGAGTATCCAGCAGATTAATTTTACAGTCCTTCCACTGGCATGGCAGCAAGGAAAGGTTAAGACTTATCTGTCTCTTTATCTCCGAAGGATCGAAGTCCGAAGTGGTAGTGCCGTCGGTAACGCTGCCCATCCGGCTTATAGCCCCGGCATCAAAGAGCATTGCTTCAGCCAATGATGTTTTTCCGGCACCGGAATGCGACAGTATAGCGACGTTGCGAATTTTTCCCGGTTCGAAATGATGCACTTATGGCACCTCTTTCCAGTCTGATTTGGCCGAAAAGGCCAGTGGCAATTGTAGCAATGTATACCTGTAATCGTCAAGAAAGGGATCTTGACTTGATTAGTCTGGTACTTATCTATTTCACTCAGACAGGCTACGGCAGCAAATACGTATACAGAGTCTCACGATGGCGACTTATGTTATAATGACCGATATTCCAACCTAGCTAAAGTGTCATGAAACTCACACGCAAAGAAGTACAGCACATAGCTCTGCTGGCCAGATTAGGGCTGAGTGAAGAGGAAATTGAAAAATTCCGGATTCAGCTATCGAATATACTCGAAAACTTCGAGATACTTAAACAGCTTAACACCACAGATGTGCCACCCACTGCTCAATCTATCGCGTTGCAAAACATACTCAGGCAAGACGAAACAAAGCCGTCATATCCAGCAGAAGATATACTGGCAAACGCACCTCAGCGTGAAGGTAATTGCTTCAAAGTCAGGGCGGTCCTGGAATAACTATGAACGACCTCCATCAATTAACCATAAGCCGGGCTCACAAGCTGCTAAAAGAAAAGAAAATATCTTCAGTCGAACTGACTAAAGCCTGTCTCGAGCATCTGGGGAGTGTAGAAAAGAAAGTCCAGGCTTGTGTTTCCACATGTGAAGATGTGGCTCTGACACAGGCGAAAGCCGCGGATAAAGCTATCGGCAGCGGTAAAATAAAACCGTTAACCGGCATTCCCGCATTAATTAAAGACGTTATCTGCACCAAGGGTATAAAAACCACCTGCTCCTCAAAAATCCTGGCAAACTTCATACCTCCCTACGATGCCACAGTTATAGAAAAGCTCAAGAAGGACAATGTGGTAATACTGGGCAAGGCCAACATGGACGAGTTCGCCATGGGGTCATCAACGGAAAATTCGGCCTTCTTTCCCACAAGGAATCCCTGGGACTTAGACCGAGTCCCGGGCGGCAGCAGCGGTGGTTCAGCGGCTGGGATGGCTGTCGACGAAGCGATATACGCACTCGGCTCTGATACCGGCGGCAGCATCCGCCAGCCTGCCGGATTCTGCAGCGTGGTCGGCTTGAAACCAACCTACGGCAGGGTCAGTCGCTATGGCCTGGTTGCCTTCGCCAGTTCACTCGACCAGATCGGCCCAGTAACCAAGGACGTCACTGACTGCGCCCTGGTACTTAATGTTATCGCCGGCCATGACCCGCAAGATTCCACATCGGTTACTAATCCGGTGCCGGACTACACCAAGTCACTTAATTCGGACATAAAGGGAATGAAAATAGGCATACCTAAAGAGTACTTCGTTGAGGGGATGCAGCCGGAAGTAAGAGCCGGTATAGAAGCCGCTATAAAAAAACTACAGGAACTCGGCGCCAAAATTGACCGTGAGGTTTCCCTGCCGCTGACCAGGTATGCACTTGCTGTTTATTATATAATCGCACCTTCCGAAGCTTCGGCAAATCTCGCTCGGTACGACGGCGTTAAGTACGGCTACTCCTATCAGGATACCAGCAATATGTGGGAAGCCATGGAGAAAACAAAGCAGTTCGGCTTCGGCGCCGAGGTCAAAAGGCGCATTATGCTGGGTACATATGCACTTTCAGCAGGCTACTACGATGCCTACTACCTCAAGGCTCAAAAAGTGCGCACCTTGATAATAAGGGAGTTTAAAGACGCCTTCGAAAAATACGACGCGCTGGTTACGCCTACTTCGCCTACCGTGCCGTTCAAGCTAGGCGAAAAGGTCGACGACCCCATTCAAATGTATCTTAGCGATGTTTGTACTCTGCCCATAAACATCGCCGGCCTGCCGGCTATATCGGTGCCGGCTGGCTTCGTCGACGGTTTGCCCTTTGGTATGCAGATTATCGGCAAACCATTCGATGAAGAAACAATACTGCACATCGCTTACGCTTA
>CAYPRI010000071.1:0-7788 GCA_964413085.1 uncultured Dehalococcoidales bacterium
ATAACCGCTTCATTCGAACCATGTGCAGTGGCCGTGTTGACGAGAGCTTTATACTGCGTGCCTTCGAAAAGGGCGCGCCGATCGTGCTGCTGTCCGGATGTCATCTGGGGGATTGCCACTATATAAGCGCCAACCACTGGACCATGAGACGCGCGGATAAGCTGTGGAATAAGCTGGAGAAACTGGGCATCAGGCCTGAGCGGCTGCAGCTGGAATGGATAAGCGCCGCTGAGGGCCCGAGGTTTGCCCAGATAATGCGCGGGCTGGAAGAGATGCGGCAGAAGGTAACGCCGGAGGAGATAAGCCATGCTCGAAAGGCGCTTGCCGAGCAAAAACGCAAGGCCAAGGAAGAAGAGGTCGAGGACGAATTAAGCGACGCGGCTAAGGTGTAACAATGGAAGAACAGCTGAAGTGCCTCCACTGCGGTTTTGAATATAAAAATAATCCTGACCCCAAGAAAGGCTTGCAGGAAAGGGTATGCCCAAAATGCAAGTCCAACAGCGTCCGCCGCCTGCCCGATAAAAAGGAATAGTCGTACCTTCCTGAAGCCGCCGGTTGTGGCGGAAGCCGTCTTACAACTCCAGTTCCCTCTTTTGTTGCGGATTGACGCCTGCGTGTGGCTTCTCTAATATATAATTGAAGGCCCCATGTACGAAGCTGAAAAATCATATTATGATTCTTCACAGGTGGTCGAAAGAGTTATTGAATACTGCGGTGGTTCGGCCGGCAACCCTGGTACGTGCACTGCACAGTTCCTGGTGACCAACGGCCACGTGACGGCCGGTCTGGGTATACCTGAGAAAGATAACACTTTCCCCTGTGCACAGTTACACAGCATTACTGATAGGGGAGTCGATGTTTTCCGCTCCCTGTGGGACCATAGGTCCATTCTGGCCATTATAGACCTGGATTATCAGAACGCAGATTTCCCGGACGAAGCGCTGGTAAATCCCGCCGTAGCCTTCAGCCAGATGGAGCCGCTGTTTCAAATGGTGAGGCGGGAACTTCTGTCGCTTGGTATAGAGCACATTGCTGTTATGACAGGGCAGGGATATCATTTTGTTTGGCGCATCGGCGATTCCACACCTGCAGCCCAGAAGCTCCAAACGTTCGGTCGCATGCTGCCAACGCTGGAAGCCAAGTATGAGCACGACCACCCGTTTACCGAAGGGACTGTTTCGCTGAGAAAAGGACGCAATAATTCGGCTATGGGATTAGTACTTGAATACCTGGTGCACCGGATACTGCTGGTCTCAGGCCAAGCTGAACTGCCAACCGTGGTGACCGGATTGGTTGTTGGCTCACCAGCAGGCAGACGCGCCTCTGTCTCACTGGATCTTTCTGCATACGGCGACCCACTGCATATGCGGTACACTCACTGTGCCTTCAGTGTATACCATAAGGTCCGGCATCCGGATTTATGTCTCGTCTGTTTACCCAGAAGCGACCAATCCTGGCAGCATCTTCTTGACATGCGCGCTAATTTAAAACTGGCTGCGGGGTACGCCGAAAAAATCGAAGCCCAAATACCAGAGGCAAGCCAGGGTACCTCGGACTTGATTAATCAATATCTGAAATCAGACCTGCGCCGTTTTCACAAATACTTCGAATCGGGATATCAGGATGAACCCAAAGACTGGCCTTCGGGCTATGACCTTATGGACTTGCAACAGCTTCCTCCATGCGTATCGCTGCCGCTTTCCAGCCCCAATGACGCCTTGCCCAAGCCAAATAATTTACAGAATGTTTCCCGTGTGCTGGTCAGCCAGGGCTGGCATCCGAGAGATGTAGCCGGCCTGATTTGTTCCAAATTCGAAAGGGATTTCGGCTGGGGCAGTGCCTGGCTCAACTATGATGCCGGCACCCGCGCTGATTTCTATGTCCGACTTTTCTGCGGACTGGTAGCCACAGGTGTGGACGACCTGCGCGATTTCAATTGTGTTTCTCATCAGGAACAGGGTTTTTGTCCGCATCCCTGGTGTGGTTTTAATTTGGCGGACTATCGGGAACCGCTGCTTAAGGCGCTTAAGCGATGAACTGGCCAATTGCCCTGTCCACCGGTATTTTACTCGACCAGCCTCTGCTTGAAGTCTTGCTGCAAATTAAAGAGGCAGGTTTCAAATTAATAGAGGTAACTGCTCACGCCATGCATTTTGACTACAAAGACCTGGATTTAGTTACTAGAGTGCGAGATAAAATGGACAATTTGGATTTGCACACTGTTTCTATGCATGCGCCTTACGGTGAGTCAATTGACCTGACCATGCTTGATGAGGGAGACCGCAAGCGTTCCGTAGCCGAGGTTACGGCCGCTGTGGACGCACTGAGAATTCTCGGAGGTACTAAACTGGTGGTGCACGCCGGCAGCGTGGTTAATGAGGCCAATAAAGATATACCCGGACGTATGAGCCAGAGCCTGCGCAGCCTGACTGAAATCTATGGCTACTGTCAGAGAAGCAATATAAAGCTGGTTATCGAAAATATGCTGGGGCATCTTGTTGGCGGCAGGAACGAAGAGTTGCAGTGGATTCTGAAGCGACTGCCGCAGCAAAATCTCGCCATTTGCTTGGATACCGGACACAGTTTCCTGGCGGGCAATCTCCAGAAAAGTATCAGGATTTTCGCATCATATCTGACTCTGGTTCATGCCCATGACAATAATGAGGTATATGACGACCATCTGCCGCCGGGCGAGGGCAAAATCAACTGGCCTCAGTTTTTAGATGCGCTGGCCGGTGTCGACTTTGGCGGCGAAATAGTTATTGAGGTCCAAAACAAGGAAGAAGACAGCTCTATTCTGCAGCGAGCCTGGCACAGCGCCTGTTTTTTAAAAAGGCTATTCCCAGAGTAAAGCTTGTTCGTTTTACTTCTATGCTTGCAAAAAAGATCCCGGCACACTATTCTAACTTGCGCTGGCCGTTAGCTGATTTAGCAGCTCGACTAAAGATTTTGCTTCTGTCCGCCTGACCTCGGCTCCTCCATCATCGAGAGCATAACCAGGCCCTTTGTGCGTTAGATTCTCCCTGGCTATTACCACATCCGGTTTATATGTCAGAAGGAACTCGGCTATCTTTATACCACGTCCTTTCTCAACATCAAGATAAGGATTGGCGACGATTTCCTGCCATACCACCTTTTTCTGCCTGCTGTCGATGTCTACCAGTGCGAAATAGTTAGATTTACCGAAATCTTCGCTGATTTCCCCATCACGGTTTTCGAGAGTAACTGCGTACCTATTCTGAACCTTGGTCTCCGGCTCATAGTGTATCAGTACGCGGTCGATGTTCGGCACGGCTTCCTTAACTGTTTGCTCAATTTTCTGGCTTATCAGGTGGGCTTTTTTGAGGTCGGTGGTGCGCATAGTAATAGTAGCTTCCATAAAAATGAAACGTCCGGAATTACGGCCCACGAGGTCTTTCACAGTGCTTACCTCTGGCTGACTCTGGACAGCGGAACGGACCTTCTCAATTATATCGTGATGTACAGAAGCATCTAGCAATACCCGCATACTGTTGACCAGCAGGCCCCAGGCTGCATAGCCTATAAAAAGGGCAACGATTCCTGCGGCAATCCTGTCCAGCGGGAAGCCAAAAAGTTGGGCAAGAATGGCAATAAATACAATCGAAGAGCCCAGCACATCCGCTCTGAATTGACTGCCGTCAGCTATGAGGCTGGGAGAATTATATTTCTTACCTGCGTTTAACTCATAACGGCCGAAGAAGAAAGGTATAAGCACCAGCAGGGCCATTACGATGAGCACCCAAAAGTCGTATGTGCCTATTGTCGTTCCCCTGATAGCCTCGGACACTATTTCATATGCTGCAAAAAAGAGTAGCAGCGAAATTATTGCTGAAACTAGATTCTCAACCTTATACAAACCATACGGGAAATTCCTGCTCTTTCTTCCAGAAATAACGAGCCCGAGTATGAGTGCTATTGAGGCAAAAACATCAACGAGCGAATGAATAGCATCAGCACGGATCGCCAAACTACCGGTTATTAAAGATAATGACAGTTTGGCTATTACCAGAATCAGGTTTACTGTCAGAGAGCATATCCCAACCCTGACTATAGGTTTTATCACTGGTTTCTTGTACTGGTTCACGACTTGTTTTTTTACTGCCTTTATACTAGAAAGCGTAGCAGCTTTATGTGCATTTAACAACAAACAAAGATGCAATGTTAATTTATTAGTAAGAAAATTTTAGGGATGGTTTAATCTAATTGCAGCAATATCTTAGAATCGCGCTTTTACTATTGCTTACGCCGCAGAGTTGATTTCCGTGGAGCAGAGTCGTAATGTCCGTGCAGAAGTCTGACGAGGCAAGAGGTGTCTGTTTACAAAGCCACTTTTTCCTACTAAAATAGAACGGTTCCGGGCGGTTAGCTCAGCGGTTAGAGCGCTTGCTTCACACGCAAGAGGTCACTGGTTCAAATCCAGTACTGCCCACGCCGAAGTGGCGGAATGGCAGACGCGCTACGTTCAGGACGTAGTATCCGTAAGGATGTGTGGGTTCAAATCCCACCTTCGGCATCATGCGCCTGTAGCTCAGCGGATAGAGCGCAGCCCTGCGGAGGCTGAGGTCGTGGGTTCAAATCTCACCAGGCGTACCATTTTTGGGCGATTAGCTCAGTGGTTAGAGCACCTGCTTTACACGCAGGGGGTCAGTGGTTCAAGTCCACTATCGCCCATGGCAACAAACAAAACATAATACGAACACACATGGGTATCCAACAGATATACGGAGGTATGGGCAGAGAGGATAAGGGTCTGGAACACTTGCAGACGGTCAAGGCTATAGTAGAAGAAGACCCCGACAGTGTGGAAAAAGGGCTGCTATATCAACGCATGGCACACGGATATCTACATTTAGGCCAACCGGCTACCACCCTTAAATGGGCTCAGACCGCCGTAGACATGTTTGCTAAGCTAGGCGTGCCCATGGGCACTAGCCTGGGCACAGCCTGGATGTATACCGGGCGGATAGATGAAGGTATAGCCTATAATGAGGAGAACTGGCTCCCCGTCCAAAAGGTGGGGCATCCCATTATCATTATGATACTGGGACATGAGCTGGCTCTTACATTGGCCTTGGTGCGGGATGTCCCAAGGGCCGTCAAATGGGGGGAAAGGATTCTCCCCGAGGCGGCAAAGTTCGGTATACCTTTGGCTGAGCTTGGCCTGAGGCGTCCCCTGACATTAATATATACACTCTCTGGTGAAGTTGCTAAGGCTGAATCGGAATGCCATGCGGTCAAGACCATACAGGAAAAGGACACAGTAGGAGGAACCTGGGGAGCGTGCCCCTTTGAGGACGTTGCCGGTATTGGATTTTACTATCTCCGCCAGGGCGAATGGGACAAGGCCAGAGAGTATCTGGAATGGGCAATATCCGCCCATCAGGACATTAACGTAGCCGCCGTGAGCGCTTGTTGTCTGGCACTGGGTAGCCTCAATTTGGAGGAGGGAAATTTTCAGAAAGCCGAAGAGCTTCTATTGAAAAGTCTGGAAATCTGCCGCAATGGGGGCAACGTGCTGTTTGAGCTGTGGGTATTACCTGTGCTGGCTGAGCTTTACGTCAAAATAGGGCAACTTGGGAAGGCGGCAGAGTATGTGGACAGGGGCTTCGAGCTGCTGAAGCCTGACCAGAACTGGTATGGATTGCCCGCACTAGTATGTACAACTAAGGGTATGCTGGCCACAGCGCGTAAGGATTGGAAAACAGCGGTTGAGTCATTTGACAAAGCCATTGAAATAAACAGGCAATACCAGCTGCCCTGGGACGAGGCCAAGGCATTATATGAGAGGGGCCTCATGTACCTGACCCACGGGCGAAAAGCAGACCGGGAGAAGGCACATGAAGACCTAGATGAAGCCCTCGCTACCTTCCAGAAGGTCGGTGCCAAGAAGGACGTGGAGAAGGTGCTCCGGAAGAAGGAAATGCTGGGAGCTTAGGCTTATTGCCTATCCACATCAATAGTATATTGTTTACCTCGCACCTATTACCGTGCTGCCCTATCATATTCTCTAAGGTTACGTTTACTGCTTGGTCCATAGAACTTTGACTATTTAAAGTGAAAAAAGGAGCTGTAGCAAAGCCGGGATTAGATATTTCTTCTCAAATACGAGTTCGGGAACTGTCCAGACTGGCCCACCATTGAGATAAGACTATTACTTTTTTAGATTTTGGTAATAAATAAACGGGGTTGGGCAATTTTATTCCCAACCCCCGTTTTCTCTTTGGTCCAGAGTAAGTAAAAAGCTAAAGCTTGCGGCCATGAACTATCCGGCTGTCTTACTCGTCGATCAGCTCGCTATTTCTTCTCCATTCCTACTTCAATCAGTGCTTTAACTGCTGCGATTAGCGCTATCGGCGCCATCAGAGCGGCGAAATCCACCAGAACAGAGCCAACCATTTTACCTATCCCCAGCAGTGTAAGCGGTGCGAAAGCAGCTGTCATTGCCAGTAAAGCGATGGCTGCCAGAAGCAGCTTATTGGTGTCCTTGGCCCAAATATGTATCAAGCCGATAATGAGTCCAATAACCACCAATACCAGAGCCACAATGGTGTTTTCGGGAAAGACTAAGCCACCAATGACAGCGAGAGCCAGACCGATGAAGAAAAGTATGTAACTAATCATACCCCAGGGTTTTTTCATATTTTGAATATCTCCTTTTTCTAATTATTTTTATTTTAATTAATTGCCTTGATACTTTAACCGGTTTTTTACTTGCCAAAACAGAATAGTCTGCCGCAGGCATAGCTTAAATAACACATGGTTGTAATCAGCAGTTCCGGTATTAATCTAAGGACATATTACCACCTCCCTCAATGCCATTTTTAATAAAAATTGCGGGCTCATTCCTGTGTGAGTCCGCAGCTATCCAGTCTATTTAAAAGTAACCTTCATAAAACCCAGGCGCCGGATAGCTTGAGCCCCACAAAAGTCACCTGTCTATCTATCTAACGGCTAGTCCCGCTCTCCTTTCCTCATAGCCAAAATCGCTTTAATTCCCTCAACGTTAATACCCTCGTCCTCCAGGCTGGCAATCTTTTTTATCAATTCGATATCTTCGGAAGAGAAAACCCGCTGGTTGCCTCTAGTTCTTTGCGGCGTCAGTAAACCCCCTTCTTCGTATCTCCGGATACGGTGAGATTCAACGCCGGTTAATTTAACTGCTATAGCCATAGTATAGTTGCTGCCGCCTAGAAGACTATCTCTACCCTTCCCCTGTTTGTTAACTGACATTAAACTCACCTTTCACACCAATCCACCACCGAACTGATAAATATTTTAGCATATATAATAGATTTGTCAAGTACTATAACATAAATGTTATTATTGTTAATAAAATAGTTAACAATACTATATCTAACAGTGTCGCTAAGTGAATAAGTCAGCAGTTTGTCAATCTCAAAAAGGAAATGAGGAGCCGTTTCAAAGCCAGAATAAATTGCTTCTTAGCAAACACGAGTTCGGGAACTGTCCAGACTGTCCCACATTCATATATACGTTGTCAAAATTTTTAAGCGTCACCTACATGTTTTAACGCAAGATAAGCTAACATATATTCTTCTATACTCTGGCTTCTCTTGGATACAACCCGGAGTGCCGCTGACTAAGAATCTTGTTTGCTATCAACTTCACCCGGTCTGTAATAAGGAACCAAATAAAGGCATAACCCCAGACAAAGCCTGCCCAGCCCCATCCGATCGGTGCCATAAACAGTCCGTATACAGTAATCAGGGTCGCCAATGTTTGTGCTGCACCAGTTGCAATCAGCAA
>CAYPRI010000072.1:0-7727 GCA_964413085.1 uncultured Dehalococcoidales bacterium
TGGAATTTCCAGCCTGTTCTTTCAAACATCTGTATCAGCTCATGCAAACTCCAAACGCGCAAATCCAGCTGTATGTTGCCCTCGATTACAAATGTATCCTGGTTAATCTTTCTCAAAAAGGTCCATTTATCCTTGTGCCGTGATGTTCTGGCATCAAACTGACTGTCATACAGGACAAGCCGGTCTTTAATTCTTTCGAAGCGGCGTTCTACGAAGTTTCGCAGTAGCCAGTCCCTGTTGACGATGTCCATGGCAAAGAACCCGCCCGGCTTAACTATTTCTAGGCACTGCCGTAAGATATCATCGTTGGTTTCATCATCGTAGAAACCGAACGATGTCCACAGGCATAATATGCCGTCGAAAGGCTCTTCGTCGGAAAGCGCAGACTGAATCTGTCTCATATCGGCCACTTTGAAGCGCACCTTATCAGCTAGACTCTGCTTCTGGGCCCTCTGTTCGGCTATCTTGATGTAAGCCGCCGATAAATCCGTTCCCAGCACCTCTAGCCCGCGTTTCTCCAACTCCAGGGAATGCCTGCCGATACCGCAGTTCAGGTCCAGCACCCTTTTCGGATGGTAGCCCTGCAATTCCAGCAGGTTCAAAATCTCTTTTATCTCTGCCCTCGCCTGCGGATTTAGTTGCCTCAGTATGCTCAAAAACAGTTGAGGATTATCTTGGAAGAGCTCCTCTGTCCAGTGCGGCATCAATATCTCCTTTTTAACTAAGATAGAGAATTAAAAGCTTTTCTGCACGCGGCAATTGTGGCCCGAATATCACTGTAAGTGTGTGCTGTAGAGACAAAGGCGGTTTCAAACTGTGATGGCGGAAAATAGAGGCCCTGAGATAACATCTGATGGAAAAACTTAGCATACAGCGCGGTATCTGCCGTGGAAGCGGTTTCATAATCAGTTGCGATGAGTTTATTGAAAAAGATGGTGAACATGGAGCCGATTCGAGGTAACTGGATGTCAACACCGGCTTTCTTTGCCGCTTCCGAAATTCCTTGAGCCAAAAACAAGGCTTTTTTCTCAAGTGTCTCATAGGTCCCAGCTTTCTTCAGGATAGTGAGTGTCTCGATCCCGGCCGTCATGGCTAACGGATTTCCCGCCAGTGTCCCTGCCTGATAGACATCACCGGATGGCGCCACCATCTGCATAATGTATCTGCGACCGCCATAGGCGCCTACCGGTAAGCCGCCGCCGATAATTTTACCCAGGCAGGTCAGGTCAGGAGTCACTCTATAAAGGCTCTGAGCGCCCCCATACGCAACTCTAAATCCTGTAATGACCTCATCGAATATAAGTAGCGCTCCGCTTTGCTCAGTCAGATTCCTGAGGCCTTCCGGGAAGCCTGACTGCGGCAGCACCACGCCCATATTGCCGGCCACAGGTTCAACTATCACAGCCGCGATTTCTGAGGAGAACTGCTTGAAAAGCTGCTCCACCGACTCGAGGCTATTGTATGGTGCCACCAGCGTATCTGAGGTCACCGCTGCGGGCACGCCCGGTGAACTCGGTATGCCCAACGTGGCCATCCCGGAGCCGGCCCTGGCCAGTAGGCCGTCAGAATGCCCGTGATAGCAGCCGGCAAACTTTATTATCTTATTCCGGCCGGTGAAGGCCCGCGCCAGCCTGATGGCGCTCATGGTGGCTTCCGTGCCCGAGTTGACGAAGCGCACCATCTCCATAGACGGCATAGCATCGCAGATTAACTCTGCCAGCGCTGTTTCCAGCTTTGTCGGTGCACCAAAGCTAGAACCGTTCTCCGCTGCCTTTTTTATGTCTCTGACCACACGAGGATGTGCGTGACCTAGAATCAGTGGCCCCCAGGAAGCGACGTAGTCTATATATTCATTGCCGTCTTCGTCATATAGTTTTGCGCCCTGACCTCGCTTGATGAAAGGCGGTGTGCCACCCACCGCCTTGAAGGCGCGCACCGGACTGTCCACACCTCCCGGCAGATAGCGCCGGGCTTCTTCGAAAAGCTGTTTTGAGCGATTAGTTTTTATTTTCACCCTCACCCTGACCCTCTCCCATCAAGGGAGAGGGAATGAAAATAGAATCAAAGGTTAAAAGTCATAACCACTGCGCGGCTTCCCTGGCGTAATAGGTTATGATGATATCAGCACCGGCCCTCTTGATAGCCGTCAGCATTTCCACAACAATTCTCTTCTCGTCCAGCCAGCCTTGCTGTGCTGCTGCCTTGACCATGGCATACTCACCGCTGACGCTATATGCCGCCACCGGATAATTGAAGGTATCGCGTACTTTGCGAATAACGTCCAGATAAGGCAGCCCCGGCTTGACCATGACAATGTCCGCTCCTTCTGCAATGTCCTGCTCCACTTCTCTCAAGGCCTCACGCCAGTTAGGCGGGTCCATCTGATATGAGCGTCGGTCGCCGAACTGCGGCGCCGACTCAGCGGCTTCACGGAAAGGGCCGTAGAATGCGGAGGCATACTTGGCCGCATAAGCCATGATGGGTATATTTTGAAAACCATTTCCATCCAGCGCCTGCCGGATAGCCTTCACCCGCCCGTCCATCATGTCGGATGGCGCCACCATGTCGGCACCAGCCTCTGCATGTGATAAAGCCGTTTTAGCCAGCAATTCCAGCGTTTTATCGTTATCGACGTCGCCATCGACGACCACGCCGCAGTGTCCGTGGCTGGTATATTCGCAGAGGCAGACATCCGTTACTACCAGCAAATGCGGTGTCGCCTTTTTGATGGCTTCTATAGCCTGCTGAATAACGCCCTTCGGGTGGTAGGCCTGGGACGCTACCTCATCCTTTTTTTGAGGTATGCCGAAAAGTATTATAGCTGGTATACCTGACCTGGCAATTTCTTCAGCTTCTTTAGCCAGGAGGTCACTGGAAAAGCGGTATTGCCCGGGCATCGAGGATATCTTCTGTTTCGCCTTGCTGCCCTCCACCACAAATAACGGATATATCAGGTCTCCAACATCAATCTTTGTCTCTCTAATCAGGGCTCGCAAAGTTTCACTTCGCCGCAGGCGTCTCATACGCAATTGTGGAAAACCACTCATCTCATTTCCCCTTTCCACTGAAATACTGTTCTATAGCCATTACTAATCCATCCATAGTATGCTGCCTGGCGACAACAATAGGTTTCAATCCTTTTTCGGTCAGCGTGTCAGCCGTGTTGGGACCGATGCAAGCCAGTTTGGCCTTTCTCATCACTGCTTGGTTTCGACCCAGTATTTGGAGCAAGCTGCTCACCGTGGAGGCACTGGTAAAAGTGATGACATCGATTTCCCCATTAAGCAACATCTGTTTTGCCTGCGTCGCCGGCCTGGTAACGGTAGACGTACTGTATGCAGTCACCTGATGGACTTTAGCGCCAAGATTAACCAGTCCATCATTTAGTTCATTGCCGGCTATATCTGCACGCGGCAGGAGAATTCGCCTGCCCGCAATATCCTGTTTTTTAAGTCCGGCGAGTAAACCCTGGCTGGTGTATGTTCTTGGGATGTAATCGGGGCGCAGACCTCTGACCTCAAGGACCTCAGCGGTGGCCGGGCCGATGGCTGCAATTTTAATTCCGTTGAAGTGGCGCGCATCAAGCTTTTTTGCTGCCAGCCTTTTCCAGAATATATACACAGCATTGACGCTGGTGAAGATTATCCAGTCGTATTTTTTGAGGTTCTGTATAGCCCCGTCCAGCTGCCGCCAGCTGCCGGGAGGAGATATCTTTATAACAGGCATTTCTACGGGTACGGCTCCGCGTTCCAGTAGCAGCCGGCTCAACTCTTTAGTCTGGTGTTCCGCTCTGGTTATCAGGACCCGCTTGCCAAACAGAGGCAGGTTATCGAACCACCGAATTTGCTCGCGTAGCCTGACAACATCACCAACTACTATCACCGCCGGCGGCTCAAATCCCTCTTTTTGGGCACGTGAACTGATGTCTCCAAGAGAAGCTACTATTGTCCGCTGTCTTGGGGTGGTGCCCTGGCTTATCACCGCTATCGGAGTCGACGGCGCCCTTCCGTTCTCCATTAGCTTGTTTACTATATGGGATAAATTGCCCATGCCCATTAAAAATACAAGCGTATCACTGCCAGTACTTATCCTGGCCCAGTCGATGCTCGACTCGGATTTTTCCGGGTCTTCGTGTCCGGTTACCACGGTAAACGAAGAAGCCAATCGACGGTGCGTTACCGGTATGCCTGCGTAAGCAGGGACGGCATAAGCTGACGACACGCCAGGCACTATCTCGAAAGAAATACCATTGGCAGACATAATCTCGGCCTCTTCGCCACCCCTGCCCAGTACGAATGGGTCGCCGCCTTTCAGCCTGACGACCGTCTTGCCCTGCCGCGCTTTTTCTATCAGAAGCAGGTTTATCTCTTTCTGCTCCATAGCGTGACAGCCACGGCCTTTGCCCACGTATATCTTTTCACTCCGCGGTGATGTCTGTTCAAGCAGGCTATCCTCTATCAGCCGGTCGTATATGACGACATCCGCGTTCCTGAGACATGCCAGCCCCCTTGCCGCAATCAGGCCAGGGTCACCGGGCCCGGCGCCCACCAGATAGACTTTGCCGTGTTTCATCGCAGCCAGGTTATTCTACCATACACTCTCGGCTCTCGCAGAGTGCAAACGGTGCGGTTCATGTTTTTGCAGCGGGAGCCTTTTATGTTAAAGTGTATGGCCAAGGAATTTGATTGAAAAACTCGTTAGCCTACACTCTGATAAGCCTGTACGTCGTGGCTTTCGTCGGCTACGCCGGATTCAGCTTCATGTTTCCGGTGATACCTCTTTATGCCGCCCAACTGGGTGCGCCTGTCTCAGAAGTGGGCATTATAGTAGCCACGCTTTCCTACGTTACTGCTATCTTTCTTATTCCATTCGGCATGCTCTCCGACAAATTCGGCCGTCCCAAACTTCTTATGGGCGGATTAATCGTTTTCACTCTGGCTCCGCTGCTATATCCGCTGGCTAGCAATACTGGACTTCTGATAGCCGTCAGGGCAATCCACGGCCTCGGTGCCGCCGCCTTCCTGCCCGCAGCCATCGCTCTGGTTGTAGATTTAACACCACCTAACCGGCGGGGCACGTCTATCGGCTGGTACACGGCATCGCTGCAACTGGGACTGATGGCGGGGCCTATAACCGGCGGCTTCCTGGCCGGCCGGTTCGGCACCAATGCCGCCTTTTATGGCTGCGCTGCTATTTCCTTTATCGGCCTGGCGCTTGCCTTTTCCAGACTCCGCGACATCGCACATGAGCCCGTGTCTACTCCCGAAGTCAGTGTCTCACCGTGGAGCTGGCTGGGGCACCCGCTGGCGATTGCAGTCATGCTGGCACCGTTGCTGGTGGCCCTAGGCTCGGGCACAATCGGCAGCTACATTCCGCTCTACGGACAGCGTTTTGGCATGACTGAAGCCGATGCCGGCGCCATCATCACGGGCGTTTACGCCAGCTCGTCTTTGCTCCGAGCCCCATCCGGAAGGCTGGCCGATAAAATCGACCGGAAGCTGCTGTTAGGGGGCGGTGTGGGCATAAGCGCCGTAGCTGTTTCCCTTTTCCCTTTCTTTCACGGCCTGGCACAATTTATAGCAATAGGCGTCATATTCGGCGTTGGCATGGGCTTGGCCATGCCGGCCAGCCTAGCTATGGCTGCTGATTTTTCATCGGCCAGCGGTCGCGCTTTATCCATGGCCGTACCCACGTGCTCCTTCCAAATAGGCATGGCCGTCGGCCCGACTATAATGGGATTTGTGGCCGATGCTAGAGGCTATGAGACCATGTTTCTGTCATGCGCCGCCAGCCTAGCCTTGGGTCTTATAATAATGCTTATATTGATGCGTGCCCAAAGGATGCCGTCATGAAAGTTCTGCTACATATATGCTGTGGAGTCTGCGCCGCCGGCGCTGCGGAAATACTGGCCAGAGAAGGCTATCAGGTTCTGGGCTTTTTTTATAATCCAAACATTCATCCCGCGGAAGAGTACCAGAGAAGGCTCGACGTCGCCCGCAAAGTAGCCGACGAATTGAACTTCCCACTGGAAGCGGGTGACTACAAACCAGGAGAATGGTTCAGCCTGACAGAAACTCTAAAAGAAGAGCCGGAAGGCGGCCGCAGGTGCCCGGTCTGTTATCGCATGCGGCTGCAAAAGACACACGATTACATGCTGGCCTGCGGTGCCGACGCCTTTACCACCACGTTAACCATCAGCCCTCATAAGTCCGCCAAATTGATCAATGAAATAGGGCAGGAAATCGGCGGCCGGAAATTTATAGTCAGGGATTTTAAGAAAAAGGATGGCTTCAAGCGGGCAATACATCTGGCCAAAAAGTGGGAGCTATACCGGCAGGACTACTGCGGCTGCATTTATAGTATAAACCGCCCTTGATCACACTTCACTGAGGTGGGCTACAGTCGGCCTCTTCTTCGGTAGGTCTCTATAAATCTTTCGATGGAGCGATCGTAGGTCCTCTCCACATCAGCCTGGAAATAGCATGCCGGCAGTTCACTTGACCGTTTGTGATAGGCGATACATTCGCAGCAAATGCCCTTTCTGGAACACGGCTCGCAGGTACAGTTGCAGCTCGTTTTATTCTGCTCTATTTTACATTCTCTCATATCAATTCCTTTTACCTTCTCTGGTCGAACCGGCGACCCAGCAAAAGTGACGCGATGGTAATCCTCTGGATTTCGATGGTGCCGCCGGCTACACCCCAACCCCAGCCGTCGCGCATCATCCGCTCCACGGGGTATTCCTTGGAATAACCGTAGCCGCCGTGTATCTGAAGCGCCATTCCCGTGACCTCTCTCACCATCTGGTTGGCAAAGCACTTGGCCAGGTTGGCTTCCAGTGGGACAGGTAGTCCCGTAGCCGCGTTGGCTGTCGCCCGATAAATAAGCAGGCGGGCGGCCTCGACTTTCATGGCCATTTCAGCCAGCATAAACTGTATAGCCTGAAACTGGCATATCTCCTTGCCCCATTGTTTCCGTTGCTGCGAATAGGCCATGGCTTCCTCCAGCGCTCCCTGTGCAATGCCGAGGCACATGGTCGAGTTGCCGCAGCGCTCGAGGTCAAAGGCCGTTATCAACTTTCTAAACTCGCCCTCTTTAATAACCAGGTTCTCTTTGGGAACACGGCAGTCCTCAAAGATAAGGTCGCAGCTGGCCATTCCTCTCAGGCCCATGAACTGCTCCTGCTTGCCAAAAGAAAAACCCGGCGAACCTTTCTCGATAATCAGTCCGCCTATACCCTTAGCGCCCTTCTGTTCGCTAAGCCTGACATATACCACATAAACATCTGAGACGCCGCCGCCGGAAATAAACCTTTTCATGCCGTTGACAATATAATGGTCGCCCTTAAGCACCGCCCTTGTGGTCAGGTCCGTCAGTGCCGACCCCGCCTCCGGCTCTGTCATGCCAACCGAAATCATCGAATCGCCGGTACAGACAGGCGGTATATATTTCTGTTTCTGTGCTTCGGTGCCGAACTGCTCGATTACCTTGACCGGCCCAACATTAGACTCAAATACAGGCGACGCACACAATGGCGACATCCTGGCCAATTCCTCCATTGCCAAAATGGCCTCAAAGGCAGAGCGTCCCTGCCCACCGTACTCAACCAGGAGGCACAGGCCAAGTAGTCCCAGATCCGCCAGCTTTTTCACATACTCGAGCGGCAAATGCTCCGCTTTGGCTTCCCATTCCGACACCTTCGGTCTAAATTCCTTTTCCGCAACATC
>CAYPRI010000073.1:0-7694 GCA_964413085.1 uncultured Dehalococcoidales bacterium
GTGGTTGTCCATGTCAGCACCACGGTCTCACCGACCTCGATGGCTGACTTGCTGGCGCTGAATGCGTTAATTAAGGCTGCAGGATTGTATTCCGGCGCGGGAACAGGGCGGGGTATGTAGCGTGGTATGGTACTGGGTATATCCGGCGGATAATAATAACTGCGAATATAGTTGAAGCTCAGTGAGCGCGTCGACCAGTAACTGCCTGAGAGGAACCACATCCTCCAGACGTAGCGGCCGGAAGGATCGGTAGGCTGAGCCACAAAAGGCCCGATTCTCCAGGTGCCGGCGTAGGGGCGATACCACCTGTAGCACAGCCAGTGTCCGTATGGATAGGTGCCGCGGGGGTAGTATTCCCAGAGATAGAAATAGCCGGGGCTGCTTAAGGACACGATGAGATAAATCGACTGGTTGCCGTAAAGTGTGGTTACGACTTGACCGTAGCTGTTGACCAGATAGGCGTTTACTATGGAGCCCGACCCGCCCGGCTCAAGTGTAAGGGGTGCCATGTACAGGCCTGAGGAGGACTGTCCGGGCGACGACTGGCTGTAGGGTTCTGCCGGCACTGATGGCTCCACCGACTGTCCCACCTCGTCCGGTGGTTGCCAGGCTTCGTCGGGGCTTTCAGGTGGTATGGGGTTATCCTCGGCCATGACAGGCGACATTTCTGTCAGTACAAACGAGAAGGCCGTTATGATGACCAGCAGAGAAATTAGCAATTTTTTAACGTGTGACATTTTTAGACTCCCGAACAACGCATATTTCATTAATCTAAATATACGTCCGGCGGAAGCAGGCTGCTTGACTCAGGGCTGACAGCTCACTGACAGTTGGCTGACAAAATGGAATACCGTGAGATTAGCGGTTTGCGGGTTGGTTCGGTGGGCGTGGCGGGTTAAAGTAGGTGAAACTTCAGGGATACCGTGCCGGCTGGTTTTATGACGTCGCCGTCGTCCAGTTTGACGGGACCTTTGCCGCTGATGTCCCGGTTATTAAGTCGCGTGCTGTTGGCGCTGCCCAGGTCCTCAATGTAGAACGTGCTGTCGTCGACTTTGACCTCGAAGTGTCGTCGGGAGATGAGGCCCAGGTCATCCAGACCCAGCGCCCTGGCCAGTTCAGCCCGGCCTATCATCTTAGGGGTATCATAAATATTGATATCGGCACCGTTGGGTAAGATCAGTTTTGCCGTGGCCGATACCGTCGGCAGTGGTTCAGCAGTGATGGCAGATGCCGACTTGCGCGGTAGGGGTCGGGCATCGCGACGTTTCCGCCGCCATAGATAGATCACCAGCACTGTCAGAGCTACGACCACAACCAGAAAAGACGCTGCTAGCGCCAGGGGGGTGGCAAAGAATTCGTACAGCTTCGCTATAAATCCGGTTTCTGCAGGTGTTACCGGTGGTGTTACCGTTTCAGAGGGCAGTGATTTTATATATGTCCAGTAGATGAGGTTGGTCGGCGCAGTCTCGGAGCTTCCGGCAGCCCACTGGCCATTGCTGTAGAACCAGAGCCGGTACGCATGCTGCCCTTCGGCTTCGTCGTAAGCAGGAGTGAAGGGGCCCAAACGCCACAGGCCGCTTTCAGGCAACTGAAATTTATAGGCCAGCCACTGTCCCGGTGAAGGCTGTCCCGTAGGAAAATATTCATAGAGATAAATCCAGCCGGGGCGGTTTATGTCCACATCCAGATACCAGTTTTCGTTGTCGGTTACCGTTAGTTTTTCCTGCCCGGAGGTGTCGACTAAACTTGAGATAATGCTTGGAGGTGCATCTTCCGACTGCGAGCTTGGTCCCAGTTGGGTGTAGTCAACGGGCGGCTTTATTTCGTTCTGAGGCTGCTCGCCGGCAGGTCCACCGGGCACGGTGGCGTTATCGGATGCCCCCAGTGCTGCGACATATGCCGGTGGTCCTGCAATGAGTAAAAGAGCACTGAAAATCAGGGCAACTGCAAGAAATAATAAGCGGTTGTTCATTTTCGTGAATGGACCTGGCCGGGCTTTACTGCATAACCTTCCGCTGAGGACAGGGCCGCACGAAATGCTTTGGCATCGGCAAATCTGCGGTCGGGTGAGAACAGTATGCCCTGTGCCAGGCATTTGGCGGTGCGTTTGGAAATGCCGCGCGAAACCAGATAATCGGCGAAGGCGGAGGCTTCAGCATAAGACCGAGGCCAGTTGGCTTTAAACAGGTCCAGGCAAATTTCATTGGGATGCTTGAGGGTCAGCATATATATGCAGGTCTGCGCCAGGCCGAAGAGGTCGCAGCGCTGGTCGCAATCGCCACCGATGAACAGCTCGGGAATGTCGAAACCCTTGTTGGTTATCTTGGTGAACGGGTCGTGGTCGGCCTTGTCCTTGCCCGAGCCGTTCAGGTTTTTGGCGGTGCCGAAATCGATAAGCTTAACCGTCCCGTCGCTGACCAGCATTATGTTCTTCGGATTGACGTCCCGGTGAATCACGCTGGCCCGGTGAATATAGGCAAGGGCGTCCAGCAACTGGCAGGCCCAGGCGATGACCTGCGGCTCCTGGTATGGAGTCCTGGGCGACGCAGCCATCAGTGTTTCACCGTTAAGGTACTCCATGACCAGATGAAATTCCCCCCTGTAGTAGAAATTGTCAAGATATTTAACGATGCCGGCGTGTTTGAGTCGTTTGAGATAGCTGGCTTCCAGCATCAGTTTGTCCAGATAAACGTTATCCATGGCAGTGCCCCGTCGGGGCGTCTTGATGATGCAGGGCTGGCCTGTTTTGCGGACGCGACCAAACCATATGGTGGCCATACCGCCCTGTTTGTGAGGTGGAGAGACCAGCTCATAGCGTCCATTGACGACATATACGTTATTACCGGACCGGACGTAGGCTTGTGTCTTCGCGCGGCTGGACCTCGAGCCTTGTCCCCTGCGCCGGCGCAGAATAACCAAAGTGCCCACAGCCAGTGCCAGGACCACATAGACCAGCACCATTAACAAAATGACGTCACTTAAAGCCCACATCATGCTCTCCTGATGCTGGTACCGGCCATAATCATGGCCTGCCAGGATGGAAGATTGTTTGGTTTAACGACTATAACCGAAATATTGTCCGGCCCACCCGCCAGATTGGCCTGGGCCGTCAGGTCGATGCAGGCCTGGCTGGGACTGGGGGCATTTATGACCGTCTCTGCCATCTCGCTGGAATCCAGCGTGCCACAGAGGCCATCCGTGCAGAGAAGTATATTGTCGCCGGCATACAATTTTACACAATATAATTCAGGGACGACGTTCCGGGAGTAGCCGAGTACACGCGTTATCTCGTTCTTGCGGGGATGGTTCCTGGCCTCCGCAGGCGTGATAACGCCGGCATCTATAAGTTCCTGAACTACGGAATGGTCTTTTGTAACCTGGATTGTCTCACGGGTATTGATAACGTAGCATCTGGAATCGCCCACGTTGGCTGCAAATAAATCGCCACCGACGACGAGTGCTGCGGTAAGTGTCGTGCCCATTCCCTTCAGTTCACCCTCCCCGGCGGAGTTAAGGACCTTGCGGTTGGCCTTCTTGAAGGCGGCGGCCAGAATGGACAGAGGAGGAGCCGGAGATGGGGTCAGGAGGCCGGAAGTGCATTCTGTCTGAAGTGTCTTTATGGCCAGGTCGCTCGCGATTTCACCGGCGTTATGACCGCCCATGCCGTCGGCTACCGCAAAGAGCCCGGCGGTAATGGTGCCCAGATGCGTCTTTAGGTCGAAGCAGTTGCACAGGACGCTATCCTCGTTCAGTTCTCTTAACAGTCCCGTATCCCAGCTATATCCTGTCTGCAAAGTTTCTGTTTACTCCCTTTCTCTAATTTGAAGGTCATTGTAAGTTCGCGGTGTCCGGCGAGTTCAATTTTATCGCCGTCTTTGAGTGCTTTCCTTGTTTTGCCGTATATGTCGACCCCATTAAGCCTGGTATGGTTGGTGCTACCCTTGCCGTCGCGTCCGTAGTCCTTGACGAAGTACTTGCCCCTATCGTATGTAATCAGAATGTGCTGTCTGGAAACTCTCATCAGTAGCTCCGGCGACATGGTGCCGTTAAAGTCACTGCGCTCAATGAACACGGGCTCACCTCTGAGGGTGATTTCAGAACCGCCCGGCATGATGACTCTCGCTCTCGGAATCGGTAGCCGCGAGGCGCTGCGTTTATGCCTGGCCGTTCGTAAACCGGCCCTTGCCGTCCCGATCTCAGCAAAATACTTGCCGCAGGTATAACAGAAGAAGCTGGCAGCGTTGTTTGAGCTGCCGCACCTGGGGCAGGTAATCTTATGTTCCGGCTCGTCCAGCGCTTCGGCATTCAGAGGCAGGCCGCATTTATGGCAGGTTTTTTCCTGCGGCTCGTTTCTGGTATGGCACGCCCGGCACAGCATTTTAGCTCGCTTAGTCATTGTTTTTAGCAGTCCGCCGTCTCAAGAATAGTGTAGTTAATTGACGAAGGTTTTGCTTGACAGCTTTCTGACAAATACCTAATATAAATCTGATATAATCATGGTTCCAGACCCGATTCTGCGCACGTATTATACTATACACAACGAATACCAGCCCAAAAAGTTGGAGGTCATTTGGCAGCTCTAGTTGTCAGGAGGGGCAGTGAGGAAGATGTGGGTAAAATCTTCAATTTGAACAGTCCGCACACTGTGGTGGGCCGTTTGACCACGCAGAATAAACCGGATATCGAATTGAGTGCCGATGTTATTTCCCGGCGGCACCTTGAAATCGTGCAGCAGAACAACAGGTATTGGGTGAAGGACCTGGGTAGCACCAACGGCACAATGCTCAACGACGACAGGATAATTCCGGATAAGCTTTATGAGCTGAAACATGATGCCAGGATTGGTCTTGGCGTGGAAGGTAATTCAGCGCATACCGTTCTGGTCTTCAAGGAATCCGAGGATACCAATATAATGCGGCCGAAGCCTGCGGGAAGGGAAGGTACGCTGCCTGTCGTGTCCTGGTTGAAAATAGACGAGGGGAAAAAGGAAGCGCTGGTGGACGGCAGACAAAAGAAGCTATCCAGGAAAGAGTACGAACTGCTGTTGCTGCTCTACAGGAATACCGGAAATATCTGCTCGCGCGACGAGATAATAGAAGCAGTATGGCCTGAAAGCCGGGACCCCTCGGCGATATCCGATGCCACCATCGACCAGCTGATTCATCGGCTGCGCGAAAAGGTGGAGCCCGAGCCCGCCAGTCCGTCGCGGATAATAAGTAAAAAAGCCTTCGGTTACATGCTGATATAAGCTAACGGCTTCTCTGTCTGTAGGCTTCGTACATCACCAGGGCTGCCGCAACCGAAGCGTTAAGCGAGTTGATTTGGCCCCGCATAGGAATATTTGCGAGAAAATCGCACCGTTTTCTAACCAGCTCAGATAATCCCTTGCCTTCGCTGCCGATGACGATGGCTGCCGCTGACCGGTAGTCCATTTTTGTGTATTCTGACTGGCCGGTGCGGTCGATTCCGATGACCCAGATGTTGTTTTTCTTCAGCTTTTCAACGGCGTCGGCGATACTGGAGACACTGGCCACAGACATATACCACACTGCGCCGGCGGAGGCCCTGGCTACGGCGGCGGTGAGGCCGGCAGCCCGCCTTTCCCGGATAACCACGCAGTGAATGCCGGCAGCATAAGCTGTGCGAAGTATAGACCCCAGGTTCTGGGGGTCTTCGATACCGTCGAGGATGATATAGAGCGGCGGCTCGTTCTTCTTAGCAGAAATAGCCAGCAGGTCATCCAGGCTGGCATAGTTTGTGGCGGCGGCGTAGGCGATTACACCTTGATGTGCGCCAGTGGTACTTTGTCTGTCTATTTCCTGCCGTGGCGTGCGCGACACGGGTATGTTTCCAGCCTGGGCCAGCTTCAGTATCTGGGAGACAGCCTCATCCGGTCTAAGGTTTTCAGCGAGGATTATCCTGGCGACGGGATGGCCGGACTTTAGCAGCTCGATTACCGGATTTTTACCTTCTGTGATGGACGGCATGACAGGCATATTGTAACAAAAGCAAGGAAATTTTGATTACGGCGATTAAAAACGATTCCAGAGCTATTAGTCGGTGAAGACGTAGCTGCCTTTTTTAAGGTAGGAGTAGAAGGTGAGTATGGTCGAAATAATTGCCATATACATAAATGCGGCCAGCAGCCAGTCCGGGCCGATGCCAAAAATGGCTATGACCAGGGGCGCCAGCCAGAACCAGAAGTTGACCTTGGCTATGCCGGTGGGAGTGGGGAATTCGATAGCACGGCTACGTCGTTTCCACAGATAGGAGCCTATCCCGGCGAATACAGCAACCCCTCCGGCTAGCGCCAGCACCGCGTAGGGATAGGGGGTAAATGGCATCAGGTGATTGGTCCTTGAAAAAAGACCGGCGATTATGGCCAGAGTCAGGCTGGGCATGAACAACAGCTCGTCGGCGACCATATCGAAAATGGACCCGCCCAGGCTACACTGCTTCAGTCGGCGGGCGAGCAAACCATCGAGTCCATCGGTACATGCAGCTATCACGATTAGGATGCCCGCCGCCAGGAACTGTCCCTGCCACAGGCACCAGGCGGTGAAACCGGCCATGACCACGCGTATAGCAGTGACGATATTGGGCACGTTCAAGTCTAAGGCTAATTCCGGATTAAGCGGTTGATTGGTCGTTTGGCTTGTTTTCATAGCTCGTTTCCAGGCAGATTGAAGGCAGAATAGCACGCTGCGCCGAAGCTGTCAATTGCTGGTTCTGCAGCCGTCACCTGATGAACGGAAATAAACTTTTACCGGCTTTTATCGTTCTATATGTGTACATCGAATTTTCTCGACAGGAGGAAGTATGATTCAGGTTGAGCCACTGACTATGAAAGAGAGGGAGATTTTGCGTCTCATTGCCAATGGTTATTTCAATAAACAGATCGCAGTAGATTTCAATATCAGTGAACAGGCCGTTAAAAATTGTATGACCCGGATATTGCGCAAAATGGATGCAGCAAATCGTACGGAGGCCGTAGTTAAAGCAGTCTCATCAGGCCTGGTGCCACTCGAATCTAAAATGTAGTTCGTTGTTATCTTAAAAATTAAGGGGTTGCCTGTAAAGCCACCCTTTTTATTTTTCCTGAATGTAAAGGTGGATTTGGTTGCAGACGAGACATTTGTCACATATTAATTTGAATTTGTGTTGTATATTAATAATAGAGTTAAGAAGAGGAGGTGAGGGACATGACGAAGAGGTTCCTGTTATGTCGACTGATGATCGGTAGTCGCCCTCAGCCGGCAAGGTAGGTGGAAGACGTGGTGAAGTGCAATTGCCGGAGGAGGGAAGCGAAGGTTCCGGAGCTCCTCGTCGAGCGTTAAGGGTTCATCCGCAAGGATTTATCCAAAACGAGCCAGTTTGATGTAGTCAACCAAGAGGGAGGAGTAGTGGAACGAAGCCGGGACAGGCTCGAGTGAATCGAGACTGTCCTTTTTTTGTAATGTCAAGGTAAAATTCTATTATTATCCACGTTTAGCAAGAGAGGGATTTAAACTTTTTTGCCTCGTAACTCGTTTTATAGTTATAATAAAGTTGTTGACATAAATCTGGAAGAGGTTAGAAGCAGATGTGGCAAGTGAATTTTTGCCCCAATTGTGGGGCTAGGGCTCATAATAGCGATCGGTTTTGCGGTACCTGTGGTTTCAACCTGCTGTTGGTCATACCGCAAGCTGCACCGC
>CAYPRI010000074.1:0-7640 GCA_964413085.1 uncultured Dehalococcoidales bacterium
GGTCGACAATAGGCAATTGCATCTGTTCTGTTCTCTTAGGGGAAGCATCAACATGACAATGGCGACATGCCTGATTGCACAACCGCGTTACGTTTACCCAGAGTGTCTCTATAGATAATGGCGTAAGCTCGAGGTTGTTCTGAGCCAGTACACTCAGGAAATCGTAGTTCTTCTCTTCGATAGCTATGCCGGACAATTTATAATACTCCGTAGCAATTATAGACAAATGACTTTAAGAAAATCCATCAGGGCCGGCCGCTTGCTCCCATTAACCTCTGACCACCATCTGAGGTCTTCTTCCGTATCAATATCAATGAGTGTGGAAAGCTGTCCCACAGCTAATCCACTTTTATCTGCTGCCACAAGCGTTTGCTGGCAGACCTGCTCCGTTCCCCAGGAAACGCCCCGAAAAAGCTCCTGGTGCGGCTCCTTGATGCCAATCAGATAATACCCACCATCATAGCACGGGCCGATAACAACATCGCTATCATCCAGGCTGCCGATAGCCTTCTCAACGATATCTGCAGATAGGTCGGGCACATCGCTGGCAACTATAACCGCCTTCATAATCCCATCATGAAAGACCCGTTTAAAGGCGTTCAACAGGCGTTGCCCCAGGTTCTGCCCTTCTTGAATTTCGACCTTGAATTCCAAATCAACAAGATCGTCTGTTTGTAACTGGTCTGTCGGCTCAGCTAGGAAAATATACTTAGCAACGTTTGAACCTAACTGTCCAATCTCTGCTATCACTGTTTGGGCGCACAGTCTGTAAAATTCAGCCGCGTTCTCATCCCCTATTGTCTTGGCCAGGCGAGTCTTGACTTTTCCCTGAAAAGGAGCCCGCATAAAGATAATGACACCGCTGCTTGAAAGTAATGGCTTCATGCTATTCAATAACGAACCTGAATTAACTCAATTATAGCATTAATATTCAATTTCTCCTTATTTTACGCCAGCACGTGGTGACTATATAATGAGTTGATAGATAATGACAGAAACAGTCGTCATTATTCCAGCCCTGAACGAAGAAAAGCCAATCGGCAAAGTACTTGCCCACATTCCCAGTAACACTGCCGCCGAGGTTGTTGTAGTCGATAATAATTCCTCTGATGCCACTACTCAAGTCGCCCGCAGCTTCGGAGTCACGGTCATTCATGAAAGCCGGAAAGGTTATGGATTTGCCTGCTTGAAAGGCATTGAGTACATTATGTCAAGAGATGTTAAAGCAGATATCGTGGTCTTCCTGGATGCGGACTATTCCGATTATCCGGAGGAAATGACCGGCCTGGTAAAACCCATAATCGAACAGGATTATGACATGGTAATAGGTTCCAGGTCTCTGGGTAAATGTGAAAAAGGCGCCCTACACTGGCACCAGTCGCTCGGGAACAGGCTCGCCGTCGCCTTAATCAACACACTCTATAACTCACAGTACACGGACCTGGGTCCTTTCCGCGCCATCAAATTCAACAAGTTGCTGGCTTTAGGCATGAAGGAAAAACGATATGGTTGGACGGCAGAGATGCAGACCAAAGCGGCCAAGCAAAAACTTCGCTGTTTGGAAGTGCCTGTTAAATACCGAGCCAGAATCGGCACTTCAAAAATATCGGGAACTATAAAGGGTACGCTGTGCGCCGGATATAACATACTAGCCACCGTACTTAAAAATAGATAGACATATGAATGATATCGTTATGAACGCGATAATTATTGCTATTCTCGTCATTTACGGGCTGTCACTTTTATTTATATTCGGCTACAGCCTGGCGCAGGTCCATCTGGTACGCCTCTATCTCACTGCCAAACGCCGGATAGACCGTGGGGAAGACAAGCAAATGTCGCAAATTCCTTTAGCTAAATACCCCTTCGTTACTGTTCAGCTGCCTGTATACAATGAACTATACGTTGTGGAACGTATTATCGATGCTATCGCCGCCTTTGATTATCCAAGGAATAGATTTGAGATACAGGTACTCGACGACTCAAATGATGAAACGGTGGATGTTGCCAAATCAAAGGTTGCTGCGCTAAAGGATGCGGGACTTAATATTCGGCACATCCGCCGATGTACCAGAGACGGCTTTAAAGCCGGTGCGCTGGCTTACGGATTGCGGCGTGCCAGAGGAGAATTCATCGCTATTTTCGATTCCGATTTCATACCATCTATTGATTTTCTTCTAAAAACAATTCCGTACTTTGAGGACAAAAAGGTCGGCATGGTGCAAACAAAATGGGAACATGTTAACGAGGAATACTCGCTGTTAACCAGGCTTCAGGCTTTTGGGCTTGATGCGCATTTTACCGTTGAGCAGCTCGGTCGAAACTCCGGAGGATACTTTATGAACTTCAACGGCACGGCCGGCGTATGGCGGCGCAGTTGTATAGTCGACGCTGGAAACTGGCAATCCGACACGTTGACCGAGGACCTTGACTTAAGCTACAGAGCGCAGCTTCGCGGATGGAAGTTCCTTTATCTGGAGCACGTCCACAGTCCAGCCGAACTCCCGGTCACTATAAACGCCCTGAAAACACAGCAATTCCGCTGGACTAAAGGAGCCGCAGAATGCGCCAAGAAAAACCTACCGCCGATATTAAAGTCCAAACACATCTCACACGCTACCAAGCTTCACGCCATTTTCCATCTCATGAACTGTACGGTGTTCATCTGTATTTTCCTGGCCGCCGTTTTTAGTATTCCACTTCTATTTATAAAAAACAGCTATCCGCAGTACGCCCAGGTATTTTCATATGCTCTGTTTTCACCATTCAGCCTGTTCTTGCTTAGTTATTTTTATTGGGTTGCCGCCATACAAAGACCTGGCATTTCTTTATCCAAGTTCGTGGCCAGATTTCTCTTATTCCTCTCCGTATCAATGGGACTTTCATTCCATAATTCGATAGCATTATGCGAAGGTTACGCCGGCAAAAAGATTCCGTTCATCCGAACGCCAAAATTTAACATTATGAGCAACAGCGATAGCTGGCAGTCCAACAAGTATCTGGTTCAAAACATCGACGCTATTACCATGCTTGAAGCATTGCTGGCCGTATATTTTTTTACAGGTGTTTTGCTCTCTATATATTTTCAAAACTACGGCCTGCTCCCGTTTTACATCATGTTGACCCTGGGCTTCAGCAGCATCTTTTTCTATTCGATATCACAGACAGCAATAACAGCCAAACAGGCCCATGGATAGACGAAGTCTAATCCTGCTAACCGCATTTATCCTGTTATCATTGACCGGCTATATCTGGATTGGTTACGCCACCGTAAGGAGCGATTTCGGCCAGCTTGTTTTGCTTTTCGGCCTATTGTGCGCTGTCTATTTAGTTGCCCTGTACAGAAAGATTTTCAGCGTGGGGTTCCCGCTGATGCTGGGTATGGCCATGCTGCTTCGTGTCTCCTTACTGTTTATGACACCCAACCTGAGCGATGATTATTTTCGGTTTATCTGGGACGGGCTTTTATTCAGCCACGGCTACAATCCTTATCTGGTCATACCTTCGCAGTTTATTCACAGCGCCGGCTCAGTACCTGGTATTACCAGCAGTCTTTACGCCGAGCTCAACTCAGCCAATTATTTCACGGTCTACCCAGCAGTGTGCGAACTCATTTTCGGCTTAGCCGCCAAAGTTGCCGGAGGCAGTGTCCTGGGTAACGTCATCGTTATTAGATTTGTCATACTCTTAGCCGAGGCAGGCACCATCTTTTTACTTTATCGACTGTCACACAAATTGTCTATGTCTCCGGACATCGTGGCCATCTACGCTTTCAATCCATTGATCATTATCGAACTCACGGGCAATCTCCATCTCGAGGCAGTAATGCTGTTGTTTTTAGTTCTTTCCATATACTTGCTTATATTAAAAAAACAAATATATGCTGCAATAAGTTTCGGAATGGCTATCGGGGTCAAGCTGCTGCCGCTTATCTTTCTGCCGTTGCTGGTCAAGCGGCTGGGAGCAACAAAAAGTATAATTTTTTACGCCATTGTCACAGCGACGCTGGGTGCACTTTTTCTTCCGTTTTACAGCGCCGACCTTATTCCAAACTTCTTCTCCAGCCTTCGACTCTATTTCCAAACATTCGAATTCAACGCCAGCCTGTATTACCTGTTTCGCTGGGTCGGTTATCAGCTAACCGGCTATAACGTTATAGCCACGCTTGGTGTCGTTTTATCGGCGTTTACTTTCCTGATAATTATTACTCTTGCCGTATTGGAAAAAAATGTAACCTGGCTATCGCTGTTTCAAAGCATGCTCCTCTGTCTTACTGCGTATCTGCTGCTGGCCACAACCGTGCATCCCTGGTATATCGTGCCTCTAGTTTTAATATCGATATTTACGAGCTACCGTTATCCTATCGTTTGGTCTGTGCTAATAATCTTAAGCTACGCGGCTTACCGGACAATGCCTTATTCGGAAAATCTCTGGTTGGTGGCGTTGGAATATGTGATAGTATTAAGTTGTATGGGGTACGAGATTTTTAGAAATAGGTCTGGCCTGAATCTACGACCAACCGTCCCATGAGAAAGTTATTTACAGCTCGAAGACATCTCAATTCATTCGGAGGCGAGATATGACGATACCAATGCTTAAGTCCAGAAAGTACCTGATCATTTCTGTGGCTGTAACAGCTTTATTTGTACTATTGTCTGGAATTTTAATTACACTGGCGTGTTTGCCGGAAAAAATTCCGCCGGAACTGAGTAGAAACGCTGACGACTGGCCGTCCGCCAACAAAGATTACGACAACACCAGAGCCACAATGTATTCGACGATCAATTCTCAAAATGTGCAGAAATTAACCGTCGCCTGGAGCTTTCCGCTTACGGGATTTAGCGAATGGGGCGCAGCTGCCACAAATCCACTCATATTGAACAACACCGTGTATTTCCAGGATTTGAAGAGCAACGTTTATGCGATTGATTTGCGAACCGGTGATTTGCTTTGGAAGAAAGAATACAACCTGAATAGTTTTGGCCCTAACGGACCTGCTATCGGGTGGAATAAGGTATTTGTCCCCAAAGGCCACTACGAAGTCGCCGCTCTGAACATACAAAACGGCGAGGAATTGTGGTCAACAAAGTTGTCTAATAAGTCCAACGTAGGTATAGATATTCAATTAATTGCTTACAATAATATGGTCTATGTCTCCACGGTTCCGGGTACAACCAATGCCGATTTCTATACGGGTGGTGGGCACGGCGTTATCTATGCCTTAGAGCAAAAAACGGGCAAAGTGGTTTGGGAATTCAATACGGTCGATTCTGAGGATATCTGGGGTAATCCCCAAGTAAACAGCGGTGGCGGAGCCTGGTTCCCCCCAGCCATAGATGTAGATACGGGAATTACGTATTGGGGTACAGGAAATCCTGCTCCCACTCCCGGCACTGAGGAATTTCCCAACGGCTCCAGCCGCCCCGGTCCCAACCTGTGCAGCGATAGTATGCTGGCGCTGGACTCAGTCAAGGGGGAGTTGCTCTGGTACAAACAGGTGAAACCGCATGACCTGTTCGACCTGGATTTCCAGTGTTCGCCAATATTGGCTATAGCAAATATAAACGGCAAGCAGACAGAGATAGTAATCGGCTCCGGAAAACTCGGTAAGGTCTATGCATTCGACCGTAAGAACGGCGAAATATACTGGGAGACTCCTGTTGGGCTACATCAGAACGACGAGATGACCGAACTGCCATCAGGCACTACCACTGTGCTGCCGGGCCCCGACGGCGGTGTTTTAATCCCCATGGCTTGCGACGATGGCATTCTATATGTGCCAGTAATTAATCATGCTGGTGATTACACTCCAACCGAATTTGTCGAATCAACTTACGATGACAATGGCGGTACAGGTGAATTGGTTTCGCTGGACGTCGCCACGGGCAAACCCATCTGGAGTACCAGCTTCGACTCAACAGTAATCGGAGCAGCCACCGTAATCAATGACCTTGTGTTTACATCGACTTTAGACGGTACGATATACGCTTTGGATAAAAAAACCGGCGCTGAAATCTGGAATTACAATGCCCCAGGCGGTATCAATGGCTGGCCCGCTGTTTCGGGAGATTTTATATTATTCCCTATCGGTCTGGGAGACAAGGCGCGATTAATTGCCCTCAAAATAACAAAGTGACTCCGTCGCCCTACTGCCAGGTGCCCGTCTTCAAATCAATGGTGATATTATTATCGGGCGGCGGCAGGTCATGCCATAGTCCAATGACCAGGTCCTTTCGGAAATTAACCACTAACCGGCCGGGTATGCTCAATCCGCTCGCCTGCAAGGCTTCCTGCCCCGGAGGAAGATTCTCATCGCCAGCATAGTGTGCCACGAAAGCTTGAGCAACCTGCCCGGCTAATTTTTGGGCCTCAGCTTGATTTACCTTATACCCCATTATGGTATGGGTGGCGATGCCCTGTATTCCACTAAGGACATATGCTCTGGCATATTCCTGAAAATCATCAGGATGTGAAGGTATAGACCCGACATGTTCCGTTCGTACTGTTGCCCTCTGTGACGAATCTATATTTATAATGCGATACGGGCTGGGATATGTGACTAGAGAGCCTGTTTCAATGTCGAAGACAAATTTATCTGGCTGTTTCCAGCTAACTTCAGTAATGTCCTGCGCATGGTAATGTCCGGTAAAAACCAGGCGAGCGTTGTAAGCGGCCAGTAGCTTTGAGATTTCCGGATAATCGTCAACTATATATTCGCCAAAGTTCTTTTGCTGCCCGATATAATGTTCAACTACCCCGTGATGAACCATGACAATAACCGCGTTCTTGTACGTTGCTGCTTTCTCCAGCATTTCTTCAGTCCACCGTAACGTATCCGTGCCTAATTTGCCGTCGGTGACGGGTTTCTGGTTTTCTAAGTTTTCGTTATAGCGGCAACTATCGAGTGCTAACAGCCACAGACCCGATTGGGGCTCAGCCACATAGCTTAGCGACGCATTATCTCGATAAAGCGCACCCTTATATCCGAAATCGCCGTACATTTCAGCAAACTCGGAATGGGTTATATTTGGCACGCGTTCCGTAGTATTCCCGATATATTTCACTGACGCTCCGTTATTAATATCATGGTTGCCCGGCACTACATATACTTGTTTGCCACTGGCTTCGATCTCCCTTAAATAGTTAATGCAGAGTTCGTGAGAACTTCGCTCACCGTCTTTAGTCATATCGCCGGGTACCAGCACAAAGCCAGCCTCAACCTGCTTAATTTCGTCAACGGCTGCCTGCATGATTTCGGCACTCTCCCTTAAAAGTTTTCGGTCATCATCAAGATAATTTTCAAACGCCTGGCCGGAGGTGCCTAAGGACGGGTCATAAATGTGCGGGTCGCAAAAAACGACGAAGCTTGTTTGCGGATATGCAGGCGCGATCTTAAGACTATCCCTAAGTGCTGCGTCCGAATCGTATTTGAATTTATACTCCGGCTTCGTGGCACAGGCTACCAAACTCATAATTATCAGTGCACAAGCAGCAATTTGAAATATCTTAACTCCTGCTTTCATAAAGCTTCTCCTTTGTCAAATCCACCAAACTGAAAATTGGTCGATGTTTAAATTACAGTATCTTAACACTCTAAATTTCAGAGGGCAAGCAACCCCCGTTCTTCTTCCCAAGCGTTC
>CAYPRI010000075.1:0-7616 GCA_964413085.1 uncultured Dehalococcoidales bacterium
TTTGGAGTTTGCATGAGCTGATACAGATGTTTGAAAGAACAGGCTGGAAATTCCAGTCTGTTTATCCTGGTCTTGCCGGCACGCAGGGACTGCGAAAAGTCAGGTTTACGCTGCCCCAGGATGACCTCCTAGAAGCCGGACGATTTTTAATCGTAACCTCAAAGCCAGTTATCGCATCATTAGGGATGCGGCCGTTATCGTAATTGCTCTGCTGATGGAGGCGGGCTGATCTTCAACGGTATACGAACCATTTCATGCCCCTCTACCAATACATGAAGGGAATAAGCACCGTATTTCGGAAATTCGGTGTTATCAAATCGCATGGCTAGGCGACCTACCGTTTCTGTTCCGGCTTGAGGTTTTGGAATCGTGAATTTTGTTTTGAGCGGTGGTACGATTTCTTTCCCGTCCTCATCAATAAAATCTACTTCCAGACTCTTTTCCCCGGCTTCGACCACATTCGCCCGCAACTGGACAACTACAAAGAAATTCGGGTGCTTGACCGGTACTTTGGGTGTAAAAATGATATCAAAACCGATTCCAAGCGCATTTATTTTGTTAGTCACATCTGCATAATCGCAAATAAAAGCAAAATCTATATTCACGCCGTCACCTCTTATCCTTTAGCTTCGGTATTTGGCAGGCATATTCTATCACTTAAATAAAAGTAGTGTTACCTGCCAGAGAATTTATAAGAGATAGAGAGTTGATGAGTTGTTCAGATATTACGGGCGGCTTCGAATCCGTCCCAGATGGCGTGCATGATGTTACGGGCCTCTTTGGCATCCCCAACCAGATGAATGTTTGGAAGGCTGTCCTTAAGCGTGTTGTAGAGCTCCTTGTCAGGGGACAGGCCACAGGCAACAACTACAGTGTTGGCACGCAGCGCGGTTTTATTAGAATCTTTATCAATGACAACGACCCCGTCATCCGTTATCTCGCATAAAGATGTGATTGTCAGTACGTTTATCTTATTGAATTTAAGCAGGTCGCGGAGCATCAGCATGTTGGGTCGGGGCACGGGGCTGCCGGAGCGCATCAGCGCCTTCAGCGCCTCGACGATGGTTACCTGCTTGCCCTGTTGAGCCAGCCACAGCGCGGTCTCACAGCCAATCAGCCCACCGCCGATGATGACAACCTGTTTTCCGGCTTTCCTCTTGCCCAGAAGCAGTTCAATAGCCGTGGTGACGCTTTTCTTGTTGATGCCGGGTATCTCCGGAATGATCGGTTTCGAGCCTGTGGCGACGATTACGGCATCTGGTTTTTCTGTTTTAAGCAGCTCGGGTGAAACTTCCTGGCCCATATTGACATCGACTTTCAATTCGCGCAGTTCGTTTTTATACCAGTCTAGAAGCCTACCCTCGTCCTGTTTGAACGAGGGCACTGAAGCGGTGAGCACATGCCCACCAAGCCTCTCATTCTTTTCGTAAACAGTAACTTTATGTCCCCGGCTGCCAGCCACCCGTGCCGCTTCCATGCCGGCGACACCGCCGCCTATGACCATTACCTTCTTTACTTTACCGGCCGGCTGCAGAGAAAGTTCTCTTTCATTGCCGCAGGCAGGATTAACGGCACATGAAAGCGGCCCCTCCATGGCAATCATTCTGCCCAGGCAGCCCTGATGGCAGACCAGGCATGGGCGTATTTTCTTAATCTTACCCGCCATTACCTTATTCGGCCACTCGGCGTCGGCCAGCAGGCCTCTGCCCAGCGCCACCATGTCGGCCTTGCCGGTGGATATCGCCTGCTCAGCTAGTTCCGCGGCAGTTCCATTCTGCCGGCAACGGCCACGGGCACTCTTACAACTTTCTTTAGCCTTTCAGTGAGGTGAAGGTAGCAGCCGTGCTCGAAATAGTTGGGCGGATGGGCCCAGTACCAGGAATCGTAAGTGCCGGCATCGGCATTAAAAGCGTCGTAGCCGGCCTCTTCCATTATGCTGGCGACTTCTAATCCCTCTTCCGTATCACGCGCGGCTTCCTTAAACTCTTTGCCCGGCAGGCCGCCCTGCTCTTCATCTCCTGCAATATCTCCACGGCCAGGGCCAGCCTTCGCCTCAAGTTGCCGCCATATATATCTTTTCTGTGGTTGTACATGGCGATGGCGAACTGGTCAATCAGATAGCCTTCATGTAATCCGTGAAAGTCTATGCCATCGAAGCCGGCGGTTTTAACCGCCTCTGCAGCGTGGCCGCACTTTTTTACTAGCCTCTTGATTTCCTCGAGAGTAATCTCGCGGCAGATAATACTGGGGTTCCAGTAATCGGGAATGGCCGACGGCGCTACGGGCAAGTATCCGGGTGTGATCATATCTCGTGGCGGAGCGGCCGCGCGCCCCACTCCGGCTGTAATCTGTGCAAAAATCTTAGCGCCGTGGTCGTGAACTTTTTGTGTAAGCTCTGAGGCAGTTTTGATGAAATGTCCGGGATTACGCGTGGCCGATAGGGTGGCTTTCGGAAAATGTTTCTCGAGTTCATGGTCGATTATGGCGGCACCCGTTATTATCAATCCCACGACTCCCCTGGCCCGTTCCATGTAGTAGTCGATAGCCCGGGGGCCGAATCCACCATCCGGCGTAGTCAGTCCGCCGATAGCCATGGGCGCCATGGCAATTCTGTTCTTAATCTGCACTTTGCCTATGCTAATCGGCTCAAAAAGCTTGGAGTGTTTTGCTTTGACCACTATTGTTATTTCCCGGTTGCATCTGCGACAAGTTTGCGATAGCTGGACATAAGCTGTCTGGTAACTGGGCCGGGTTTTCCCGAACCTACAGGCTTATTGTCCAGGCGGGTCAAGGGCATGACTTCAATGGTTGAGCTAGTCAAAAAGGCTTCTGTAGCAGTGAGAAGTTCTCCGAGCTCAGCCTGTTTTACCAGCGTCTTTATTCCTAGCGACTTGGCCAGCTCGAGTACAACTTCTCTGGTAATGCCGGGCAAGGCGCCGCTCTCGATTGAGGGAGTGATTAGCATCTGGCAACTGACGAGGAATATGTTGGTGCGGCTGCCTTCACAAACAAAACCTTTTTCGTTTAATAACAGAGCTTCGTCGACGTGGGCGTCCTTGGCTTCCTGACGTGCCAGGAAGTTTTCCAGGTAGCTGGTGGTCTTTAACTTGGCGAGCGGTGAACAGCTGTTTCGACGACTGGATGATAGAATCGCCTTGTAGCCGCGCTGATAAGTTTTGGCCGGAATTGGTGTCAGCTTTCGGGCGGCGATAAATATCGTTATGCCACTGCAAGTATCAGGACTCGGAATTATATCGCCTTCACCCAGAGTCAAGGTGAGCCTGAGACGGGCGTCGCTCAGGTCATTGGCTTTTAAGACGTCGTGGCAAGCTTTTTCCAGGTTGAATGCGGAAAGTTCATAAGCTATTCCCAAAGTTTTAGCCGCCTGGTGAAGGCGTGCCAGATGACTATCGAGGCGAAAGATAGAGCCGTTGTAAGAGCGCATGGTCTCGAAGGCGCCGTAGCCATAGAGAAAGCCGAAGTTGAAGGGCGAGAGCTTCGCCTCAGTTCGGAGAACAAGGTTGCCGTTGAGATAAATTATTTCTTCCAATTTGACATTCATCCTGGCCCTCTCCAATCAAGGGAGAGGGAAGGAAATAAAATCAAAGATTAAAGGTTAGAAATAAAAATTGCAAGTAAAAATAACTGAATGTGTTATTTATGTAGGCCACATCGGCTCCGTAAAGCGGAGGAAGTTAGCCAGCAGGCGGTGTCCTGATTCAGTCAGTATGGACTCGGGATGTATCTGGGCGCCCTCAACCACATATTCTTTATGCCTTACGCCCATTATCTGTCCTTCCTTGGTTCTGGCGGTTATTTCTAGACAGGAAGGAAGCCCTTCCGGTTTGATGATTAATGAATGGTAACGTGCTGCCGGGAAGGGATTCTCTATGCCTTCATAGATAGTTTCACCATCGTGGTAGATGAGGGAGGTCTTGCCGTGGACCGGTATTGCAGCGCGGCCTATAGTGCCTCCGTACGCGTGTCCAATGCATTGGTGGCCAAGGCACACGCCCAGGATCGGGATTTTACCTCCGAAGCGGAGTATTACATCATTGGAAATTCCAGCTTCCAGCGGCGTGCATGGCCCGGGCGAAATGACGATATGGCTGGGAGACAGGTCTTCGATTTCGGCCAGAGTTATCTGGTCGTTGCGATAGACCTCCGGCTGCTGGCCCAGTTCACCCAGGTACTGTGCCAGGTTGTAGACGAAAGAGTCGTAGTTATCGATGACTAATATCATTTATTTGTTTTACCCTCACCCTAGCCCTCTCCCTCAAGGGAGAGGGAATAATTAACATCACGTCGTTTCAATGGCGATTATCGGTGCCAGGCGGAGTGCTTGTATCAGTGCCTTGGCCTTGTCCAGCGTTTCCTGATATTCAGCCTCAGCATTGGAATCGTAGATGATGCCGCCGCCGACCTGGAAGTAGGCTTTATTGCCTTTTATTATGAAGGTGCGAATCACGATATTAAGGTCCATGTTTCCACCGAAGCTCAAATAGCCGATAGCGCCCGTGTAAACACTTCTTCTGGTGGGCTCCAGCTCATCGATGATTTCCATAGCCCGAACCTTGGGGGCGCCGGTTATGGAGCCGCCCGGAAAAGTAGCCTTCAGCAGGTCGACGCGGTTTTTATCGGGATTCAGCCTTCCTGTAACCGTGGAAGTCAGATGAAACACTGTGGGAAAAGTTTCCAGTATGGCCAGCTCCGTTACTTTGACAGTGCCGTACTGACAGACCCTACCAAGGTCGTTTCTCTCAAGGTCAACAATCATGACGTTTTCGGCGCGGTCCTTAGGGCTGTTCAGTAGCTCTTGTGAAAATATGGCATCTTCAACAGGGTTTTTGCCCCGCGGCCGTGTGCCTTTTATTGGCCTTGTCTCGACGCAATCACGTTCGACACGAAGGAATCTCTCAGGTGAGGCGCTGACAATGATGACGCCATCGAAGTTGAGGTAGCCGGCAAAGGGAGCCGGATTAATTTGACGCAGGCGCCGGAAAAGTTCATAAGGGGTGACGGCAAGCTCGGTCTCAAAGCGCTGGGAAAGATTGACCTGGAAAACGTCGCCAGCTGCTATGTATTCTCTGACCCTGTTAACTGCATTTACATAATCCGCAGGAGTGAAATTAGATTTCAATACGGCTTCGGTGGTTTTGCCAGCACTATATGAATTCTTTCTTAGATTCTGCCTATGCGACGAAATCAAACGAACTTTAGTCTCCTCCAGACGCAGTTTGGCCCTTTTGAGCCTGTTTTTATCGTCGAGTTCCGGAAAGCCTGTGGAAATAACACAGGCTTTGCCCTCGAGATTATCGAAAGCCATTACGGTATCGTAAAAGCAGAAATAACTTTCCGGCAGCATCAGGTCATCTGTAGCGGTGGTTGGAAGGCGTTCGATGAAATGACATAAATCGTAGCTGAGATAGCCCGCAGCTCCGCCGCAAAACGGGATAGATGATGAACCGGTGTCCAGTCGATAGGTTTCAAGTAGCCTTCCCAGAACGTCGAAAGGATTGCCTTGTTCATTCTCTTGCCTGTTCTTGCTTGTGAGTGAGACCTGATTGCCACGGCTGCTCATCACCAGGAAGGGGTCGATGCCGATAAAGGAGTACCTGCCTAATCTGTTGGGGTCCATACCGCTGTCTAGAAAAACACTATTACGCTGATCCTGAAACAGCTCAAAAGCTTCAGCAGCGGTTAAAGGAGTACGAATTTCCTCTATTAGGGGGCGGCGTTCCATTTCTTCATCACCTTCTGTACGGTGAGTCCGATTTTCGCCGGGCTGGGGGATATGGTGGCTCCGGCAGTGGCTAGCGCGGCTATCTTGTCCTGGGCTCTGCCTGAGCTGCCGCTGATAATAGCTCCGGCATGCCCCATTCGCCTTCCCGGTGGAGCGGTGGCTCCGGCAACGAATGCGACTACAGATTTTGTCATTTTTTTCTTGATAAATTCGGCAGCTTCCTGCTCGGCCGTGCCGCCGATTTCGCCGATGAGTACCACCGCCTTAGTTTCCCTGTCTTTCTGAAAAAGCTTAAGTATATCCACGAAAGTGGTACCCGGCAGCGGGTCGCCGCCGATACCGACGCAGGTAGACTGGCCGATGCCCAGCCCGGTCAGTTGTGCCACCGTTTCGTAGGTCAGGGTGCCGCTGCGGGAAACAACTCCGATATTGCCCGACAGATGAATTTCACCGGCCATAAGCCCTGCCTTGCATTTCCCGGGAGAAATGAGTCCGGGACAGTTGGGGCCAATCAAGCGGGTTGGCTTTCCTTCCAGATAATCGTGCACCATAACCATGTCTGAGACCGGAATGCCCTCCGTTATGCACACCACCAGTGGCAGGCCGGCGTCTACAGCCTCTAAAATCGCGTCAGCCGCAAATGCTGCCGGTACAAAAATCATACTGGCATTGGCTCCTGTTTTTTCTACAGCCGATTCCACAGTATTGAAGATGGGTACGCCCAATATCTGGCTGCCTCCCTTTCCCGGCGTAACACCGGCAACCACTTTTGTGCCGTATTCTATACAACGCTGGGTATGAAAGCTGCCTTCACCACCGGTGATACCCTGGACAAGCAAACGCGTCTTTTTGTCTATTAGTATGCTCAATTGATATCTCCCTTAGCGGCGGCTACTGCTTTTCGAGCTGCGTCATCAAAACTGGTAGCCTCAATGAATTTGATTCCTGATGCAGCAAGTATGCTTTTTCCTTCATCAACATTAGTGCCTGCCAACCTGACGACCAGCGGTAACCGGATGTCCATTTGTTGATGGGCTTCCACTATACCCAGGGCAATAACATCAACTCTGGCAATGCCGCCGAATATATTGACCAGTATCGCCTTAACGCTGGGATCGGTGGTGAAAACTTTGAAAGCGGCAACTACCCGGTCGGTATTGTTAACAGTGCCGATATCCAGGAAATTGGCCGGGCTGCCTCCGGCCTGGGTTATGAGGTCCATTACGGCCATGGCCAGGCCGGCACCATTGACCATACAGCCGATATTGCCATCCATCTTGATGTAGTTCTTAACTCCGAGGTTGTTGGCCTTGACTTCGAGAGGGTCTTCCTGTTCTACATCGTGAAGCTGCTCTACATCGCGGTGGCGGAAGAGAGCATTGTCATCGAAGTTCAACTTGGCGTCAAGAGCAATAATTTCGCCCTCGGTTGTGACCACCAGTGGATTGATTTCGGCAAGTGAGCAGTCCTTGGCCTGAAAGAGCTTGTAAAGGTTTGCCATCAAACTGGTAGCGGGACGTATCTGGTCAGGGCTCAAGTTCATACCGTAGGACAGTTTACGTCCCTGGAATGTCTGGAAGCCCGTTGACCGGTCGATATATTCCAGCAGGATTTTCTCCGGGCTTATTCGGGCTACTTCCTCAATGTCCATGCCTCCAGCCTCGCTGGCCATCATCACGGGCATTCGACTAGCAGTAGCCACTATGATGCTGAGATAAAGTTCTCGCTGCACGTTGACAGCTTTCTCCATCAGCACCTTACTGACCGGCACACCTTCTGGGGTGGTTTGATGCGTTACCAGCCTGGTGCCGAGCATCCGGGCAGCCAGTTTTTCGGCTTCCTCCGGAGAATTGGCTATCTTTATGCCGCCGGC
>CAYPRI010000076.1:0-7392 GCA_964413085.1 uncultured Dehalococcoidales bacterium
ACCGCTTTAATCGCTTTTTCCGGCGCCTGGCTTAAGATTGCTCCCGACTCCGTGGCAGTGGCAAAAAGACAGGCAGTCTTGGCGCTAATCCAGGCGAAATAATAATCCCGGACTCTGGCCATATCGAACGTAACGCCGGTCTGCCTCAACTCTCCGGCCGAAATAGTCATAAGTGTTTCCGAAAAAAGTCTTATGGCTCTTAAATTCCTTGTGCCCGCTACCAGACTGCCGGCCTTGGCAAACAGATAATCGCCCAGCAGCAGGGCGCTGTCCTCACCCCAGGCGCGGCTTACCGTCGGCTTACCACGGCGCACCGGAGAATTATCCACGATATCGTCATGGACAAGCGTGGCTGTATGCAGAAGCTCCACGGCTGCCGCCATCGGCACCAGCAGGGCCGTGTCGTAAACATAAAACTTGCCTGACAGCAGCGTAAGCGACGGCCGGACTCGTTTGCCACCCGTTTTCAGTGTGTACTCCAGCAACTCGGCCAGCAGTGAAAAGTCGGCGGCGGCTATCTTTTCCAGGCTTTGTTCGACCTTTTTCAGGTCTTTCTGGACGGGTTTGTAAATGTCGTTCAGGTTCAATACCTTTTCGCCCTTATCCTAACATCTTGACTTTTTATTTTCGTTCTCCCTCCCCTGGCGGGAGGGGGTTAGAGGGAGGAGGAAACCTACTTATTTTCTCATCCCAACCGCCCGGTCTCCTCTTCAACTATGCTATCATCAAGCTTGCGGAAAAGCGGCTCCGGCGGCACCAGCTTCTGCCCCGCAGGTACAGCCTGGACAGTCCAGCCATTCGCCTCGATACTGCCGCCAAAACCCAGATATTTATGAAGTTTCTCCGAGCTAACAGGCAGGAACGGATAAAGGACGGTCTTAAGCGCAGCTAGAACCGATAAAGCCACGTAGACGGAAGTAGCCGCAGCCCGCTTATCTTCTTTGATAGCCTTCCACGGCGCCCTATCATCCAGGTAACGGTTTACTTCCTGAGCCAGTGACATAGCTGCCTTGATACCTTCTTTGAAATGACACCTGTAAATCATCCCATCCACGTCTTTCAATGTCTCCTGAGCTCTGGATAGAAGCTGCTGACCCCGGGCATCTATTTCGCCGGGAGCCGGCACCGCGCCGTCGAAATTGCGATACGTAAAAGTCAGCACCCGGTGCGCCAGATTGCCATACGTCGCCACCAGTTCGTCGTTATTGCGACGGAGAAACTCGCGCCAGGAGAAATCGGTATCGCCTGTTTCCGGCATATTGACAGACAGCAGATAGCGCAGCGGATCCGGATCGTAGCGCTCCAGATAATCGGGTAGCCACACTGCCCAGTTACGGCTGGTGGATAATTTCTTACCCTCGATGGTCAGGAACTCGTTGGCCGGTACGTCGTAAGGCAGGTTCAGCTCGCCGTAACCAATTAGCATCGCCGGCCAGATGAGCGTATGGAATGGTATGTTGTCCTTGCCGATAAAGTAATAGCTCTTAGCCTCGCCAGTCCAGAATCGTTTCCAGCCGTCGGCGTCGCCGTGCGCTTTAGCCCATTCCTTGCTGGCCGAAAAATAACCGATGACGGCCTCGAACCAGACATAGATACGCTTATTTTCGAAGCCTGGCTGAGGCACAGTCACGCCCCAATCGATGTCCCGTGTAATCGCCCGGTCTTTGAGACCGCCCTCAAGAAAGCCGAGCGTGAAATTTATTACGTTTTGACGCCAGTATGTTTTATCTGCAAGCCAATCTTTCAACTTGTCCTCGAAGGCGCTAAGCCGGAGAAAGAAATGCTCCGAGACCTCAAAGCGAGGCTCGGCGCCGCAAATCCGGCAGCGCAAACTGAGCAGGTCGGAGGGATTCATGGTCCGGCCGCACTCATCGCACTGGTCGCCGCGCGCCTGTTGAAAGCCACAGTTGGGGCAGGTACCCTCTACATATCGGTCAGGCAGGAAACGCTGGCATTCCGGGCAGTAAGCCTGGGGCACTGCCTTCTTATATATGTAGTCTTCCTTAAGAAGCTTTAGGAAAATATCGTGAGTAATCTGGGCATGGTTCTCCGTGCCGGTGGTGGTAAACAGGTCCCAGGAAATGCCCAGCTTCTGCCAGCATTCCAGGAATTCCTTGTGATATCTGGAGACAATTTCCTGCGGCGTTTTGTTTTCCTCCTCGGCGCGCAGCGTTATAGGCGTGCCGTGCTGGTCGCTTCCGGAGACCATCAAGACCTCGTTGCCCTTAAGTCGATGGTAGCGGGCAAAAATATCAGCCGGCAGATAAGCGCCGGCGATGTGCCCCAGGTGCAACGGCCCGTTGGCGTAAGGCCAGGCGACACCTATAAAAATCGTCTCCGCCAATTCAATTTTCCTCTTTATGTATTTTGGTCTTTGGTTTTTAGTCTATTATTATTTTCCCTCTCCCTGGACGGGAGAGGGTCAGGGTGAGGGTGAAATTTTAACTTCTAACCTTTGGCTTTTTAGGCTCCTCCGTTATGGGCACCGCGGTGCCCAGGTCCGGAGGCGCCGGAAAGAAAGACAGCACCTCCTCGCCTTTCTCCTTCACATAAGCGGCGTCACCCCTGGCCACGGAGCACTCCACACAGTAGTGGAACGTGCCGCCCTTTTCTTTGTCCACCACCAGATACCGCTGTCCCGCTTCTATGAACCTATGACAATTATCACACTGAATTTCGCCGACAGCTACGCATCCTCGATTCATTGTCATTCTCCTTTAGTGGCTTTTAACCACGCTTGATAAAGCTTTTTCTTCGATACTCCGCTCGATTCGGAAAGCCGGGCAACCGCTTCCCTGGCGCCGGCTCCCTGTCTATATAGTTTCAATAATTCCTTCTCGATTTCCCGATTGATTTCAGGTTCTTTCTCAGCCATGCCCTCGATAACCAGTGTGAACTCGCCTCGGGGCTGGGTGAAATGCCCTATGGCCTGGCTCAACCTGCCCCTGAACACCTCCTCATGGACTTTAGTCAGCTCGCGGCAGACCGCCGCCCTTCTATCTCCCAAAATTTCTACGGCATCCTTCAGTGTCTCGGAAAGGCGGTGTGGGGCTTCAAAGGCCACTAGTGTCCGTCGTTCCTCAGCCACCGACTTAAACAGGCGTCTTCTGGCTGTCAGACGTCGAGGCAAAAATCCCAGATAAAGGAACTGGTCTGTGGGCAATCCCGAAACTACCAGCGCTGTAATCACCGCCGAAGGACCTGGGACAGGGACAACCGGAATCCCTTGCTCGATGGCAGTGGCAATAAGCTCATAGCCCGGATCGCTCAGTCCGGGCATGCCTGCTTCGGAGACCAGCGCCACGTCCTTTTCTTTGAGACAATCCAGCAGATAATTTAGTTTAGCTCGCTTATTATGCTCATGGTAGCTGGTTAAGGGCGTTTTGATATCGTAAAAATTAAGCAGCTGGCGCGTGGTACGCGTATCTTCGGCAGCGATCAACTTCACCTGTTTCAATATGCGCAAAGCCCGCAGAGATATATCTTCCAGATTTCCAATGGGAGTAGCAACGACGTAAAGTGCCGGCACAACTTGTCGCCTAATTATAGCCCACTCGTATACACGCGGTCTAGCCTGTGACATAGAACAACTTTTTCTCTTGACTTCGGCTCTTCATCTTTGATATAGTCTGCAACAATAACCTGCGGACGGTAACAATGGCGGCACCAAAAATAAAAAACATGGAACGCGCTTACGGCTTTGAGGAGGTCGCCATCGTCCCGGGCGACGTGACAATCAATCCCGACCAGACAAACACGGAATTCAAAATAGGCAACTTTACTTTCCAAATTCCAGTTCTGGCTGCCGCCATGGATGCCGCCGTCGACCCCAACTTTGCTGTCCTGCTGCATGAGCTTGGCGGCCTGGCGGTGCTGAACCTCGACGGCGTCCAAGCCCGATATAAAAATCCGGAGGAAATGCTGGCGCAAATAGTTAAAGCCCCGGATAAAGAAGTTACCGCACTGCTGCAGAAAGTCTATTCCGAGCCCGTCAAGGAAGAACTTATCAGTGAGCGCGTCCAGACTATAAAGCGCGCCGGCGCCACGTGCGCCGTATCACTGATTCCGGCTACCACCAAGCGACTGGCACAGGTGGCCAAAGAGGCCGGCGCCGATATCATCTTCGTTCAGTCAACGGTCACCACCGCCCGCCATATTTCCAAAAGCTACCGCGGGCTCATCTTCTCCGAGCTATGCGAGACATTAGATCTACCAATCGTGGTCGGCAACTGTGTCACTTACAGCGCCGCACTGGAACTGATGAGGACGGGCATCTCCGGCTTACTGGTCGGCGTCGGTCCCGGCGCCGCCTGCACCACCAGAGAAGTACTGGGCGTGGGCGTACCGCAGGTAACAGCCACCATGAACTGTGCTGCTGCGCGAGCAACACATTTCAAGGAAACAGGAAAATACGTGACCATGATCACCGACGGCGGCATGCGCACCGGCAGTGACGTCTGCAAAGCCTTTGCTTCGGGTGCTGACGCCGTTATGCTCGGCTCCATCATGGCGCAGGCGGAAGAGGCCCCGGGCAAGGGCTACCACTGGGGCATGTCCCATCCGCATCCCTCGCTGCCCAGAGGCACCAGAATCAAGGCCGGCGTCCGGGCACCCTTACAGAGACTACTGTTCGGCCCCACATCGGTTACCGACGGCACGGAGAACTTCGTCGGCGCCCTGCGCACCTGTATGGGGGTCTGCGGCGCACTCACCATAAGAGAGATGCAGCAGGCAAAGATGGTGATTGCTCCGTCAATAAAAACTGAGGGTAAGTACTTCCAGGCATTGCAGGGCGTTTGTTAAGCCACTACAGAAAAACAGAAACGCAGAACCAGATACCGAAACCCACCAGTGCCGCCGCACAAATTCCAAAAACCACACGCTGAACCGTTTTCGTCCACAGGTGCTTCGTCCTGAAGACACTGACCGAAACAACCTGCTCCCAAACCAGGTCGCACGACCAGTGCACCACAGCGAAAATCACCAGTCCCCAGATACCGAACTGAGCCGCCGTGACAATCAGCGCTATGCCGATGGTCGCCCACCACAGGAAAAAATAGGGATTGGCGCCGGTAAGCATAATGCCTGTCACCAGCGAGTTGTAAGGCAGGTCGGCCGCTTCGGTCATGTCTTTTCTGAAGCTTCTCAGCACCATCAAGCCCATGAAAATGAGCATCAGGCCACCGGCCACTCCTATAATTTTTTTAATATCAGGATTGATAAAGAACTGGGCCAGTCCGAAGTAGACCAGCGCCATCAAAGGAATCTCGATTACGGCGTGGCCAAGAGCAATAAAAATGCCCGCGTTTTGCTCGCGATATCCCTTGGCAATGGTGGCCGCGGTCAGCGGTCCGGGCATCATAACTCCGGAAAGAGATATACCGGCAGCGGAAAGCAGAAATAGACCGAAATTGGCGTCCATTTTGAGGTATATTATACCTTTTATCGTAAAAAGCGAGCTAACGGGCGGCTGATTATTGTTATATTCCGCTATGGTTCGACAGGCTCACCATGAGCGGAATATATCGGCAGCTGGAAGATTAAGGTGGTAGGAATAATATTATTTAGCGCTTTTCTCCAAGATACGCCGCTATCACTTTTTGGTCGTTCTTAATTTCTTCCGGCGTTCCTTCAGCGATTTTGCGTCCGAAATCTAACACAGCGATTCTGTCGGCGATATCCATGACCACGCCCATGTCATGTTCAACCAGGATAATGCAACTCACCCCATCGCGTAGCACGGGCGTATCCGGATAGGTTTCGCCCTGTCCTTCGAAAATATCCACGATGAACCGGGCGATGTCCTCTTTCTCTTCCAGGTTCATACCGGCCATTGGCTCATCGAGAAGCAGTATTTTTGGCTCAAGCGCCAGGGCTCGACCCAGTTCCACTCGTTTACGCATCCCGTAGGGCAGTGCGCCAACCACTTTTTTTCTGATCGGCTCTATTTCGAGAAAGTCGATAATATCCTCGACCGCCTTGCGGTGTTCAATTTCCTCTTTGTGAGCAGGACCAAAATAGAGGGCGCTGGCTGCAGTACTCTGCTTCATCAATACGTGTCTGGCCGCCATGAGATTGTCCAGTGCAGTGAGGCCGGAATAAAGCTCGATATTCTGAAAGGTACGGGCTATGCCCATTTTGGCTATTTTATCGGGTCGCATTCGGGTGATTTTCTTACCCTCAAAGTATATTTCACCCTCCTGCGGTTTGTAGAAGCCGTTTATGCAGTTAAGTACACACGTCTTGCCGGCGCCGTTCGGCCCGATGATGGCCAGCAACTCTTTGTCTTTCACCTCCAGGCTAACGTCGATTAGCGCTTTAACTCCGCCAAAGGAAAGGCTGAGCTTGTCTATGCGCATTTTTGTGCTGGTTTTAATCGGCATCTAATCGAGTCATATTAGCATTAAAATGAACGTAGTTCAACCTTATTTCACCCTCACCCTGACCCTCTCCCGTCAAGGGAGAGGGAATTATTTATTAGTTCATCCACTCTCCAGCCCTCTTCGTCAAAGGAGAGGGAAAATAAAAATGGTATTTACTTATATGTGACACAGCCGGTGGGTTCACTCTTATTCTCCCTCCCCTGGCGGGAGGGAGTTGGAGGAAGGGGGAATATTTTTGCTTTTAATTCACTTTTTACATAGAATATAACGTACGATTGTTTCTGGCATGAGCAAGTTCGCTGAAAAGCTACAACGCATATATAGGGGCTCTGCACCTGCGCTGGGTTTCCGCAAGTCAGACGAAGCTGAAACGCCTCCGTTGTTAATAATTTCCAGCCTGACTAAGACCAGTGCGGGTGAGGCAGGCGCTCTGGCTGCTGCCGGCGTTGACGCCATTATAGTTGGTGCTAAGGGATTTAGTGCCAAGTCCTGTGGAGAGCTGAATAAAGCCATCGGTGATGTGCCGCTTGGTCTGTTCTTGGACAGCTCCGAAAAAGAGGCGATCGCCAAGTCCATCCATTTGGGCTGCGATTTCGTGGTTTTCGGACTGAAAACTCCCGTTGAGTCAGTGAATAAAGATGGATTGGGTAAGGTCCTAAAAATAGAGCCATCGCTGGAACCGGGCCTGGTCAGAGCTATAAACGAACTGCCGCTGGAAATTGATGCCGTTCTTATTTCCGGTGACGAGCCGGCCATTACCATTGAACGGCTGCTTATATACCAGCGTTTCACTGATTTACTAAACAAACCGGTGCTGGTAAGCCTGAGTTCCATCCTCACGCCAGACGAACTCAATAGTTTATTCAAAACCGGCATTAACGGGCTGGTGTTGCCCGAAACGCTGTCGGCCGAGGCCTTCGCTAATCTAAGGAAATCGGCAGCGGGCTTATCGCGTGCTGCCAAACGCAAAACCAAGGCAACCGCTATATTACCTCGAGTCAGTGGTGAA
>CAYPRI010000077.1:0-7339 GCA_964413085.1 uncultured Dehalococcoidales bacterium
AATAACCAGTCCCAGAAGTCTTTGTATACCTTATTTGGCTCATTGTTATCAATTCTCATAATTAGTCAGTCTTTTTGTTTGCCAGGTAGGCGTCCAAAGCTTCCGTAACCAGGTCTTTAATCTGCTTCCTATCCCAATAAGCGGCTCTCTTCACCTTTTTTACCAGGTCCTGACGCACGATAAACGTGGCCCTGGTCCAACCCTGTGGCAATCCTTTAGACGATGTGGACGTATCGACGGCCGACACCTGCCGGGCTTTTACAGCGCCTCCCGGTTTTACCGGTGGTTTCGGCTTAATTACCGTTGGTGTGGCAGCAGGTTTGGAAACAGGTGCAGGTGCAGTGGCTTGCTCTACAACCGGCGCGAAAATCTTATCCAGGCCGCTTTGAGCGAAAGGGTCTCTGCCTAACCTACGCTCCATGCTGCACCTCCATCTGTATTACTCTGTGGGCCAGAGCCATAAAATCCTGGGCGCCTAGGCTATACGGCCTGTATCTTAGAATATCCCAGCCCCGGGACGGTGCCTCAGCCAGGCTTATGCACTCACGGATTACACCCAGGATTTTGCCCGGGAAATGCTCCTCTACCTTAGCAATAACCTCTCTATTCAAAATACGCCGCTGGTCGAACATTGTGCCTATGATTCCGGTTATTTCCAGGTTGCTGTTAAGTCGCTTTTTAACGCGTTCGACAATCTCCAATAGCCTGGCCATGCCCTGCATGCTTAAGAATTCAGCCTGCATGGGTACGAAAACTTCCCTGGCCGCAGTAAGCGCATTGACCACTATCATACCCAGGCTCGGCGGGCAGTCGAACAATATATAGTCGAAGCTGTTGACCCCGGACAAAGTCTCCTTTAACAACACCTGACTACCAATTTCGTTGGCCATCTCCACGTCAAAACCGGCCAGTTTGGGGCTTGCCGGTACGATAAATAAGTTGGTATTTAGCTGCTGCCACATAGCCGTATCCAACTTGGCCTCCCCCCGCAGGACCTCGTATACGCTGCTTTTCACCTGGTCGGGCGGTATACCGAAACTATAAGTCAAACCCATCTGCTGGTCCAAATCAAGTAGCAGACATTTTTTGCCCAGGCTAACCAGGGCGGCTCCCAGGTTTAAAGTACACGTCGTTTTTCCTACCCCGCCTTTCTCATTGGTAAAGGATATTATTCTCAATAAACGCCTCCTTACTGTTTACTCAGTGTACTCTGTATACTTGGTGTACTTCTTTTACTATGTACACTTTGTATACCAAGTGTACTCAGTATACTTTGTTTACACAGAGATGTCAATATACTTTGGTTCACAGGATCGCTCTGGCTAAAAAAATTTTAATGGCTAGTCCAGTATGCTAAAATACGCTATATTTTTACTGCAAGGAAGGACCAGGATTATGTGCCAATGGTGCGATAAGTATGCCGAGGGCTATTCCCGATGGTATTTCAACCCAGCCAACTACGCTAGAAAGCTCTATAAAATAAGAAAGGACGAAGGCCCAGAAATACAACCCAATCCCATCGCCCCCGGCGGCATGGCCTTAGAAGACCGCGATTTTATCGAAGCTCTGGACAGGAAAGACCACGAGGTCATTTCCAAGAGGAGGCACGAAATAGAGCAGTTAGCCTGGCAGGTACACTTCGGCCAGGTAGTTACACTCGAGGATACGCTTAAGGTCATTGACTTCATATACCCCATCGCCCTGATGACCTGCGCCTGTCGCCGCTCCATGCTCGGCCTCTCCGACGAAGAAAATTTCACCTGCATGGGCATGGGGCCTGGTATGTACAAGTGGGAGCGCTGGCCGAATAATTACCGCGGCGGTCTCCAGTTCCTTACCTCCGATGAAGCCAAGGACGCCGTCATCAGGATGAACAAGAGGGGCCTGGTACAGACCCTGTTCACTTTCGGCACGCCTTATCTCGGCGGCATCTGTAACTGCGACTACCCGGACTGCAGTGCCATCAGGACCACCATCGACCACGGTGTACAGTTCCTGTGGAAGGGGCACCACGTCGCCCGTATTGATAACGACCTCTGCAACGGCTGCGCTTCCTGCGTCCATCGCTGCCAGTTCAAGGCTCTGAGTTTTTCGGCCAGCCAGAACAAGGCTTATATAGACCAGTTTCAGTGCTTCGGCTGCGGCCTTTGCGCCACGGAATGTCCTCAGGAAGCCATCAGCATGGTGGAACGGGCAAGTCTACCTGGTCTGGCCAATGTCTGGTAAGAATATACAACGGGAGAAAGAGAAATGCTGCCGACTATAACCGTAGACGATAAAAAATGTCAGGATCCGCTTAACTGCGCCAAATGCCTCCTTATATGTCCCACTCATGTTTTAGGCCTTGGTACCAGAGTTGGTCCTCGTAAGTATAAGGAAATAGATAAAGACCAGTTCATTGTGGCTGGGGTTCGATTCGAAAAATGCAGCGGCTGCATGGACTGCGTTAATACATGCCCAAATAAGGCCATTCAGGTAAGCTTCCAGGGGAGGAGTGAAAAATGACCACAGGCTGGAAATACGGCAGAATAATAAAGGGAAAGTTGATGACTCTGGAAGAGCCGGGCAAGGCCTTGCCCTTCGACGCCGATAAGGGTCTGGTGGAGGAAATTGCCGGTAAGTTCGACATCGCGTCCGCGGCATCGGGTTTGAAAGTCAAAGACGAGACTGAGGCTCAGAAGGCACTCGAAGAGCTGGGCAGAAACCTGATGAAGCTCACTATCGAGCTGGCCGACAGCAAATATCTGGACCGCACGGCTGAGATGATTGAGAGAGTGTACAAGCAGACTGGCATCTCTTTTCCTCACAGACTTGATAGATACATAGAGCTATCCATCTTCGGGCTGAGGCCTACCGACCGCTGGGATATCACCCGGGCAACCCCCAGGGAGCTGACGTTTAAGGTCTCCGCCTGCTCGGTATACAAGGCGCTCAACGAGGCCGGCGTCAAAGGGCTCCCCTGCAGGGGATTCTGCTGTGCCAGCTTCCAGACGGCGGCGGAGAAGACCGGCGACCGCATAAACATCGATATGCCTAAGTCATTGCCACAGGACGGCATTTGTGAGTTCAATATCTCCCTGCAGCCGGGAGGCTAAGTTGCGTATTTTTTATCTTCCGCAAGACACCACAGATTTCGCGTTCTTTAATTCCAGAAGTTTCAGAGCCCATTTCCCGCAGATGTCAGAAATCCTGGAAGAGTGGTTCGACCGCAGCGCCCAGAACTGCGACCAGTTTATAAACATAAGCGAAGTCGATAAGTATAGTGTTACATGCACTGTGTGTAACCGATTTGAGGGGGACTGTTCCTCCCCGGAAGGGCCTCGCATAATTAAGCTTCTCGACGCCGCCAGAGTCCATGACAGCTGGCATTAAATTCAATGAAATATTGCCTTTTCTAGTGTGTAAATTACGGTATTTTCGGATATATACTTGACTTTCCGTTTTTGATAAAATATGGTAAAATACATCCAATGCAATCCCTAGTACAGATGGGACTGGCAGGCACTAAATATGGGATTACGAAGCTGTCTGCAGCTTCCATCTTGTCCAGTCCTGTATATCCGATAAATCATAAAAAACTATCTAACGGTTTTATCAGTTATGGCCAAAAAACAGATAAATAAAACGACTAAGAATCCCGTAAAAAAACCGGGCAAAAAAGCCTCAGCCAAGAAGCCTCTGGCAAATCAGCCCAGGAAACGTATTAAAGAGCCGGTTAACAACGGCGCCCTGGACTATACAGCTGAGGATATCCGCGTACTCGACGGCCTGGAAGCGGTCAGGCGCCGCCCCGGTATGTACATCGGCAGTACAGATGAGCACGGCCTGCATCATCTGGTTTATGAGATCGTCTACAACGCCATCGACGAGGCCATGGCCGGTTACTGCGACCATACTGAGATAATTATTCACAAAGATAACTCGGTGACTGTCATAGATAACGGCCGCGGTATACCGGTAGACAAACATCCTGTAACCCGCACCTCAGCGCTGGAAGCGGTCATGACTAGGCTTCATGCCGGTGCTAAATTCGGCGGCCGGACTTATACCGTGTCCAGCGGTCTTCACGGCGTCGGTGCATCGGTAGTAAACGCCCTGTCGTCGTGGCTCAATGCCGAGGTCAGGCGCGAGGGCAAGATTTATCGCCAGAAATACGAGCGCGGTACCCCTATGTGCAAACTGGAGGCCATCGGCGAGACAGAAGAAACGGGAACAACCATCACCTTCCTAGCTGACACCAAAATCTTCGGCCTGATTAATTACGATTTCGACACCATTCTCCAGCGGCTAAAGGAGCTGGCCTTCCTGAATAAAAACCTGGAAATAAGCTTTATAGACGAAAGGACAGACCAGGAGGCAACTTTCTTCTTCGAGGGCGGCATTGCCAGCCTGGTCAGCCGATTTAATAAAAACCGTGTAGTACTTCACCGGCATCCAATATATATATCAGGCACAATGAACAGCACCGTCGTCGAAGTGGCCCTTCAGTACAACGACGGCTTTTCTGAATCAACTCTTAGCTTTGCCAACTGCGTAAATACCATAGACGGGGGCAGCCATCTGACAGGGTTCCGTTCAGCTCTTACCCGTGTGCTAAACGATTACGCACGAAAGAATAAGATATTAAAAGACTCCGACCTGAATGTGATTGGCGATGACGTCCGCGACGGCCTCACCTCAGTCATCAGCGTCAAGCTGGTGGAGCCGCAGTTCGAGGGACAGACCAAAGCCAAACTGGGCAATCCTGAAATAAAGACGCAGGTAGAGTCCATCGTTGCTGAAGGCCTCGCCGTTTATCTTGAGCAACACCCCGACGATGCCAAAGCCATCATAGAAAAATGTCTGGTTTCGGCTCGAGCCAGGGAGGCGGCTCGCAAGGCCCGCGACCTTATTTTTAAGAGCAGTAGACTTGACGGTGGAACCCTTCCCGGTAAGCTGGCCAGCTGCTCCGAGACCGACCCCAGCAAGTGCGAGCTCTTTCTGGTTGAAGGTGACTCAGCCGGTGGTTCAGCGAAGCAGGGTCGAGACCGCCGATTCCAGGCGATACTGCCGCTGCGAGGTAAAATACTCAACGTAGAGAAGGCGCCTAAAGACAAGGTCCTGGACCATGAAGAAATCCGGGCTATCATCACGGCTGTCGGCGCGGGCATCGGCGACCAGATCGATTTTTCCCGGCTGCGCTATGATCGTGTCATCATCATGACTGATGCCGATGTTGACGGCTCTCACATCCGGACGTTGCTGCTTACCTTTTTCTTCCGCAACATGGCGGAGCTCATCAGCCGCGGACATATCTACATCGCCCAGCCGCCGCTTTATCGCATCCAGTCCGGCAAAGAGATCTTCTGGATTTATTCCGACAAGGAGCGCGACGCCAAACTTAACGAACTGAAAGGTAAGAAGGTGGAAATCCAGCGCTATAAAGGTCTGGGAGAAATGAGCGCCGAGCAGCTGTGGGATACCACCATGAACCCCGAATCACGAACCATGCTCAGGGTGGAAATCGAAGATGCTATGTCGGCTGATAGAATATTCAGTATGCTCATGGGCAGCGAAGTACCGCCGCGCAAATCCTTTATCCAGGCCCACGCCCGGAGCGTGAGAAACCTGGATATCTAACTTACCTGCTTTTTGGTTTCCTGTACAGCCCGTTTTCTTTTATGTATTTCTCCACTTTGCCGGGCACAAGTCCTTTTATTGAACTGCCGTGAGCGGCCCTGTCGCGTATATCCGATGAGCTAATATCGACAGGCTTTATATCCAGCCAGACCACGCTCTTAGTTATTCCCGGGACTGATGATTCCAGCGACTTTAAATCGGGACGGCTGAAGTCCGGCCTGGTAATCGCTACCAGCTTACACAGCTTAACCAACCTCTGCGGCTGGTGCCACTGGGGCAGCTCAGCCAGGCTGTCCCAACCTACTAAGAAATATATTTGTGCCTCATCGCCAAAATCCTTCCTTAAAGCAGCCACGGTATCTACGCTGTAGGAGGGCCCGGGGCGGTTCACCTCAACAGTCGACTGCTCGAAGTGAGCTTTCCCGGCTATCGCCAACCCTACCATGTTCACCCGGTGTTCGGCAGGCGTAATATCACGGTCGTTTTTAAGCCACGGCTGGCCGGCAGGTACAAAGATGACCTTGGCGAGCACTAGCTTTTTTCTGGCCGCTTCAGCAATGATCAGATGTCCCCTATGGATGGGGTCAAATGTGCCGCCCAGTACACCGAAATTCATCTAATCCGCCTTTTTCCTTCTGCGTAGATCTTTTGGTTTTGGTCGAAAAACTTTTATGGGTACCTCAGGTCCAGGTCTCACATCTCCAACGATCTCCAGCATGGCCGTTATTCGTGCCAGTAGCTCGTCGAGACCTCGCCCGGTCATCGCCGAGATAAAGAATACATCTATTCCCAGTGAATTGAAAAGCCGACGAATTTCCGGCAGCTGTACCTCGACTTCTGTCAGGTCTCTTTTGTTTATCGCTACCAGCTGTGGCTTCTGTGACATTTCCGTCTTATATAGAGCAAGCTCACGGTTCAAGCTATTCATTTTGCCAACGGGGTCAGTTGAGCTGCCATCGATTAGATGCAGCAATATTTTCGTCCTTTCGGCGTGGCGTAAAAATTCGTGACCCAGGCCCCGACCCACATGAGCGCCTTCCACCAGTCCCGGTATCTCGGCCAATATGAACGTCTTGTTTCCCGACTCAACAACACCGAGCGCAGGTTCAATAGTGGTGAAAGGATAGTCAGCGATTTTAGGTCTCGCTTCGGACATCGCGGCTAAAAGTATTGACTTACCCGCATTCGGATAACCGATTATACCAACGTCTGCTATCAGTCTGAGGTCGAGTATAAGTCGGTGTTCTTCACCCGGCTGTCCTTTAGTTGCCGTCTTCGGCGCGTGATTTCTTGAGGTGGCGAAGTGGACGTTGCCCAGCCCTCCACGTCCACCCATGGTCGCCGCTATCTTCTGTCCGTTCTGGCTCAGATCTGCGAGCATTGTCTCCTGCCCATTATCCTTACTAAATACCATCGTTCCCAGTGGCACCTTTATTATCAGGTCATCACCCTTAGCGCCGTGCCTTTTCTGCTTCTCTCCGTTTTTACCAGGTGCTGCCTTAAACTTCCTCTTACTCTTAAATTGTTCAAGCGTGGTTACACTTTTATCAGCCATAATATACACGCTACCACCATTACCTCCATCGCCACCATCAGGTCCCCCCAGCGGCACGAACTTTTCGTGTCTAAAACTCACTACTCCATTGCCTCCCTTTCCACCTGATACCAGTATCTCTACTCTGTCCACTAAAGTCATATCCTTATAGTATATATATTAAGA
>CAYPRI010000078.1:0-3008 GCA_964413085.1 uncultured Dehalococcoidales bacterium
ATATCGGCGGTAAGTGTATGTAACGGTAACTGGCCCTGGAGGGTTGTTTCACGGCGAGCAATTTCGTTGCCGCCCAGCCTTCCGGCACAGCTTATCTTCACTCCTTTGGCGCCGGCCTGCATCGTCCGGAAAGCCGCCTGTTTCATAGCTCTCCTGAAAGCCATCCGGCGTTCCAGCTGGTCGGCCACATTCCTGGCTACCAATCGAGCCTCCAGTTCAGGCTGCTCGACCTCTTTTATCGATAGCCGCACTCTCTTACCGACCAATCCTTCAAGCAACGACCTTAGCTCTTCAGCCCGCTGGCCGCCTCTGCCGATAACGATACCAGGGCGCGAGGAATACAAAGTCACCAGAATTTCATTGCCCTGGTGGTCTATTTCCGTCCTGGCAACGCCGCCATCGGCGCACTTCTCATCGATAGCTCGGCGGAGTCTCAAGTCTTCGTAGAGATACTCGGCATAGTGCTTGACATCGTACCACTTGGCCTGCCACCCCCGAATAATACCAATTCTAAAACCGTAAGGGTGAACCTTATGTCCCACTTTGTTCTCCCTCCTCCGCAACAGAAACATTTATGTGCGTGCTGCGCTTCAATATCGGATTAATGCGACCTCTGGCTTGAGCCCTGAATCTCTTAAAAACGTGACCCTCGTTTGCATATATATCCGTTATCTTCAGGTCTGCGGGTTCCATCTGAAAATTGTTCTCGGCGTTTGCCGCGGCCGATTTAATTGTCTTGGATACAGCCTGCACCGCCGGCGTCGGCGGTAAAAATCTTAACAGGGTCAGAGCCTCGTCGACTTTCTTACCTCTTACCATGTCCACGATTAGCTTGACCTTACGAGACGAAACTCGAACATCTTTGGAGCTGGCTGATACTTTCATGCTGATTCCGTTTCCGGCTTCTTCGGGGCCACGGTGACTTGCGCCTTGGTAACGTGACCGCGGAACGTCCGGGTTATGGCAAATTCGCCCAGTTTATGCCCTACCATATTTTCCGTAATAAATATAGGCACGTGCCGACGGCCATCGTGCACACCTATTGTGTGACCTATCATCTCCGGTAGCACCGTGGAGGCGCGCGCCCACGTCTTTATCACCACCTTCTCGCCGGAGCGATTGAGGTTCAGTATCTTTTTAAGTAACTTGGGGTCACAATAAGGACCCTTTTTAGATGACCGTGACATTGTTTCTGCCCCTTCGATTACCTTCTTATCTTATTTCCGTCTCTTGACAATTAGTCTGTCTGAAGCCTTGTTAATACGTGTCTTCTTACCCAGAGCTACTTTACCCCACGGCGTGCTGGGTGTCATTCCCCTGGGTGCTCTACCTTCGCCGCCGCCATGGGGGTGGTCGCGCGGCGTCATGGCCGACCCGCGAACCTGAGGCCGCCGTCCCAACAATCTGATGCGTCCGGCTTTGCCCATTCGTATGCCCTGGTGCTCAACGTTGCCTATTTGGCCTATCGTAGCCACGCAATTGCTCATAAAGCGCCGCACTTCGCCCGAAGGTAAACGGACCAGACAATATTTGCCTTCTTTACCCAAAAGCTGCGCCGCTGTACCGGCGCTGCGCACAATCTGGCCGCCTTTCCCCGGCTCGAACTCCAGGTTATGAATCATCGTGCCGTCAGGGATAGCGCCCAAAGGCATGGTGTTGCCGGGCTTTATATCTGCGCTCTCCCCGGCAATTATCATGTCACCAACATTAAGACCCATCGGTGCCAGGATATAACGTTTCTCTCCATCGGCATAACAGATAAGCGCAATGCGTGCCGAACGGTTCGGGTCATACTCAATCGAAGTTACTTTTCCCTGAACGCCGACTTTATCTCGTTTAAAATCAATTATCCTTAACCTGCGTTTAGCTCCCCCGCCCCGGTGCCGCACGGTTACTACACCCCTATTATTACGGCCGGCCTTTTTCTTTATGGGCAGCAGCAGAGATCTTTCCGGGACCGGCTTAGTTATCTCCTCAAAGGAGGGAGTAACCATGCCCCGCCTGCCAGGTGATGTCGGTCTATATGTTTTTAATGCCAAAACTTCCCTCCCCTAACTCTAGGGATGTCTCCTTTGCCATCGCGTCTTTCTCAGAAGCTTGCGATGCTTATGCTTCGCCATTTTTTTCTTGCGTTTTTTGATAACTGAGCCCAATTTTATTCCCCTGTCCTAATTAAACTCCCTCGAAGAACTCTATCTTTTGTCCCGGGGCCAGCGTAACCACCGCTTTCTTCCACAGCGGAGAAAGCACCTGCCGCCGACCCATTCTTCTCATCTTGCCGGGCATGGTCATCACAGTGACACCGACAACATTAACTTTGAAAGCCGCCTCAACCGCTTCCTTGATTTGCCTCTTGTTGACTGCTCTGGTGACTTCAAAGGCATACTTTCCGGCTTCCTTCATTACCGTAGCCTTCTCGGTTATCAGCGGTCTTTTTACTACCTGATAAGGATGCATCATAATAATCCTGGAATCTATTTAGCCGTGCCGGCTGCCGCCTCCACCGGCTGTTGCCCCCATACCTGCTCCACCTTTCGAATAGCATCGACGTCCATTAACAAAACCTTGTATGAAAGTAACTCGGCGACATTGAGCAAAGGCGCCGGAATCGTTTTAACGCCGGTTAAATTGCCGGCCGCGATTACCAGATTAGGATTTACTTCAGCGGAGGCTATTATTAGCGTGTCGCCGATACCGAGTGCCAGCAACATATCCAGCACCGCTTTTGTTTTCAAGCCGTCGAATTCGAGTTTATTCACCACCTTTAAGTCTCCGCTGCCTGCCTTATCGGAAAGCACGCATTTTAAAGCCATGCGGCGCATCTTTTTGGGTATAGCATGCCGATAGCTCCTGGGATGAGGGCCGAATGTTATGCCGCCTCCTCTGAGCATTGGTGACCTGATATCGCCCCGGCGAGCCCGACCGGTATGTTTCTGATTGTGCATTTTCTTGCCGCTGCCGGCGACCTCGCCTCTTCTCTTGGTATCGGCTGTTCCCAGACGTTTATC
>CAYPRI010000078.1:3108-7096 GCA_964413085.1 uncultured Dehalococcoidales bacterium
TGGCGTTTGACCACGCCGGCAAAGCCCTTTCCTTTTGATATACCGGTCACGTTAATCAAATCGCCGGCCTTAAATATATCGGCATCAACTTTCTGTCCAACTTTCACAGAGCTGATATCGTCAATTTCAAATTCACGCAAATGTTCCAGCTGGCCGATTTCCTTCAGGTGGCCTTTTTGGGGAGAGCTTAGCTTTTTAACTTCTCCAAAAGCGAGCTGAACGGCGTTATACCCGTCCTTAGCCTCTGTCTTTACCTGGGACACAAAGCAGGGACCGGCTTCGATGGCCGTTATCACAACTTCTCCTTCATCTCGGAAAAGTTGCGTCATACCTATTTTCCTGCCGATTAAACCCTGTACCATTTTATAACCTGATATCTATTTCCACGCCTGACGGCAACTGGAGCTGAGTCAATGCATCTATAGTTTTAGATGTTGGCCCCAGTATATCGATTAGCCGCTTGTGCGTCCGGATTTCAAACTGTTCCCTCGAGTCCTTATCGATATGTGGCGAGCGAATAACACAGAACTTTTCTATTTGTGTCGGCAGCGGCACCGGGCCGATGACAACGGCACCGGTTCTTTCAGCCGTCTCTACGATTTGCTCCACCGATTGGTCAACCAACCTGTGGTCGTATCCCTTAAGTTTGATGCGAATCTTTTGTTTAGGCATTATTTTCCCCTGCCAACGATTTGCTCAGCTAAATTAGCCGGTAACTCTCTGTAGGAATTAAACTCTAATGAATATGTGGCCCTGCCCTGGCTTAGCGACCTTAGAATCGTGGCGTAACCAAAGGTCTCGGCCAGAGGCACCAGAGCTCGGACCACGCAGGTTTCACCGTGGGTCTCTATACCGTCGACATGGCCCCTCCTTGAATTCAGGTCTCCGATAACATCGCCCAGGAACTGGGCCGGCATCACCACCTCCAACCTCATGATAGGCTCCATTATGATTGGGTTGGCTTTGCGGACGCCTTCCTTCAAGGCAATGGAACCCGCCATTTTGAAGGCCAGGTCTGAGGAGTCAACTTCGTGATAGCTGCCGTCATAAACGGTCGCCTTAATATCAACGACGGGATAGCCGGCGATAACGCCATTTTCCAGAGCTTCCTTAACGCCGGCTTCAATTGCCGGAATATACTCCTTGGGTATATCGCCGCCGCGTATCTGGTCGACGAACCGGAAGCCGCTGCTCCTCTCCCCCGGCTCGAGCTTGAGCCAGACATGACCGTATTGGCCATGGCCGCCGAACTGACGAATAAACCTGCCCTCCGCTTCGACTGGAACGGTAATGGTTTCCTTGTAGGCAACCTGCGGCTTGCCTACATTTACTTTAACGTTAAATTCCCGGAGCATGCGGTCTATTAAAACTTCGAGATGCAGCTCGCCCATGCCGGAAATAAGCGTCTGTCCCGTCTCGGCGTCGGACCGCACTTTGAAGGTTGGGTCTTCTTCGGATAGCTTGTTCATGGCTTCACCCAGCTTATCCTGGTCGGCCTTGCTCTTAGGCTCTATGACCATTGAAAGCACGGGCTCCGGAAAACGTATGGCCTCCAGAAGCACCGGCTTGTCCGGGGCGCATAAAGTATCACCGGTAAAGGTTTCTTTTAATCCCAGCGTGGCGGCAATGCTGCCGGTATCGGCTTCTTCGATTTCCTCACGCCGGTTGGCGTGCATAAGAATCAGCCGTCCCAGCCGCTCCTTGCGTCCTTTGCTGGAATTCAGGACCCGCTTACCGGCCTGGATTTTACCCGAATAAACTCTAAAATAAACGAGCCGGCCCATGAACGGGTCGGCTACCACTTTAAAAGCCAGAGCCGAAAACGGCGCGTCATCGCTGGCTGGCATAACATCGGCCTCACCTGTTTTCAAATCGACGACGCTTACCGGCGGAACATCAAGTGGTGATGGCAGGTAATCAACGACGGCATCGAGCAGTGGCTGAATTCCCTTGTTCTTCAAAGCGGTGCCGCAGAGTACCGCCACCATTCGATTTGCCAGTGTCAACCTTCTTACGGCGGCCTTGATCTGCTCGCTGCCGATCTCTTTGCCCTCCACATAAAGCATCATCAGGTGGTCATCTATTTCAGCCAGTCTCTCGATCATGGCTTGCTGGTGTCTGTGCGCCGCTTCTTTTTCCTCATCGGGAATCGGCGACTCAACAGGAGCCACGTTAATATCATCTGAAAACGACCAGGCTTTGTTTTCAATTAAATCTATTATGCCTTTGAACTGGCTTTCCCTGCCCCAGGGAATTTGTATGGGTATTGCCTTGGCCCGCAGTCGTTCTTCAATCATATTCACGGTGTTGTAGAAATCGGCGCCCACTCTGTCCATCTTGTTGATGAAGCAAATTCTGGGCACGTGATACCTGTCTGCCTGCCGCCATACGGTCTCAGACTGTGCTTCGACGCCGGCCACGGCATCCAGCACCACCACGCCTCCGTCGAGAACGCGAAGACTGCGCTCCACCTCGGCGGTGAAATCGACGTGACCCGGCGTATCGATGATGTTGATTCGTGTGTCCTGCCAGTGGCAGGTAGTAGCGGCTGCGGTAATGGTTATGCCGCGTTCCCTCTCCTGTGCCATCCAGTCCATAACAGCCGTGCCCTCGTCCACCTCGCCGATTTTGTAGGTGCGCCCCGTATAAAACAAAAACCTCTCGGTAACGGTGGTTTTACCGGCATCGATGTGGGCGATGATACCGATATTCCGCACCTTATCTAAAGGAAAAGTACGGCTCATGACATTTTTCCCTGGCCCAGCAGTTTTTTTAGGCTGCTGGGCTTTAATATCCGCTGTAATTACCATCGATAGTGAGCAAAAGCTTTATTTGCTTCGGCCATCTTATGAGTATCCTGACGCTTCTTTATGCTCGACCCCTGTCCCTGAGAGGCGTCAACGATCTCGGCCGCCAGTTTTTCCGCCATCGACTTACCGCCGCGGGCCCTGGAATAGCTTATTATCCAGCGCATGGCCAGAGACAGCCCGCGTTCCGGTTCGACTTCAACCGGAACCTGATACGTGGCTCCGCCGACGCGCCGGGACTTGACCTGAAGCATCGGCGTAGCGTTCTTAAGTGCCTGTTCCAGCACCGGCAACGGTTCAGTACTCAACTTTTTGTTTACGATATCCATGGCGTCATAAATAACACGTTCGGCTGTAGCTTTCCTACCGCCGAACATAATCTTGTTGATAAGAATGGATACGGTAATGCTTCCGTATTTTGCGTCGGGAGTGATTTTTCTGGTTAGTACTTTGACTCGCCGTGGCATTTATTCCTCTCCCCCAGCGCCCACCGCAGCCCCCGCTGTAGCCCCTGCGATTCTAACTGCCTTGCCCTTCTTTGCTCCGTACTTGCTCCGACCCTGCCTCCTGTTTTCCACCCCACCGGTATCCAGAGCACCCCTCACGATGTGATATCTGACGCCTGGCAGGTCCTTTACCCTGCCGCCACGGATGAGCACTACCGAGTGTTCCTGTAGATTATGACCTTCGCCCGGTATATAGGCCGTGACCTCGATGCCGTTGGTCAGGCGCACGCGGGCGATTTTACGTAAAGCCGAATTCGGTTTCTTGGGGGTCATGGTCTTCACCATAACGCAGACGCCGCGTTTCTGCGGCGACCTGGCATCCCGTCGAACCACGTTTTTGAGCGTGTTGAAGCTAATGCCCAAAGCCGGAGCTTTGGTCTTCCTGGACTGCTTCCTTCGTCCTTTTCTGACTAACTGGTTTACGGTTGGCATACTTATTCCTTAATATATCTATGTCTTTACAATTAAAAAGCCACCTAGTTGTCCACCGGGCTACCTTCAAAACGGGACTACGCCCGGTTCAACCAGCCGGCTTAATCAGGTTTTTCGGACCCAGACTAATGGCTAGTAGACACAAATGCGCAATATAACACAAGTATACAACAAAGTCAATACATTCGGGGCTCTTTGTCAAATTGTGTGGAAACAGCCTCGAGATGGTGCAAACCCCAGTAG
>CAYPRI010000079.1:0-7023 GCA_964413085.1 uncultured Dehalococcoidales bacterium
GGTAGCTCCACCTCTTTCACTTCTCCCGGCTTCTGAAAGAGTGTGGAAACGAACTTCTCAATAGTGAATCCTGAATCAAGGAGCAACCCTTCTATCTCCTTGTAACTGTGGAAGGTACCGTACTTATAAAAACGGTGTCCTTCCATTTCCTTGGACTGGTAAAACTTGCCCCATGGGCATTCCCCCAATACCACGCCCAGAACTATCTTACCACCTGGTTTGAGAATACGGCATGCCTCTCGCAATACTGCAACCGGTGAATCAATAAAGCAGAGCGTCATGATGATAAACACTGTACCAAAGGCATCTTCGCTGAAAGACCGCTCTTCACCCTTAGCTACAAATACTGTTATTCCCCTACCCTGCGCCATTTCCACGAGTCTGACCGATGGATCTATTCCGGTTTCTATACCCAGGGCTTGAGCAAAACGTCCACTGCCGACACCTACTTCAAGCCACGGCTTCGGCAGCAATGGTAGTACTTCCCGCAAAGCGTTTACCTCCATATCGAAAATAAGCTTTCCCTCTCCTTCAAACCGAGCATCATATACCAGCGCCAGGGAATCGAAGACTGAGCTACTTGCACGTCCTGTTAAATCAGCCATGAATTATGGTCTCCTGTAAGCTCTTTTCCACGGCTCTTTTTGCAGGTCCATATATTCAATAATTACTTTTTTCAAGGCGAGGGAGGCGAGTCCGGCGCAGTGGGCATGACCATCGGGCAGACCGCCGAGACTGCTGGCGATAATACCGGCACTAATACTGAGCGCTTCACCCAGCGTCTTGCCCTTAGCCAGTTCGGTCGCCATGCTTCCGCAGGCGATGGTAGCGCCGCACCCATCAGTCCAGAAAGTAACACCTTCGACTATTTCATCTCTGGCTTTGAGCCACATTTCCATATTGTCACCACAGGGTCCCAATACCGAGGTGTAGGCATCGGCATTATCCATGCTGCCTACGTTTCTTGGATTAGTGGCATGGTCAATGACCTTCTGAGAGAATGTATTCCCGGATTCCTCTTGCTTTGCGGCCATGCTGAGTTTACTGGACTGCCTCCTCTAGCTTTACACTGCCGTCCCGGTAAGTTTCTAATTTTCTAGTTGGTGGTCTCTTTTTAAATTGGTCAATTAGATACCGGCAGGCCGCGAAGCCTTCGCGGCGGTGGACTGCCGCTATCGCCACAACCAAGTTAATGTCGCCGACCCTCAGTTTGCCGATCCTGTGGGATATGGCGATTTTTTCAATCTGCCATTTCCTTTTGGCTTCTCCGGTTAATTCCTTGATCATTTTTACTGCGTTTCCTCCTGAGTCTTGGTACTCCACTGAAAGCACCGGCTTGCCTTGAGAGTGGTCTCGAATGAGTCCGACATAAGTGACAATACAGCCGCTGCTATCGCCCTTTACTTTGCCGATGACCATATCAGGCAAAATCGCCTTGTCAATTACTTCAATCATATAAGTGTCTTACAAGAACCACCTATTCGATTCTGGCTATAACTTTGTCTTCTAAGTTGTCAAGGTTTCCAAGCCTGCCAGACTTTGCCGACCAACGATGGCCCGGGTTTTAAAGTAGCCTGCCCAGGCTGCCAGCCTGAAGGCGTTACTTCGCCGGTGGCACGTACATGCTGGAATGCCTTGACCTGTCGGATCAATTCGTCGGGGTTGCGACCAACTTCCGGCGTAAGCACTTCAATAGCCCGGACCACGAAATCAGGGTCTATAATAAAACGGCCGCGGATGTCCACTCCTGCCGCTTCATCATATACCCCGTACACACTGCCGATTTTACCGCCCCCGTCTGAAAGCCGGGAAAGGAACGCCGCCGTCTACCATTTTAGACAGTTCCTGCTCCTGCCATATCTGGTAGACAAACCGGCTGTCCGTGCTCATGGCCAGGACTTCGACCCCCACAGCTTTGAACTCCTTATAACGGGCAGCAACCGTTGCCAGTTCTGTTGGTCAGACAAAGGTGAAGTCTCCGGGGTAGAAACAGAGGACGACCCATTTTCCCTTGTAGTCTGAGAGCTTGATAGGCTGAAAACCTTTGCCGGCAACGAAGGCATTGGCTTCAAAGTCGGGGGCTTCCTGACCTACACGTACAAACATCTGTCTCACCTCCACTGGTGCTGCTGTTTTGGTTTCCTGCGGGCCCGATTTCGGCACTATCGGCCCGCGCGCGGGTTTGACACAACTATCTTTAGCTTCAGGCATATCTACCTCCTTTTTTACTGGTCCACCTTCTTTTCACTAGGATGGAATGCCTGTATCAGATTTTTTGCGAAAGCGTTATAGGCCTCTGAATTATAACGCTCGATGTTACCTTCATCGCAAAATTTCGCCAGTTCCGGATCTATGGGCAACTGTCCCAAAAGCGGGGCACCGGCAGCCTGTGCCATTTCTTTGGCCTGGCTCTTACCGAAGGGCTCTATCTTCTTATTTATCTCTGGTACATCTAAGTAGCTCATGTTTTCTATTACGCCAATAATAGGCTTTCCCATCTGCTGGGCCATTTTAACTGCTTTACGGACAACCATGGCCGTAAGATCCTGAGGAGTGAAGACGATGATTATCCCCGATACCGGCAATTGCTGCATCACCGTAAGTGGAGCATCCGCAGTGCCCGGCGGCAGATCGACGATCAAGTAATCCAGTTTACCCCAGAGCACCTCTTCCCAGAACTGGGTAATGGCGCGACTGATAAGCGGCCCGCGCCAGATAACAGCGTCATCCTCACTGGGTAGCAGAAGATTTATGGATATTATTTCTATTCCCGATTTTGACGTTACCGGCAATAAGCCGGTCTCACTGCCCTCAGGACGATCACCTATTCCGAACATCTTGGGGATGCTGGGCCCTGTTATGTCGGCATCCAGAATACCCACATCATATCCCGAACGCGTGAGTGCCATGGCGGCCAGGCTGGCGACCAGGGACTTTCCCACACCTCCCTTGCCACTCATGATGGCAACGACATTACTTATCTGATTAAGCTCCTTAAGCACAACATCCACGATATTTATGTTTACCTCACTGACCCCCGTAAATCCACCGGTAATGTTGTTGATTTTATCTTTCAGCCATTTCTGAGTTCCCTGCGCTAAAGCGGTGGAGGCGAGCGTGATATCAATCTTGCCATTGCTGATATTGATATTACGAACCAGATTCATCTTTACAATGCTTCGCATCACACCGGGGACAAGCAGCATATCAAGGCTTCCCATGACTTGTTTCTTATTTATCATTTTTACGTCAGTCTCCTGATGTAATTTACTACTATTTTTCTTTTGAAAAACTGTAAGTTCTCTTGCCCTTGGCTGTCAGTTTAAACAATTCTTTACTGGTAACATGGGATATTATGTCAGCCTCTTGCAGGTGATGGTCAGTTACCGAAAGAACGCCTTCTAGCTTCAGTACTCGATGCAACTCTGCTAGTATTCCGTTTGGCTCATCCAAGTCATGAAGGATATCGTATAATAGAACGACGTTCACGCTATTTGACGGTAGCTCAGTCTGGCAGCCTGAAAGGATAGTCTGCACATTCGTAAGCCTCTTCTTTGAGGCTAGCCTCTGAACCGCCTGAGTAGCCAGCGGATTCAGGTCAAGGGCGTATATTTTGCCTGATACCCCGACCAGTTTAGCTAAAGGTATGATGTAACTGCCGGGGCCACAACCGTAGTCCAGCACCTGAAATCCCGGTTGTATGTCCACTTCCTCCAAGATATTTATACGGGGTCGAAGAAAATCCCGAACTTTATACGTCAACGACATCAGTTTGAAATCAAGACTTGCTCCTAGTTTTACGTTTCGTTCTTTTACAGATATTGTTCTATCACTCACAAATCGCACTCCTGTTAGATCTTTCTCAATATAAAAAACACCGAGCGATAACGCTTAGAATCTTGCTTGAAGGCATCTATTTCCCGCTGGTCATTATTCAGTATTTCAGTAGTGTTTCGACCTGGGTGACTTGCTCGAACCTCATTTAATTTCTTCTCAAGCGGAGCGTAGTATATTTTCCACCATATATCTTGACTTATCACAAAATGGTTAATTAGTTCATAGCCGCACTGAGATATTTGTCTCTGTTTTTCCATAAGATCAGCCAGATCGTCATGAACCACGAGAAATCCACCGGTTTTAAGAAGTCGTCGCCACTCAATTAGACCGTTCTTAAAACCTATTACATTTACAGAACCTTCTGCCCAGATGATATCGAAACTAGCGTCGGGAAAATCCATGTTGCGCATGGAGCATTTGACCGTCTTCACCCTTGAAGAAAATCCCGCGCTTTTAATCTTGCTGGCTAATATATCTAGCGCAGGCTGATCAATATCAATGGCTATTATTTTCCCACCACTTAATTTCGCAAGCTCCACAGTCGGCACTCCGGAACCACAACCAATATCCAGGATATAAGGCATCGCCATTTCAGGGAGCATCCGAAATGCCTTCCTCGTATACTTGACCAGGTCCTCTCTGAGCCGGTCTTTATATTCCTGCAGTTCCTCTTTTTTCAACCAGTAATCACCTAAACCGTCGAGTCAACTGTATTCCAATCACATGGGTTTGTCTCAGTGCAGCCGATCCATGAGATTGGGGAGCTTGCCATCAAGATAGAGTTTGACGGCTTCTTCAATATTTTCCATATCGGTAACAACTGTCTCTATACCACGGCCTTTAAGGCTTTCGTAGGCGCCCCAGCCCATGCCGCCAGCAATTAGCACCTGGCAATCACCAATGCTTTGAGCCATAGCGTCATGCTTTGATTGGGAAGCGGCATCATAGCCGTGCCGTTCTCCGGGTGCAGCATCATGGTGCTGACCGGCGGCAAAGGTCTGGTGTCCTGCCTTATGACGCGTCTCCTTACTCACGACCTTACCGTTTTCCGTGGTAATCACCACATACAGCGGGGCCCTACCGAAATGCTGGCTGATGGTTACCCCATCATCAGATACAGCAGCAATTTTCATCTAATTTCCTCCCTTTATGTTTGTTTTTCGGTAACTTCTATCAGGTATTTAATCTCATCGCCCCGGGAAGTTATTTTGACTTTAACATTTTTCCCCTCGGCGAGATATTTCTCAGTATCATCACGTAATTTTTTCGATTCCGGCGATATCAAAAAGGACAGTATTGAAGCATATCTTTCTTGTAACTGTTTATTGTCTCCCTGTTCAACTAACAGCTGGCGAAGGCAGCTGTCCAGCTGTTGTTCCGCCAGACATTTCAAGCATTTCCCGGGTATCTGAGCTGTCGAGTATCTTGGCTCTAGATCGATCGATTCCATTTATCCAGCCTCATATATCTTCAGGTCTGTTTTTGGTTTAAAACATCCGTCTATTTTCTGTGACATCCGCCTCCAGTGGAGCAAGGTGGTGTATCGCATCGCTCAGTCCTGCCACAACAGGTGCTACCGGGACTGTTCCTGTGTCTCAAAAGGCTGGGTGCAGACAACATCCTGTCAAGTTGGTAGCTGCCGCATACCGGACATTTATATTTATCGTTGTCGCCGGAGATATGTGCCAGAAGCTCAAACACATGTCCGCAAGCTAAACATTTGTAATCATATACTGGCATTTCTACCTTCCTTTTTCATAAACTTCAAAACATCCTGCCACAGCAACTCTGTCTGCCAGCTTACCGCGCTGGCGCGATATTCGACCACCGGAATACCCAGCACCATTGCTTCAGTAACAGCATTGTCAAAAGGGATCTTGGCAGTTATTTCCAGGCCCTGCTTCTGGCAGTAGCTCTCAATATGCCGCACATTATCCTCATTGATGTCGTACTTATTGATACACACCCTCACCGGCACATTGAAATGGCGGCAGACAGCCACCACCCTGTCCAGATCATGTATACCCGAAAGCGTCGGTTCAGTAACCACGAGAGCCAAGCTCACCCCGGACAAAGACGAGATTACCGGGCAGCCGATGCCCGGTGGTCCATCAATGATAATGTAATCACGATTTTGCTTTTTAGCTATGGCTCGTGCTTGCTGTCTGACAGTGGCGACCAGCTTACCGGAGTTATCCTCAGCAATTCCCAGCCGGGCGTGAACCAGAGGCCCATACTTCGTATCAGATATAAACCAGTGGCCCGATAGCCTTTCTTCCATCTTGATAGCCTCAACAGGGCATATACGGGAGCAGAAGGCACAGCCCTCACAGGAGATGGGGTTGACCCTGAAGTCAGCAATGGCCTGGAAGCGGCACAGTTCCTGGCATAAACCGCACTCAGTACATTTTTCCTCATCGATTACTGCAACCTGCCCACTCCAAAACTCGTTATCCTGCCGAATTTCAGGTTTCAGTACCAGATGCAGGTCGGCAGCGTCCACATCGCAATCGGCCAGGACCTTCTTCTGAGCTAAAGCAGCAAAGGAGGCAACTATGCTAGTCTTTCCTGTCCCACCTTTACCGCTTAAAACTACAAGTTCCTTCATGTACTACTTCTCCAATATGCTCAAACAGCCGGACAAAATCTTTCTTCCAATTTGGTAAGCCTTCCGCCAGGGTTATGCCTTTAGAATAGAGGCGGGCAATTCCGCTGTTCATAGGGATTGTGAGCATAATCGGAATACGTTCTTCAATACAGTATTTCTCCACTCTTGTATCCCCAACCCCGGCGCGGTTGATAACCACACCGCAGGGTATATCCAGCTTTCTCGCCGTCTCCACAGCCAGAACAAGGTCGTTTAGACCAAAAGGAGTAGGCTCGGTTACCAGCAGACAGAAATCACTGTCCTTGATAGATTCCACAACAGGGCATGAAGTTCCCGGCGACACGTCGATAATTACTACTGAATCACGTCTAGCCTTTTCTTTTACTTTCCTGATTACGGGGGTGGGCATAGCTTCACCGATGGTCAGTTTGCCCTGTACGAAGTCAACACCGTCAGCACGTCCTGACTCAATAATCCCCATCTCCCTTTTCGTTTCACAGATGGCCTTTTCCGGGCAAAGGTGGCTGCAGGCGCCACAACCGTGACAAAGCTGGGAGAAAACAAGCACATGTCCTTTT
>CAYPRI010000080.1:0-6933 GCA_964413085.1 uncultured Dehalococcoidales bacterium
CGTATACAGTAATCAGGGTCGCCAATGTTTGTGCTGCACCAGTTGCAATCAGCAAAGCATTTGCCGGTCTGATGGACCAGAATGGCCTCTAGTTCGAATAAGAAAGATTGTCAATTGTCCTGCCACGGACAGTTTTTAATAGATTAAAGACTGTATAAATTCTCGACGTAGATGGAAAACCCTCTCCCCGAGATAGAAAAGCCCGAAAGATGCGATGGCCCCGGTTACGCCAAGCGAATTTTCCTCAATAATTTCAAACTATTGGTTTAAAGGGAGCGGCTACGTTTGAATTACTTCAGACAGTTCATAGTACAATTTAACTAATATTTGACGTCTTCAAGCAATATACTGTACCTTAGTTAGAGGGCAGACTCAGGAAAAAGAAAAATGAGCTGGACAAAAGAAGATTTACATCAGTTGGTTACAACAAAATTAGCGGACGAGCTATTTATTGTTGTATCAAACCGGGAGCCATACATACATGTACTATCCAACGATGAGATTAAATGTATCGTGCCGGCCAGTGGGCTCACTGTGGCTCTCGACCCGGTTATGCGAGCCTGTGGCGGCACATGGGTTGCTCATGGCAGCGGCAACGCTGATAAACGAGTTGTAGATAATAAAAATCGTATACTGGTCCCACCTGAATTGTCATGCTACACATTAAAGCGTATATGGTTAACCAGGGAGGAAGAAGAGGGTTACTACCTGGGCTTTTCTAATGAAGCCCTGTGGCCGTTATGCCATATTGCCTATGTGCCGCCGAAATTCGATGAATCCGACTGGGATTTTTATAAGAATGTTAATCGATGCTTTGCCGAGGCGGTATTAGACGAGATAGGCGGTAGGAAAGCGTTTGTGTTTATTCAAGACTATCATTTAGCCCTTCTATCCCGCTTGATCAAGGCCGGCAATCATAAGGTGATTACAGCGCAATTCTGGCATATTCCGTGGCCTAATCCCGAAGCCTTTCGAATATGCCCCTGGGGAGAAGAACTGCTGGATGGCCTTCTGGGAAATGATATGCTCGGCTTTCACATTAAATATCATTGCGATAACTTCATAGAAACCGTAAGGCTGATGCTGGAATCCAGAGTGGACCATGAGAGGTTGGCCGTCAGTCGAGGTGGAAAAACAACTATAGTTAGACCATTTCCGATTAGCGTCGACTTTCAGCGCATAGCTGCTGAAGCTGACAAACCGGAAATTAAGAGCGAAATTGAAAGTATTCGAAATAGATGGCAACTGAAAAATGAAGTGATTGGAATTGGAATTGACCGCCTCGATTATACGAAGGGAATTCCGCACCGGATCAGGGCATTAGATACGTTTCTTTCGAGGTATCCTGAGTATCAGGGCCGCGTGGTTTTTTTTCAACTCGGAGAGACCAGCAGAATTCAAATTAAAAAATACCAGGAATTAAATGTTGAGATCGACCAGCTGGTGGAGCAGGTTAACGGCAAATACCAGACCGACTCCTGGAAGCCGATTATTTTCGTACATGAGCATTTATCACAGCTCACATTGACGGCTTTCAAGCGACTGGCAGATTTTTGCATCGTCAGTTCGCTTCATGATGGGATGAACCTGGTGGCCAAGGAATATGTTTCTTCCAGAACGGATGAAGACGGTGTATTAATACTTTCCCAGTTCACGGGTGCTGCCAGGGAATTGACGGATGCTGTACTTATTAATCCTTACGCAACGGATCATTTTGCCGAATCCATTAAAAAAGCCATTGAAATGTCGCCGGAGCAAAGGAAGGCAAAAATGAGAAAACTGCGTAAGAGTATAGAGGAAAACAATATTTACAAGTGGGCCGGCAGCATTATCTCAGAACTAGTCAGCCTTGGCATTTAAAGGGGGTTACCGAATGCGGCATCTGTTCGATGAATGGTCTGATATTGCCAGACGTTTGAAAGCGGCTGACCATATTCTGCTTCTGATAGATTACGATGGAACCTTAACGCCGATAGTGGATAGGCCGGAGCTGGCCGTTCTTAGCCGTGACACTAGAAGGTTACTGCAGAAGTTGAGCAGGAACCGGCACTACACGATTGGTATTATCAGCGGCAGAGCACTATCGGACCTCAGAAGCAAAATTGGACTCGATGACCTTATCTATGCTGGAAACCACGGCCTCGAGATAGAAGGACTCGGCTCGAATTTTCTGGAACCCATTGCTGCTGAAATGCAACCTTTTCTTGACATGTTGCATAAGGCGTTATCAGTTACCATGAAGGGTATCACAGGTGTCTTCGTTGAGAACAAGGGCCTGACTCTGAGCGTCCACTATCGAATGGCGGAAGACAAAGAAGAAACAAAGGTTAAAGACGCCTTTCAGAAAGTTACTGACCCGCTGAGCGTAACCGGGAGAATAAAGATAACACACGGAAAGAAGGTCTACGAAATAAGACCGCCCGTTGATTGGAATAAAGGCAAAGCAGTAGCCTGGCTAATGGCCAAGCTGAAAGAAAATAGCAGAAGGCCTAAAATTCTGCCGATGTATCTTGGCGACGACCTGACTGATGAAGACGCTTTTAAGGTGATCAATAAGATAGACGGAATCTCGATAGTTGTCGGTGATAATTATAACTCGGCAGCACGATACTTTTTAAAATCACCCGAAGAAGTTGCTGATTTCCTGAAGATGCTATAATTTATGGAGATAACAGATGGCTTCGTGGCTAAATAATAGCTGGCTCTGGCTCACCGAAAACTGGCTGCAAGTTGCAATTCCACTGGTAATCTTTCTGGCCACATATGTTATTGGCCTATGGGTCAGGCGAGTTGCGTTCAGAGCTTTTAATCGCTGGGTCGGTGATAAATGGGAAGGAAGCCAGTATGTGGTACAGACCACCCGCACTCCGTTTATATACTGGTTTCTGATTTTGGGTGCTTTTATTGCAGTCGAAGCTTCAGTATTAGGCTCTACGGGAAAAGAGTTAGCTGGTAAAATCCTGGCCAGTCTTTTTATTTTTTCCTTAACCTGGGTAGTCCTTAGCCTCAGCGTCAAAATACTTAGATTTTATATGCGTAAAATATCCCACCTGCAGAATTCTGAGGTATTAATACTCAATATCGTTAGAGTTGCTATAGCCGTGGTAGGCGCCCTTATCCTGCTTGACATCTGGGGTGCGCCTACGACACCAATTATTTTACTTCTGGCAGCGGCTATCTTGGTGGCGGCGTTGGCCTTTAGAGATTTATTCGCCAACCTGTATTCCGGTTTCCAACTGGCTCAGGGAGAACAGATAAAAGTAGGTGATTTTATTAAGCTGGAGTCCGGCGAAAGCGGCTATGTCACCGATGTGACCTGGAGAAATACCCGAATAAGGATGCTAGACGGCAACCTATTGCTGGTTCCCAACATACGCCTGGTCCAGAGTACGGTTATTAACTACGGCCGGCCGCTGAAAAAGGCAAGCAAGCCTTTTCGTTTCTATTCACGGCTGTATTTGAAAGAACTGACAGGCTTGAAGGCCAGCAATTTAAGTGAGCTGGCAAACGTATTGCGGGAAGTGCCCGATGCTGTCATTTACTATCATACTCACCATTTTCTCGAAGAGCATCACTATCTAACGCCTGAACCGGCAAATGACTTTGCCCTGTGGGTGGGCGATGAGATAGGTGACGAAGTTTTGGAAGAGAAACTGGCCAGCATCGATACATTCGATTATCCTACTATAAGTGCCTTGAGGTCCAGGATAGAAGGTGTAGTAACCGACTATATATCGAAGAAACCGGACGAAAGAGTAGCGCGCGAAGGTAGGGAGTTCTATTTCATTAAATCAATTAGCTTTATTATGCCGACGACTTATGTGGCCAACGACCTGAGAGAATTCGTAGAAATGTTAAGACAGGTCAGCCTGGATTCACTTAGCTACCATATTTTCGAAGCCAGGTTGAGATTGAAGAAACGCACTAACGACTTTGCTATCTGGGTTGAAGAGTGCGTTGGTGATCAGGACCTGGCGGATAGAATTGCTAATCTGAACCCATACGACTATACGCTAGACGGCATGAGGTCGATGATGATTCAACTCATTGAGAAGCGCGTTAAATAGGGCGGAGAAAGTGCAAACACCGATTCATTTACAAACCAGAATCCGATTGCAGGACTACGAGGCAATCGTAGGCAAGAGTAGCCTTGATGAATTGAAGATGCTGGCCCAGAAGTTTGAGGGGAAAATCATACAAATTGTTAATTCTACCTATATCGGTGGTGGGGTAGCTGAAATATTGGAGCATATGGTGCCGCTGCTGAATCAACTGGGTGTTGATGCCAGATGGGATGTCATTAACGGAAACGAGGAATTTTTCGAGGTGACTAAAAAGTTCCATAATGCGTTGCACGGTAGCTCAGAGAAGATTTCTGCTAAAGACCTGGCTTTATTTTCAGACATCACGCAGCAAAATCTTGACCAGATGAAGTTTTATGGTGATATCATGTTCATCCACGACCCGCAGCCGGTAGGCTTGATTACAAAGAAAAAAGAGGTAGGTAAAAAATGGCTGTGGCGCTGTCACATCGATGTCTCAGCTCCCAATCAAAAGATATGGAGCTTCCTGCGTAAATTCGTCGTGCAATATGATGGTGCTGTATTTTCAGCACCGAACTTTACGCGTGAATTGCCCATACGGCAATTTTTAGTTTCACCGTCAATTGATCCTCTCAGCGATAAAAATAAGGAGCTGGACCCATCGACGATTGCCGATGTCTTGACGAAATACGGACTGGTTTCGGATAAGCCAATGATTGTTCAGATCTCTCGATTCGACCGCCTTAAGGACCCGCTGGGAGTAATAGAAACTTTCAAGATGGTCAGAAAAAACATAGATTGCCAGTTAGTTCTTGCGGGGGGAACCGCCACTGATGATCCGGAATCTGCGGAGGTATACAGCGAAGTAATGAAACAAGCCGAAGGTAATCCGGACATTCATGTATTGCTGATTCCAGCGGAAAGCGATATCGAAATTAATGCTTTGCAGCGTGCTGCTACAATCATTATTCAGAAATCGTTGAAGGAAGGTTTTGGGCTAACCATAAGCGAAGCACTGTGGAAGTCGAAACCGGTAGTCGCATCAGCTGTCGGCGGTATACCGCTGCAAGTAAAGAACCAGCTCACTGGCCTGCTGTGCTATTCAGTTGAGGGCGCTGCATACGATCTCAGACAACTGCTTACCAATCCGGAATTTGCCGGTTGGCTGGGACGGAATGGCAGAGAACATGTCAAGCAGAATTTTCTTATAACCGGACATTTGAAGAATTATATGCTTCTATTTTTGGCTCTAGACTATCAATCTGACGTCGTTAACCTATAACTGAATACTGGTGTATTTCTCAAAATCTATTTACAGGTTCAGCTTGAAATAAATGACGGCTGTACAGATACTCGGATTCATTGGTATTCTCCTTGTCATTGGCTTTTTAGCAGATTTCCTTTTCCGGAAGACTAACTTTCCTGATATTCTCATATTATTGACCATAGGTTACCTTATTGGCCCGGTATTCAACTTAGTTAATCCAGCTGATTTAGCTCCGGCTACAGAACTGGTTGCCACCCTGGCCCTGGTCATAATTCTGTTTAACGGTGGGTTGCATTTTGATTTCGCCGAAGTTTTGTCAAATGCGCCTAGAGCTATTGTACTCGTAATACTGGGCGTGGGGATTGCCGTCACCACAACTACGGCATTTGCCTACTACGTGTTGAAGTGGGCATTACTGGATAGTTTGTTGTTGGGCTCTATATTGGGAGGTACCAGTGCCGCCATAGTAATTCCGCTGATAAACGGCGCCAGAGTTACACACGAGATTTCAACTATATTATCGCTAGAATCTATACTGAATAGCCCGATAGTGATCGTTCTGGCGTTAGTTTTTTTAGGGGTTATTATCAACGGTCAGTCTGGAGTAGAAATATCGTCTATCGGCTTTTCTATCGGCTTAAGGTTTTTAATTGGTATTGCAATAGGTGCATCTGTCGGATTCTTCTGGCTGTGGCTGCTTACCAGGATGGAAAAAGAAATCTATAGCGATATTTTGACACTGGCGGTTGTTTTCGCGCTTTACTATGTAGTCGAGCTTATTAACGGCAGCGGTGTAATCTTTGCACTGGTCTTCGGCTTGATGCTGGGCAATGGTGTAAAGGTAGCACAGTCTATGAAACTAAACAGAACGAAGGAAGCTACAGAAATCATGCAAAGGTTCCATTCCGAAATATTTTTCTTTGTTAAAACCTTCTTCTTTATCTATCTAGGGCTGATTGCTACTTTTGATAAACTGAACCTTGTCCTGATTGCGGTTATACTAGCAGTACTTCTTTTATTTACCAGATATATAGCTGTGCTTCTTACTTCTTTGGGCAGCCGCACCTTGATGGCGAATACCGGTATATTGACTACAATGCTGGCCCGAGGGGAATCAGCGGCCGTCCTGGCGCAAATTGTTTTTGCCTCAGGCATTGCCAACTCTTCAATTTATCCAAACATAATAATAGTCGTAGTGGTAACTACCGTGCTTATTTCCGCAATTGGAATTCCAATCTTTGCCAGAAAATTGAGAGAGTAAGATAATGAGGTCGCTCAAATAACTTATATAAGATGTAATAATGGTAATATAGATTTTGTTTCCTATTATGAGCGGAAATTAATGGTTTATGTGGGCGGATATTGTATACTTAGGACTCTTTGAAATAATATGTAATGTTGTTACTAAAATGTAGCTAATTGAGGTTAGAACAAATCGCACTAGTGACATGTAATTTGAATATGACTATCAGAAAATCCGTTGCTCGTTGGAGTTTATAGTGGTCTGGGTAAAGTTCGCCATTTGTCTGGCCATAATATTAATTGCAGGATCAAGGCTGTCGAAATACGGAGACGCCCTTGCCGAGAAAACAGGATTGGGCCGTATCTGGATTGGCGTTGTTC
>CAYPRI010000081.1:0-6825 GCA_964413085.1 uncultured Dehalococcoidales bacterium
CAGCCTGATAAAGGACGTCGGCGATATTTACTATGTCACGCCCGACCAGCTTCTGTCTCTGGAAAGGATGGCCGATAAAAGCGTGGCCAAAATAATGAGCTCAATTGAAAAGAGCAAAGACCGGCCGCTGCCGCGGGTAATATTCGCCCTGGGCATACCTGGCATCGGCGACCAGACGGCCGAATTGCTGGCTGAGCACTATACCAGCATCGACGAGTTATCACGTGCCTCTAAAGAGCAGCTTCAGGAGATACCGTCCATAGGGCCCAAGATTGCTGACAGTATCGTGGCCTTCTTCCGCCAGAAACAGAACCAGAAAATAATTGAGAAGCTGAGGAGCTCCGGGGTTAAGCTGGCGGCGGAAAAAGTTAAACGCGGAGATTTGCCTCTGGCCGGTTTCGACTTTGTCATCACCGGCAGGCTTGAATCCTTCCCACGCGAGGAAGCTGAGGCTAAGATTAAAGAGCTTGGAGGCAAAGCGGGTTCGGATGTCACCGGGAAAACAAACTATCTGGTGGTGGGCCAGGACCCCGGCTCCAAGCTGGCCCGGGCACAGTCGCTCGGCACCAAAACGCTCACCGAAGCCGAGTTCCTGAAACTTCTAAAAGAGGCCGAAGATAAACTCAAATAATAAAATGAAACTAATTATCGGTCTGGGAAATCCGGGTAAAATATATGCTCGGAACCGGCACAACGTCGGCTACCGCTGCGTCGCCCATCTGTCCAAGCTTTATTCCATCGAAACCAACAGGCGCCTGTGCCATTCACAGGTCGGCACCGGCCAAATTACCGAGGTTAAAGTGGTCCTGGCCAAACCCGTAACCTTCGTTAATCAAAGCGGGGAGGCGGCCGGTTGCCTGCTGCGCAGCTACGACCTGGCGCCCGGCGACCTGATTGTCATCCACGACGACCTAGATTTACCGCTGGGCAAGCTGCGCCTCCGACCCGATGGCAGCGCCGGTGGGCACAAAGGCATGAACTCGATTATTTCAGCACTTAGCAGCGAAGATATCCCACGCATTAAGGTGGGGATTGGCAGGCCGATGAATCCCGACGGAACGGCAATAACCGATGAGGACAGGATAGTGGACTATGTATTAAACGACTTCACGCCCAAGGAAGATGATATCATCAAGGCCGCCATCGCCCAGGTAGCCAGGGCCGTTCAGTCAATATTGACCGAGGGCTTCACGGCAGCCATGAACAAGTTCAACTGAACTAGCAATTTAGAGCAATGCTTGTCCCAGGTAGTAAGGCCAGACCACCAGTCCCAGTATGATTTTCCACCAGATCAGGTTGGCGTAACCGATGGTAAACAACCAACCCGCGAACCAGAACGCCCCGGCAATTCCCCCGCCATGACTGACTACGTGTTTGCTTTCTGACGCCATCTCAAATCTCCTTTCGTGTTCCGGCTTGATACCTTTTCAAAACAAAAGGAAATTTTATTAGCTAATTTATCTTCAGTAGTTCGATTTCAAAAGTCAGGTCTTTGCCTGCCAGCGGCAGGTTGGCATCCAGCGTCACGGTACCGTTGTCCGAGATGCCGGTGACCATAAACGTTATTTGCTGGCCATCCCCCCTTGTTGCGGTCAAAACCTGCCCCACAGCAGGCTCGGTATCCAGCTTAATCTGTTCTCGCGGTACGTGTATTACCAGGCTGTCCAGGTGGGGTCCGTAAGCCTCATCCGAGGGTATAGTAACGGTTTTCTTTTCTCCGACCTTCATTCCTACTACCGCTTTGTCAAATCCGTCGATGGCCTGTCCCGCACCCAGAGTAAATTCAAAGGGTTGGCGCCCAATCGACGTATCAAAAACAGTGCTATCGGATAACTTTCCGGTATAGTCAACCTGGACCGTGTCACCGTCCTTGGCTGTAATAGCGGCCGCTGAACCGCATCCGGCGAAGACCGCTCCTACAAGTAAAATGGCGCTTAAGGCTATATAACTAAATCTAAACACTTTGTCCTCCAATTTCTATCATCAAGCGGACTCAACGGAAGATAGGCGGCAGGAGCTGCAGGTAATCTTTACCGGTTATAGCACTGGCACAGATGAATGCCGAGTGAGCGGCTCCCTCTATACCGCCTTCGTTGAGACGTTTCCCGTAAGTATCCCCGGCAAAATATAGACCCTGTATGGTGGGGCACCTCACATCCATCCATTCGTCCTCCGGATGCCGCCACAGTATGCAGGTATCCCCGATGGTAAAGAACATGAACTCCAGCGACTTTCTCCAGCTCGGGAACGCAGTATCAGCAAACTGCAACATCCTGTCAATGACCAAGTCCACTTTCTTCCTATCGTGTGCTTCTTCAGCCAGTATGCTGCTGGCCATACCCACCAGGTGCTTGCCCTCAGGCACGGTGGTGGGTGCGATGGTAGACATGGACACGATGTCGAGCGGAACATTGCCTCGGAACAATCTCTCGCTCTCGGGAATCAGCATCGAGGTATGGTAGAAAGACCTGGGGTCTACCTCAATCTGACAGAAATCACTCAACGGCGTGGTCATGCCGAACTGTCCGGCAACCATGGACGTATATATAATATTTTTAGCTAATCTAACGAAATCCGCTGGCAGTAACTTTTCGGGCACCATTTTTAGCAACACCTTCGGCGGCACCGTACAGATTACCACCGGTGATTTTATCTCCATGGTTTTACCATCGATTTCGGCGACAACGCCCGTCGCGCTCCCGTTTTTAATTATGACCTCTTTGACTCTGGCGCTAGTTACAATATCGCTTCCAACGTATTTAATAGCGGTAACAAAACCCTCGGTAATAAAACGGTGCCCCGGCGCTCCGGCAAAACCCCATGAGCCGTTGGTAATGTGTACACCTGTTTCCTGCACCTGTAAAAATACCTTAAGGTTTTCCCCAGCGGCATTCAGCGCGGGGTCGTTAATGATGGTCTGAAAAGTCCCCATGGCATAGTGGAATTCCTGCGCCAGCTCGCTTTGGGTAATGCCCTCTACCCAGTCTTTCAAAGTTATGTGGTCCAGTTTCTCAGCATCGGCAATGGTATGCACCTGAAACTTCTGCTTATGTACCTTGACCATTTCAGCGTAATCAGGGTCGCTCATCCAGCCGTACTTCTCCCGCCTGCCCACGATGTACGGCTTCCAATTGTGATCGTACCAGATAAAGCCTGTATTGGAGTAGAAAATGGATGCCTTGTTAAACAGCGCCAGTGCCTGGCTGACACGGCCACGGTTGGTGTACCAGGCACCCCTTCCCCCAGCTTCCAACACATAGCCATTGAGCATCTTCTTCTTAATCAGCGTGAGTAAATCAGGCTCAGTCCTGTCGCTGACCCAGGAATGAGCTGAAAGCATCAATGTTTTACGAAACTCGTCGGCGTCCCTGATACCTTCGCCTCGAAACGACGTAGCGCGCCCGCCAATCTGTGACGAAGCCTCCAGAATTAGGACCTTCTTGCGTTCCATGTTCGATAGGATGGCGCCCACCAGTGACCCGGCTATACCGCAGCCGACTATTATGGCATCGTAATGGTTTGAAATTCTGGCAGCCATTTTGCTTATCTCGATACCAGTCGAATACTGATTTTAATGCCTTTCGGCAATGCCGAATTTTACTCTTCCGCTTAACTGTTGGCAATTATTCGGACTTCCACATCTTTGCCGCTACCAGACTCCAATGATATAATGGCTGAAAAGCAGTTTCGCAAACTTACTCTGACGTGGCCAAATCGAGTGTCGATAGGAAGCTTACCATAGCCGTTATCGGCGGGGGCAAATGCACCGCTCAGGAAGCGGCGCTGGCAGAAACCGTCGGCAGAGAGCTGGCCAAGCGAGGCGCCGTACTGGTCTGCGGCGGTCTGACAGGAATCATGGAAGCCGCCTGCCGAGGGGCTGCTATCGAATCCGGTGTCACCGTAGGCATATTGCCCACTGAAAATCCTTCAGATGCCAACTCCTACGTACAAATCCCAATTGCCACTGGCATCGGCCACGCCAGAAATTTAGCCGTGGTAAGGTCAGCTCAAGCCGTAATCGCCATAGACGGCGATTACGGGACGCTTACAGAGATAGGCTTCGCTTTAAAGGGCGGCATACCGGTTGTCGGACTGCGCACCTGGTCACTTTATCGAAACGGTGACGAAGACAAGTTAATAGTCAAGGCGGACGATGCAGTCGATGCCGTGGAAAAGGCCCTGGCCCTGGCCAAAGGACAGAAGCTGGACTGAGATGGCCAAAACCACAAAAGCCACCATACGGTCAATTAAAGCTCGTGAAATACTCGATTCCCGTGGCAATCCTACCATAGAGGCCGAGGTTATACTTTCCGATGGCGCGTCTGGAATCGCCGCCGTTCCCTCCGGTGCCAGCACGGGCAAACATGAAGCCGTAGAACTCAGGGACGGAGACAAGTGTCGCTACGGAGGACTAAGCGTATTGAAAGCCGTAAGCAACGTTAACAACAAAATCGCTCCGTCATTGATGGGTATGACGGCCTCAGCACAAGAAAAAATCGATGATAAAATGCTTCAGCTCGACGGCACTTCCAATAAGTCCAACCTGGGCGCCAATGCCATGCTGGCCGTGTCCCTGGCTACGACCAAGGCGGCCGCCGCCTCAGCGGGACTTCCTCTCTATCGCTACCTCGGAGGTAATGACGCCTGCCTGCTGCCGGTACCCATGCTCAATATTTTGAACGGCGGTAAACACGCAGAAAACTCCACCGACCTGCAGGAGTTCATGGTGGTACCGGCAGGCGCGGAAACCTTTAGTCAGGCGTTGCAGATGGCCACGGAAATCTATCACGCACTGAAGAAAGCTATAAAAGTTAAAGGGCTGAACAGCAACGTCGGCGACGAGGGCGGCTTTGCTCCACCTTTAGAGTCGAACAAACAAGCCGTTGAACTGATACTTGCGGCAATAGATCTGGCGGGTTACAAAGCCGGCAAAGACTCCTTTATCGCGCTGGACCCGGCGTCAAGCAGCTTTTATGTCGACGGAAAATATGTACTAGCTAAAGAAGGAATAAGTCTGACCAGCCAGGAAATGATCGATTACTATGCAAACTGGGTATCCAGCTACCCCATAATGAGCATCGAAGACGGACTGGACGAGGACGACTGGCCGGGCTGGGTATCCCTGAATTCCAGGCTGGGTAAGAAGATCAAGCTAGTGGGCGACGACCTGTACACCACAAATCTGAAGCGCCTGGAGCATGGCATCGCACAGAAGGCGTCCAACGCTATTTTGATAAAGCCAAATCAGATTGGCACACTAACTGAAACCTTGGCTACAGTGAAGCGGGCGCAGCAGGTAGGCTGGGCAACGGTCATCAGCCATCGCTCGGGAGAGACAGAAGATACCACCATCGCTGACCTGGCAGTAGCCGTTGGCTCGGGTTTGATAAAGACCGGCGCTCCTTGCCGCAGCGAACGGGTGGCTAAGTACAACCGCCTTCTTAAAATCGAAGAGGAACTGGGAGCGAAAGCCAGATTCGCCGGCAAGGAAGCACTTTCAATTTAGGAGGGTAAAATGGAAATAGTCCAGGGAGTGCATCAGATAAAGTTACCGCTGCCGGGAGCCCTAGACCATGTGAATGTATATTTAATAGAAGGCACGCAGGGCAACCTCCTTATCGATACCGGCTTTGATGCGCCCGAGGCCTTTGGGGCCCTTCGTGATGCACTTAAGTTCGGCGGTTTCGGCTTCAAGGACATAACAGTGATTGCGGCTACACACATCCATCCCGACCATTTCGGTATGGTGGACAAGCTGAAACAGTTGTCAGGCGCCAAGATAGCGCTCAGCGAGATCGAGGCCAGGTTCGTTGATTCCCGTTACGGTAAAACCGATGCGCTATTGCAGCAGGTAAAGAAACTACTAACAGCTAACGGCGTTCCCGAGGTCGACCTGACCGAGCTTGCTGAATCTCCACTGGCTATAAAGCAGTTCGTTAGCGTGGTAAAGCCCGATATCATATTGAAAGACGGTGACAAAATAACCGTGGCTTCTTCTGAGTTCAAGATAATGCTGACACCGGGACATTCACCGGGGCATATTTGCCTGTACGAGCCGAAACGGAAGCTCTTTTTCTCCGGCGACCACATACTACCCGACATATTTCCTCACATAGGTTTTCATCCGCAGTCGGGGGTTAACCCGCTGGCTGATTTCTTTAAGTCGCTGGAGGCGCTGAACAACCTAGATGTCAATTTCGTCTTCCCCGGCCATGGCTCCGTTTTCAGCGGCTTTAAGCTAAGGCTCAGTGAACTAAACTATTATCACCAACAGCGGCAGCGCGAGATAATCAGAATAATAGAGAGCGACACCAAGAGCGCCTATCAAATAGCCAGCGAGATTCCCTGGATACCGGCCGGTGAGTCTGTACCGTTCAAGAAGCTGTCGGCCCTCGATAAACGATTGGCGGTTATGGAGACTATTGCCCAGCTTAAGCTGCTGACAAACGAGGGCAAGGCACAAAAAGTAGTCAATGAGAACGTCGACCTCTACTTTGCAAGAGGCTAACCACGGTAATCCGTTTTAGGATTTTATCAACATGAGCGAACAGTTAAAGAAACGGGTCAGGAACATCAAGCTCAAATACAAGAAAGCCCCCCAGCCGGAGCTGCTAATAACACTGCCCAATCCCAGCACTGACAGGGATTACGAAGAGGAAATCGTTACCGGCGAGTTCACCACACTCTGTCCTTTAAATCCAGGGCAGCCCGACTACGCCAGGCTAACTATCAAATATATTCCGGATAAGTACATAATTGAATTGAAGTCGCTCAAGTTCTATCTGACGAGCTACAGAATGGTGGAAATATTTTTCGAGGAGGCCA
>CAYPRI010000082.1:0-6549 GCA_964413085.1 uncultured Dehalococcoidales bacterium
CTAACCATTTCTGTCAGCAACACCGGTTCGGCTGACCTTGAAAAAATTCAGTTCACCTCTAAGACAAGCAGCCCGTCTGGCTGGAGCATCACCTTCGACCCGAAAGAGATCGACCTGTTACCCATAGGTGACAGTCGGGATGTTCAGGTAGACATAAAGCCGGCCAAGAAATCTATTTCGGGTGATTACCTGGTCACAATATCCGCTGAACCTCAGGCCAAAAATGCTTTTGGTAGCCTCGACCTCAGGGTTACTGTGCTGACCTCTCCCGTCTGGGAATGGGTGGGTATCGCTTTTGTAGTTATTATAGTAGCTGGACTGGCATACATGTTTGTTCGGCTGGGTAGACGTTAATTATATGAGTGACAAGGTTATCATAGAAACCAGGGACCTGGTTAAGAACTACGGCAAGTTCGTTGCCGTGGACAAGTTGAATCTGTCTGTTAACAAAGGTGAGGTCTTTGGTTTTCTAGGTCCTAATGGAGCCGGTAAGACAACAACGCTGCTGATGTTGCTGGGGCTTACTGAACCGACATCAGGTACTGCGACAGTTTGTGGTTACGATTCAACGAAAGAGCCGGTAAAGGTTAAACATCTGGGGGGCTATTTGCCGGAGAAGGTTGGTTTTTATGACGATTTGACTGCGGTCGAGAACCTGGACTATACAGCTGCACTGAACGGGCTGACAAGAAAAACGGCAGCTAAGAAGATAAGTGAAGTTTTACAAATGGTCGGTCTCTCCGATATGGCGCAAAAAAAAGTGGGTACTTTTTCCCATGGTATGAAGCAGCGGCTCGGCATTGCTGATGTCATGGTTAAAGACCCCCTAGTTGCTTTCTTCGATGAACCGACGGCTGGCATAGATCCCGAGGGAATAGAACAGGTCCTTGCCCTAATCAAAAACATGGCCAAACGAAATGTAACTGTAATGTTGTCATCGCACCAGCTGCATCAAGTGCAGAAAATCTGCACTAAGGTCGGCATATTGTCAAAAGGGCATCTGGTAGCACAGGGGTCGGTAGAGGAACTCGGCAGAGAAAAAATAGCAGGCGGCAAGGTAAGGATTCAAGTACAGCTGGCTGAACCTTCAGTCAAGCTTATTAAGTTGATCGAAAAGGTCAAAGGTGTGGCTGGAGTAGAGACAAAGGACGATATTCTTTTAATAAGCTGTGAGAAAGACTTGAGACGTCAAATTGCCAAGGTGGCCGCTGATTGTGATAGTCTGATTGTTCATATGAAAATAGAAGAATTTGGCCTAGACGAAATCTATATGAAATATTTTAGTGAGCAGAAATGAAAGGTTTGATGGCGGTATTCAGGAAAGAACTGGCTGATAATTTCAATAGTATGCGGTTTATCATCCTATCACTTATAGTGCTCGGCGGTGGGGTATTACTAACAATATTCGTGGCGGCACAAAATATCAGGTCCGGAGTGACCGAAACCACCCAATATATTTTTCTCAGATTGTTTACCGTCTCGGGAGATAGCCAATTATTATCCTTCCCGTTTTTTATGTCTTTCTTTATACCGATACTGGGGATTGTGTTGGGTTTTGATGCTATTAATGGTGAACGAGCCAGCGGCAATCTTAGCAGGCTTTCATCACAGCCCATTTATCGGGACACAGTTATTAACGGCAAGTTTCTAGCGGGAGTGGTTACGATAGCAATTTTGGTGATTAGTTTAGTTGGGCTCGTGAGTGGTATCGGATTGAGACTGATCGGAGTACCTCCGGGGGCGGAGGAAATACTGAGGCTTTTCACTTTTACATTCATCAGCATAGTATACGGGGCATTTTGGCTGGCGTTGGCGATCCTTTTCTCTGTACTATTAAGCCGAGTCGCTACCTCGGCTCTAGCTTCGATAGGTGTTTGGATTTTCGTCTTAATTTTTGTGCCGCTGATTGGCTCAATTGCCGGATCTGCCACCGGCAATGACCAAATCGCCAGCTATATCAGTTTGATATCACCGATAGCGTTATATGGTCAAAGCATACAGGCGATTCTCATACCGAGCCATCCCGTAATGTTTGTAGTAAGTCTGTATTACACGGGGCTCGAACCAAATCCTTTGCCATTAAACCAAAGTCTGCTGATTGCCTGGCCGCAGATCATAAGTCTGATTGCGCTGACCGCTTTGTGTTTTGCCGGCTCGTATATCAGGTTTATGCGTGAGGAAATAAGAGCCACATAAGCTCATAAATCAAGCATTAAATTTCCCGGCCTGCTCACGTGGAGCTCAGAAATGATTTTGAAAATGCTCGTTGTCGGTCCTTTTGCCAGTAATTGCTATATCGTTGGTTCGGAGACAGGACAGCGAGGAATGATTATCGATCCGGGAGCGGAAGCGAAGCTGATTTTGAAAACCGTAGGTGATTCAGGTCTGAAAATTGAGCTAATTGTAGTTACACACGCGCATATCGACCACATCGGAGCTCTGGCAGCGGTAAAAGAGGCTACGGGAGCCAGGTTTGCCATACATGAGGCTGAAGCTTCGGCTAGCCTGGGTATGTTTTCCAGGATGTTATCTACTATGACGGGAGGTTCCTTCAGTCAACCACCCAAGCCCGACAGATTACTAAAGGATGGGGACAATGTCGAATTTGGCGATTTGAGCTTTAAGGTCTTGCATACGCCGGGACATAGTCCCGGGGGTATCAGCTTATACGGTCACGGGATTCTGTTCAGTGGAGACACCCTCTTTAAATACGGTATCGGCAGGACCGATTTTCCGGGCTGCAGCTACGAACAAATCATGGACAGCATCCACAACAAGCTGATGGTCCTGCCCGTTGACACCGTTGTCTACCCCGGCCATGGCCCGGCCACTACTATAGGTAAAGAAAAAAGGGGCAATCCATTTCTAGTTTGATTGCCCCTTTTCTTCTCTGTATTTTTTATTCTACTAATCGTTTCAGCAACTAGATGAACAACGGGCACATCACCAGTGTGATGGTGGCTAACAGTTTCACCAGCACGTGTAGAGAAGGTCCGGCGGTATCTTTAAGCGGGTCGCCAACAGTGTCTCCGACTACGGCCGCAGCGTGAGTAAATGAACCTTTGCCTATAACGGCACCTTTCTCATCCTTTAGCTGACCGTCTTCGATCATCTTCTTGGCGTTGTCCCAGGCGCCACCTCCGTTGTTCATGAACGAAGCCATCATAATGCCGCCAACGGTACCTATCATGAGCAGCGCGGCGACAACCATAGCTCCGTCAAAGCCCAGCCATTTGAAGATCAGACCTATTATCACCGGAGCCAGGACGGGTAAAAGTCCCGGGGCTATCATTTCCCTGAGACCGGCGCGGGCGGTGATGTCAACGGCTGCGGCATAGTCCGGCCTTGACGTCCCTTTCATAATGCCAGGGTCGGCCTTGAACTGGCGTCTGACTTCCTGGATTATCTTGGCGGCGGTCTTGCCGACAGCTCTGATGGCCCAGGAACTGAAGAGGTAGACCAACATTACGGCCAGCAAAGCACCGACAAAGACTTCGATCTTGGCGATATCGACAACGTTGTATTGGCCTTCAACGCCGAACTTGAGGAATGATACCCTGTCTAGATACGCCTGGAAGAGCAGGAAGGCTGCCAGGCCGGCTGAGACCATAGCGTAGCCCTTGGTCAACGCTTTCGTAGTGTTGCCCACGGCATCCAGACGGTCGGTGATTTTGCGAACTTCTTTGCCGGCACCTGCCATCTCATTGATGCCGTTAGCGTTGTCGGTAATTGGGCCGAAGGTGTCCATTGATAGTACATAGGGGCAGGTCATTAGCATGCCCATGGTTGCTACTGCGGTACCGAATGCGCCGGCACCGGGAACACCGCTCTTAGCGCCGAACCAGTAAGCTACCAGAAGCGCTATACCGATTAACACGGCGGTTGCCAGTGTTGTCTCGAAGCCGACGGCCATGCCGGATACGATATTAGTAGCCGGGCCGGTCTTGGATGCCTCAGCGATCTCTTTTACCGGCTTGTATCTGGATTCCGTGTAGTATTGAGTAACAAATATGATTATGACACTGGCAACGATGCCCATTATGCCAGCGCCGACCAGCCACCAGTTGTGGAGCATGAACCAAACGGTGAAGACCATGCCAACAACCGATAGGGCAATGGCTACGAAATATCCGCGGTTCAAGGCGTTCATGGCGTTTTCGCTTTCTTTAGCACGGACCACCGATACGCCAACCATGCTGGCGATTAAGCCAAAGGCACGGACTACCAGCGGGAAGAGAATCCAGGCTATATTGTGAGTAGCCACATAGGCAACGATACCGAGAATCATTGCACCGATGTTTTCCGCCGCAGTCGATTCAAACAGGTCGGCACCACGGCCGGCACAGTCACCGACATTGTCGCCGACCAGGTCGGCGATGACTGCGGCATTGCGCGGGTCGTCTTCCGGAATACCGGCTTCAACTTTGCCTACCAGGTCAGCGCCCATATCAGCCGCTTTGGTATAAATACCGCCACCAAGCTGTGCAAAAAGGGCTACAAAGCTAGCGCCAAAGCCGAAACCAACGATTAGATGTGGAGCGATTTCGGGTTTAGTAGCGCCGCCGAAGGCGAAGAAGATAGCCGTGACGCCAATGAGGCTGAGTGCGGTTATCAGAAAACCGGAGACAGCACCACCGCGAAGCGCGATTGTTACTGCTCGGGTAAGGTTCTTTTGCGCACCTGCAGCACAACGGACATTTGATTTAACCGCAATATACATGCCAACGAAACCGGATACGCCGGAACAGATGGCACCAACTAAAAAAGCTATTGCGGTCCGCCAGCCGATACCGAAAGGCGTTACTCCCTCGATACCCCTGTTACCACCGAGTAATGCCACAAGCACTCCGATAATAATCGCAATTACCAGTGACAGAATACCGATGGTGCTGTACTGCCGCTTCAGGAACGCCCAAGCGCCTTCAAAAATCATATCGCCGATTTCTTTCATCTTGGGTGTACCTGAAGCGGAACGCAGTACATTCCTTGCCAGCATTATGGCAAAGATTACTGTGACCAATCCAGCAACTGGAACTATCCAAAAAATACCAGGCATTTCACCTCCTTACAAAGAAATATGGTTACGCTTAATTGCGGACGGCTACCAAGTTTCTGATTCTATCGTCTTTATATAGTCGAGTCAAGGTTTTTTAGTGTAAATATGATTGTACTTTGGTACAAACGTGTTTGCAGATAGCAGCGGGCTCAAATCATCTTTTCTTTTTAGCGGTTTGCTTGAGTTTTTCTTCCAGTACTTGCTGTCTTAGAGCCAGAGTCAGGTCACCCCGTGTCCTCTCCAGAATTCCGCGAACAGCATCGCTGGTTCGCCTCAGTCCGTATGTAATACCGTCGGGAAAGTCCATGGTTATCAGGGCGCTATAAATATCGTCCATTATTGCCAGGAGGTCCTCACATCTGGAAAGGTCGTTTCTTCTTAGGCTGTCGAGAATGTAACGCCGCAATTCGCCTACTGCCTCGCCCAGCCCGTTCAGATAGGCCGGGTAGCTTACTCCCAATGCCTCCGGCTGTGGCAGCGGCTTGCCGGAGATGATAGCCAGAGTGCAACCGGCTTCAGCGAATTCCTTTTGAGCGTCGTGAACAAAGCCAGCGTAGGCCAGGTCCTTGTTGTCTTTGAGAACATCTCGTTCCAGGTCTTCAAGCAGAGCCTTCGCCGAGGCGAGTAGTTTTTCAGCATTAGACTTCTCCTGGCGATGGATGGCACGAATCGTGTTGGCGCTGTATCTTATTACCTCACGGCTGGTGCGTAACGTCTTTTCCCTGGCAGCATCTTTGGCCGAAAAATAGAGGCGTATTTTCTCGGCAAGCGACTCTAGGTTTTTAGCGACTTTTTGCCTGTTTTCCAATTTCTTTTACCAGTCGACGTGTCTCTGCTTCAATATCTTTTTGGCTGAGTACGGCGCTGATGACAGCTACTGCGTCAGCTCCGGCAGTCATAACCTCTCTGATATTTTGCATATTTATGCCACCTATGGCAACTACAGGAACAGATACGGCTTCACTCACCTGCTTTAATCGCTCTATTCCCACCACTTTAGCATCTGGTTTTGTAAGGGATGGAAATATTGAGCTTACGGCAACGTAATCGGCGCCCTCCTTCTCCGCCTTTCGTGCCTGAGCAACTGTGGAAGTCGTTAATCCGATGATATAGTCAACCGGCAATTCCCTGCGTACTGCATTTAATGGCATATCGTCCTGTCCTATGTGGATGCCATCAGCTTCTGAAACCAGAGCTATATCCAGATAATCGTTGACTATGAAAAGGGCTCCTGACTTCCGGCACAACTGAGACAGTTTTTTAGCTACTTCTAGTAACTCAACCCGTCTGTGATGTTTGTGCCGTAATTGAATAATTTTAGCGCCCCCTTTTATCGCCTTCCGAGCGGCCTCCACCGCATCGTTTGGACGGATTATTAGAGTATCAATGACGACGTATAGTCCCTTAATTTGTTCTGTCTTCCGACGGCGTGTCAGTCGGGAAACCATCTCACGTTGCAGCGTATAAAGGTTAAAACGGGCTTTTTCGAAATC
>CAYPRI010000083.1:0-3552 GCA_964413085.1 uncultured Dehalococcoidales bacterium
ATGAAAAAAGAGCTGATGGATATACTGGCCTGCCCGGTGTGCAAGGGACCGCTTAAGCTAAAAGTAACCAAGCAAGAAAAGGGCGAGATAATAACCGGCTCTTTGTTCTGCAAGAAGTGTAATCACAATTACCCCATCACGGACAGCATACCCAACCTGCTGCCACCCGAACTACAATAACTAATTGCTCTGATATTAATCAGCAACAGTCCTCTATCCTGAGATTGCCACGCCCGAATTGCATCGGGGCTCGTAATGATGAAATGACCACGCAGGCGGACTTAAAAGTCCGCACCTTCAATTTACCCGCTATGGTTCGACAGGCTCACCATGAGCGGAAAACTCATCCCGCTCACCCTGAGCTTGTCGAAGGGTCACCCTGACCCTATCCCGTTCCCCATATCCCAATGGGAATAAATCCTCATTGGATGCCTTCCCACCCTACCTCCCGCGGGAGAGGGAAGAGTGGTTTACCAAGAGGGGCTGCGCCCCTCTTGAACTCCCGGAAGCGAAAATATGAAAAGCTGTCTCATTCGGGGCTGTAGACGATTCGGCTTTCGGGGGATTCCCAAACCTCAACGCTGGACAGCGATACGTCCTTGGGGAAGCGGCCTTTTAGCTGCCCGTAGATTTCGCTGGCTATATTTTCCGACGACGGATTTATGTTATCGAACGGCGGCACGTCGTTCAGTGAGGTGTGGTCCAACCGCGCCAGTACTTCGTTTAGATGCCGCTTAAGCTCCGTGAAATCATAGGCCAGGCCGGTTTTACTCAGCTTTTCGGCTTTCAGACTGACCACGACCTTGAACCTGTGGCCGTGCAGGTTCTCGCACTTGCCACCGTAATACCTGAGATAATGCGCGGCATCGAAATGACCCTCAACGGATACCTGATACATCTTGCCTCCTCATAATGTCTTCAGCTTCACACCACTTCTGCACTCCGGATATATTCCCCAGATCACTCAGCAGCTGCTTAACGGTCCTGCCGATGGTTGGATGGACCATTTTCGGCGCGATTTCAGCCAGCGGCACCAGCACGAATGCCCGCTCCATCAGTTTAAGATGGGGCACGGTCAGCTCCTTGCCGCATATTATCTTATCTCCGTAGAAAAGTATATCAATGTCAATCGGCCTCGGTGCGTTGGCAAAATCAGGCGTCCTGCCCAGCCTTTCTTCTATTTCCTTGGCCAGTCGAAGCAACTGCCCCGGCTTAAGGTCCGTGGAGACGCAGCAGACGGCGTTCAGGAAAAGCGGCTGCTCCTTGTAGCCAATCGGCTCCGTCTCATAGACGGAAGATACTTTATCAATCATGCAATGTGTGGACAGCAATCCCAGAGCCCGGGACAGGTTCTGCTTTCTATCGCCCAGGTTGGAGCCGAGGCCAAGATAGACAATGGCCATATCATTTGCTCCTGATAATGGCGTCGCTCATTTTTGCCACTCTCATCATCTCTTTAACGTCATGTACGCGGACGATATCGGCGCCGTTGGCGATGCCGATGGCGATGCTGGCTGCCGTTCCCTCCAGCCTCTGGTCAGCCGGCAGGTCCAGTACCAGGCCGATCATCGACTTACGGGAGGTGCCAAGCAGCACGGGCCGGCCCAGCATCTTAAGCTCATCCAGCCGGCGCACCAGCTCCAGGTTCTGCTCCAGCGTCTTGCCGAAGCCTACGCCCGGATCGATGATAATATTCTGCCAGGGCACTCCCACGTCAAGAGACTGGTCGATGGCCCTCTTCAAATCTTCAATGACCGCAGGAACGATATTCCTCACCGGTTTATCCCGCTGATTGCTCATCAATATTATGGGCAGGCCCTGCTCCGCCGCCAGCTGGGCCAGTCGAGGCTCCTGCTTCAGTCCCCAGATATCGTTCAGCATTTCAGCTCCGGTATACACAGCACGGCGGGCTACTTCGAACTTGTAGGTGTCGACGCTCAACGGCACCTTGACCCTACCGACCAACCGCTCAAGAACCGGTATTACACGCCGCAGCTCTTCATCAACCGATATGGGCGCCGAGTTCGGTCGGGTCGACTCACCGCCGACGTCGAGCATATCCACGCCCTCATCCACAAAGCGCTCCGCCTGGGCCACGGCGGCATCAATCGTGGACAGCCCATCACCGGAAAATGAATCGGGGGAGACATTGATGATGCCCATGATGTAGGTCCGCTGGCCCCAGTTAAAGGTGGCCTGGCCGCAGCGGGTAACGTCCGGCGAAGCGCCGCCCCTTTTCTTTCGCCATGCGGATAGTGAAGCTTTGCTGATTCTGCCCGCCATCAGGTAAGTATTTTACCACGCAATGTAAAGGTTATGCAGATTCCACCCTCACCCTGACCCTCTCCCGTCGAGGGAGAGGGAATTGTTTTTAAGCAGTTTTCCTAATCTACTGACACTCTATTCAAGGCCAAGTTAAATATGTTATAATGCAGCTTACCGTCAATTCTCGTCGAAGGGGTAGAGAATGGGAACCGAGGAGAAGATCACCGAGTTAAACAAGCTTCGAGAGCAATCGTTGTCCGGTGGCGGCACGAAGCGAATTGATGACCAGCACAAGAAGGGAAAGCTTACCGCCAGAGAACGCATACAGCTTCTCTTCGACCCCGGCACTTTCGAAGAGCTCGACCCGTTTGCTCTACACCGCTGCACCGACTTCGGCGTCGATGAGCAGCGTGTCCTGGGCGACGCTGTGGTCACCGGCTACGGCAAAATCAACGGCCGCATGGCATTCGTTTTTTCGCAGGACTTCACCGTCTTCGGCGGCTCGCTGTCAAAAGTGGCCTCGGAAAAAATCTGCAAGGCCATGGATTTAGCAGCCAAGAACGGCGCGCCGGTTATCGGCTTGCTGGACTCGGGCGGTGCGCGGATTCAGGAGGGCGTGGACAGCCTGGTAGGCTACGCTGAAATCTTTACCCGCAATACGCTCTACTCCGGCGTTATTCCTCAGATTTCGGTAGTTATGGGGCCGTGCGCCGGAGGTGCCGTTTATTCACCTGCAATAACCGACTTTATCTTCATGGTAAAGAAAACAGGGCAAATGTACATCACGGGGCCGGCGGTCATAAAAGCCGTCACCGGCGAAGAGATAAGTCTGGAAGAGCTGGGCGGGGCCATGGCGCACGCCACCAAATCCGGCAACTGCCACTTCGTTGCCGATGGCGACAGCCAGTGCCTGGAAGATGTGAAGCGACTTCTCAGCTTCCTGCCGCAGAACAATCTGGAAGACCCGCCGTTTGCCGATACCGGCGACGACCCGGAGCGGACCGACGAAGAACTTATCCATATCATACCCGATGACCCCAACAAGACATACGATATGAAAAAGATACTGTTCAAGATAATAGACAACGGCGATTTCATGGAGGTGCACGATAATTTTGCCAAAAACCTCATCGTCGGCTTCGCCAGGATGGGCGGTCACAGCGTTGGCATAGTCGCCCAGCAGCCGATGGTCTACGCCGGCGTTATCGATGTCGACGCCGCCGATAAAGGCGCCAGGTTTGTCAGGTTCTGCGACTGCTTCAATATACCACTGGTCACCTTCGTCGA
>CAYPRI010000083.1:3652-6510 GCA_964413085.1 uncultured Dehalococcoidales bacterium
TAAATGCTTATATGGTAGAGGAGGAGCCGGTAAAGGTTGAGCCCGCTCGCGTTACACCCTTACCCGTGGCCAGTCCGTGGCGAGCCTTTGGACGCCATGAAGTGATGAGGGGTAGAAGCCAGTGGCAAGCCAGACGGCGTCATCGATAGCTCGACGGACCGACTAATTGAGAGGAGAAACTAGTATGAGCCCAACCAAAGGCAGCGGCAAAAATCCATTAAAAATTACCGACCTTACACTGCGCGACGGGCATCAATCGCTTTGTGCTACCCGGATGCGTACCGCCGACATGGAGCCGATTGCTCCGGACATGAATAAAGCCGGATTCTGGTCTATGGAAGTCTGGGGCGGCGCCACCTTCGACGTTATGACCCGGTTTCTGAATGAGGACCCGTGGGAAAGAATACGCATACTGAAAAGGCTGATACCGGACACAAAACTGCAGATGCTGCTCCGCGGGCAGAACCTGGTTGGCTATCGCAACTATGCCGATGACGTGGTCACCGCTTTCGTCCATCATGCCGCCGACTGCGGCATCGATGTCTTCCGCGTCTTCGATGCTGTCAACGACGAAAGAAACTTCATAACGGCTTTTAAAGCTATCAAAGACAAAAAGAAGCATATCCAGGGCGCCCTGTGCTACTCGCTGACCGAGCATAAGCTGGGCGGCCCGGTATATACCATCGATTATTTTGTAAACAAGGCCCTCACTATTGAGGAGATGGGCGCCGATAGCCTGTGCATCAAGGATATGGCCGGGCTTATTTCCCCGGATGACGCCTTCGATCTGATAAAGGCTCTGAAGCAGGCGCTGAAGATACCGGTAAATCTGCACAGCCACTTCACCAGCGGTATGGCCTATCTTAGCTTCGAGAAAGCCATAGAGGCCGGCGCCGATATTATCGACACCTGTGTCGCACCGTTCGCACTCCGCACCTCCCATCCTGCGGTCGAGCCCATCGTGGTGGCATTGAGCGGCGGGCCCAGAGATACCGGCATCGATTTACACCACCTGCTTAAACTTGACGAGTACTTCGAATCCATCGCTCCCAAATACAGGGACTTTATGGATACCACCAAGATATCCGTCATCGATACCGGCGTACTGTTGCACCAGATACCCGGCGGCATGTTCAGCAACATGGTGGCACAGCTGAGGGAGGCCAACGCACTCGACCGGCTCCAGGAGGTCTACGCCGAGCTGCCGCGGACCAGAAAAGAGCTGGGCTATCCGCCTCTTGTCACGCCCACCAGCCAGATTGTCGGCGTGCAGGCGGTCCAGAACGTCCTCTTCGGCAGATATAAAATGATTTCCAAAGAGGTCAAGGACTACGTCTACGGCCTGTACGGCAAACCGCCGGCGCCGATAGATAAAGAGATACAGAAAATAGTTCTCAAAGGCTACGAGCGAGGTGATAAGCCGATAACCTCAAGGCCGGCTGATATTCTTGAGCCCGAGCTGGAAAAAGCCAGAGAAGCTACCAAGGGCATAGCCAGGGACATCGGCGATGTGCTTACCTATGCGCTCTATCCCCAGACCGGCATGCGCTTTCTAAGATGGAAATACGGCCTGGAGACACCGCCGCCGGAAACCAGGCCCAAGACGCTGGAAGACGTGAAGCGGGAAGACGAGATAATCGCTAAGGCCAAAGCCAGCAAGCTGGTGGAGAAGCCCGAAATCAAGATACCGGCTAAAGGACATGCCGCCAGGACATTCAATGTCTTCGTCGGCGATGACTATTATAAGGTCGAGGTCGAGCCTGTGGGCGGCCCGGCCATCTCGGCTCCGCCCCCAGCCTATGCACCACCACCAGCGACGCCGCCTCCACCTCCTCATAAGATAGAAGCGCCACCGGCACGAGCTGAAAGAAAAGAACCGCCTGCCAAACCGGCAGTTGCTGCCGGCGAAACCCCGGTGCCGGCACCCATACCCGGCACCATCGTCCGCTATCTGGTAAAAGAAGGCGACGACGTCAAGGCAAACCAGGGCATCGTCGTACTCGAAGCCATGAAGATGGAAAATGAGATAGTATCTTGCGTTGCCGGTAAGGTAAAATCTATAAATTATAAACCAGGCGACAAAGTAAGCGGTGGAGCTGTTCTCGCCGTAATCGGATAGGCTTCAATGGGGAAAACACTTAGTGAGAAGATACTAAGTGACAAATCAGGGACTGACGCCAGGGCCGGCGATATCGTAATTGCCCGCGTAGACCTGGCCTTTGTCCAGGATACCACAGGGCCGCTTACCATACGTCAGTTTAAAGAAATCAAACGCGGCACATTAGCCAGCCCGCAGCAGACAGCCGTTTTTCTCGACCACGCTATACCCAGCCCCAGCCGGCAGCTGTCCAACGACCAGCAGTTTCTGCGCCGCTTTGCCGAGGACACAGGCTGCCAGCTCTTCGAAGGCGGCAGCGGCATATGTCACCAGATTGTGGCAGAAAAGTTCGCCGGCCCCGGAGATGTCATCGTCGGCGCCGACTCCCACACGGTCACCGCGGGCGGCTTAGGAGCCTTTGCCACCGGCATGGGCTCCAGCGATATCGCCGTGGCTATGGCGCTGGGCAAGACCTGGTTCCGCGTACCGGAGTCCTTCAAAATCAGCGTCAATGGCAGGTTCCAGAAATGGGTGGGTGCCAAGGACCTGGTGCTTCATCTCATCGGCGTGCTTGGAGCCGACGGCGCTACCTATAAAGCGCTGGAATTTAACGGCAGCACGGTTTCTTCCATGACTGTACCACAGCGTCTGACCATCGCTAATATGGCGGTGGAAGCCGGTGCCAAGGTCGGAATTTTCCCCAGCGACAACGTAACTAAAAAATTCCTGACGGCTCAGGGCAGGGGCCATAAATATAAGG
>CAYPRI010000084.1:0-1208 GCA_964413085.1 uncultured Dehalococcoidales bacterium
ATAATCGACAGTATTCAGCGAAACCTGGGCCTGACTTTTTCGGTGGAAATTGCGCGGCAGGGCGGTAAGAACGAGCTTTCGGCCCATCTGGAAGTGCTCCTGCTGACGATGTTCATGGCTGTCGGCGGAAACATAATTAAATGCTCCCCAACGTTTAAGCCACAGACAATTATCTCCATCAGCCGGCTCAAAGAAAGACTAAACGATTTCGGTTTCGGAGGGATGTGGCTCACCGAGGCCGGATATATGGTCGGGCTGGGCAACGCCAGGCAGATATTCCTTTCCGCTGAAGAATCATCATCTGTGGTCGGGCACACCGCGGATATATTGCTGGAGATAGACGAGTCGCAAGACGTGTCCAAGGAGAAATATACCAAGGAGTTCCGGCCTATGGTCTCGGCATCGAACGCAACCGCGGTACACTACGGGACTACATGGGATGACTCCACGCTGCTGGAGGAGGTGAAGCAGACAAATCTGGAACTGGAGAAGAAAGATGGCATGAGGCGTCATTTCCGGTATGACTGGCAGGAAATAGCCAAATGCAATCCAGGCTATAAGTCTTTCATTGAGTCCGAGCGCCAGCGACTGGGTGAGGACCACCCTCTATTTCGGACTCAGTACGCCTTGCTGCCTATCAGAGGTGGCGGTAGGTTCCTGAGCGGCCAGCAAATAGCCCAGCTACATGGTTACCATCCCAGGCTAAACTCTCCTGAGGAAGGAAAGGTTTATGTAGCCGGCATCGATTTTGCCGGCGAGGCTGAGTTGCTTGAAGATGATATACTTACCCGCTCCGGCCGAGACGCCACTGTTATAACGATTGCCGCGGTTCGCAAAGCCGATAACGATTTCATCGGGAGGGAACCGAACATTTATATTGTAGAACATTTTAGCTGGGTGGGGAAAAAGCATACCGACCTTTATCCACGGATGATAGACATACTAAAAAACGTCTGGAAATGCAGTCGAGTGGTGGCCGATGCCACAGGCATAGGCGAGCCCGTCACCAGTTTTTTACGCAAATCCCTGGGAGGTAAAGTTATCCCGTTCAAATTCACTCAAAAAAGCAAGTCGGACGCGGGCTTCGATTTGCTGGCAGCAATTAACTCGGGCAGGCTCAAGCTGTACAAGCAGGACGGTTCAGAAGAGTATCGGGAAATGATTTTTGAACTGGAAAAGGCCAAAAGTGTGTACCGGCCAAATCAGAC
>CAYPRI010000084.1:1308-6276 GCA_964413085.1 uncultured Dehalococcoidales bacterium
CGGAGCAGCTGCTCCGGTACCTACTTAAAAAAAGGACAGACCCCAATTCTGAGGTCTGTCCCTTATTTTCAGGTTAATAAATTATTAGATCAGGCTTGGTAGACCCTTGGCGGCTTCCTCCATATCGCGGAGCCTGCCTGTGGTCTCCTTAATCCTTTCCTTCTGGGTGGCAGCAAAGGCAGTAGCCCTGTCGTAGTAGTCTCTTATTTTCTGGACGAAGGCCAGCTGAGACAGTATAACAGTGACATCGACGCTGGTGCCTCCTCTGGGGAAGTCGCCGGCTCTGATTACCGCGTTTTCAGCCAGCTCCCTGAGATAGTCACCCAGGCCCTTGGCTATATCCATCGACATGTCCTTGGCGGGCGCTGACAGCAGATATAAGGCCCTGCCGGCATCCTCCGGGCTGCAGCCGACGGAGAGCTCGCTGAAGGCGGCATCCATGGCCTGCATAGCCCTCATGGCCTCATCGCCCTTCTCCTTAAAGCTGACCTTGGCCAGCTCCCAGGGAAATCGGAAGGCGCGAGGAACGGTGGTCCGGCCGACGCCGATTGCCGTCCAGCCGTCAATCGATTGCATAATATCACCGGCATCCAGTACCTTGGCACCGACGTATTTGAATCTGGTCACTTCGCCGGCGCACATCATATCGTAAAAAGGTTCGGCAATTGTCGAATTTATTCTATCCAGGTTCATGGCCAGGCTGGCATCTTTCCTGACGTATCGCTGGTTATCTGCCAGGAAGACGCCGTCAGCCACAGATTGTATTGATTTAAGGCAGGTAGCGGTGTTGTAAACGCTCCTCAGTTCTGCCATTTCCTCGTGTTCGAAGGGGAGGACAACCAGGGCGTAAACCGGCTTGCCTACGTATCGCTCCTTAAGCATCTGGGCGATTACGGATATGGCGCCTGAGCCGGTGCCGCCAGCCGCGCCGGCGATGAGCATGAAAGCGTGCGTCTGGTAGAAGTTAGGTGCAGTTCTAACGGCGTCAACAACCTTGTCGCCGTCTTCTCGGGCCAGCTCTGCGCCCATCTCGTTTACCTTGCCCACGCCGTGTCCCCAGGTCTTGCGGCCGCCAATGAGAATACGGTGCATAAAATCAGTGCTGATGTGGCTTAAGCCAGTCAGGTCTGTCTGGTCTGTATTTACGGCGAAGGTTCCCGTGACTATATTTATGCCCCACTGCGCCGCAGCCCGCTTATTCAAGCGGACAAAATGGTCGGCGACTCGGGAGCCACATTGCCCCAATCCGATAACCAATAGTCTCATTGATACCTCCTTACTTTATGTTAACTTATTGGTTAACTTGTCTCATCTTAAGATATTAGTCTCGTATTGTCAAGTTTAGATTTTACTTCCACTTGTCCTTACGGCCAACAGACACGAAGCGCCAGATGACGCCTATAACGGCTGCAATACCCGCGATAATGAGCGCGATTAGCCACCAGTCAAAGCCACCAATTTTAAATAACTGGCCGTTCGTCCAGTCCCCCTGGTTATCGGCGCCGTCAACGGCTCTGACTCTCCAGTAATAGTTCCCTTTGCCCAGGGCCTCCTGAGAAGTTAGTGTATATTCTGTTGCAGTTAATCCCTCTTCTCTAATTATGGTGCCTGCGAAGTCAGAGCTGGGGCTTATTTCCAGTATGTAGGTCACCCCGCTGGGGTCCTCCACCGGCGACCAGCGGAAGCTAACGGTGGTTTTGCCGAAGAAACCGAATTCGCTGCCGGCTTCCGGCGATATGAGATTAGGAGTTGGCGGAGGAGTCGCCTCTACTGTCAAATTTATAGAGAACACGGCTGCTGTAGGGTCGGTTACGGTGACGGTGTGGTCGCCAGCCTTACTTTTTGGAATTTTGAAGCTGGTAATGAAGCTGCCCTTGGCATCCGTGCCGGTATTGGACGTGACTTTAGTTCCGTCATAGCTTACAGTTATAACCTGATTGGGAGCGAAACCTGTGCCGTTAACGGTAATGTCGTTGCCAACGGCACCCGAAGCCGGGTTCAATTCCACCTTCGGTGACACGATTACGATAGCATCGACTATATCGCTGGCCCTGGTGATTTCACCTGAGGCGTCTACTACATGCTCACCCTTATCGGACGGAGGAATATCCAGTCTATCGGACCACGAGCCTTTGGCGTCAGCCACGACGCCGCTGAGAACCAGAGCTCCGTCATAAGTGACTCTAATGCCGGTTTCATTGGCGTCGAAGCCAACGCCGCTCACGTAGAGACCATCGCCGACATAAATAGCTCCGCCCAGATAACCGGATACAGGCTCAAGTTTAATCCCTGGAGATACCACAAAGCTGGCAGATTCCAAATCGCCTTCGTTGGTAACCGCTCCGTAGGCCCTGATGGAATGGCTGCCCTGTGAAGATGATGGTATGGAGAAGCTGGACTGCCAGGAGCCTTTGGCATCGGCGGCTATATCCGTTTTGACCGTCCCACCATCGTAGGTTACTTTGATGTTTGTCTCACCGCCGGCGAAACCGGTGCCGTATATGCCGACAACGGTGTTAACCCAGCCGGATGTGGGATTGATTTCTATGTCGGGCATTATGGTGAATTGCTTATCTTCAACCTCCGCAGCTGGTGTGGTCCCCGATGCATCGATGATATGCTGTCCTCTACTGCTGGTGGGGACTTTCACGGTAATTTGCCAGCTACCTTTACTGCCGGCTGTTATATTGCTCTGTATGGGCTCACCATCGAAAAGTACCTCTATATTGGATTCGTTGGCATTGAAGCCTTTTCCGGCGATGGTCAGGTTTGAGCCTACGGTGCCGCTGCTGATGCTAAGGCCTATTGCCGGGATGACCGTAAAATCAGTGCTGAAAAACTCACCCGCTACTTTGAGCGTGACTTTATGTTTACCTCTAGAGGCTTCCGGGACGATAAAAGCTATTGAAGCCATTCCCTGTTTGAGCTCTCCCTGGCCGATAAGCAAGTCATTCTCGCCCCAGTAGAGTTCATAGTTACCGAGGCCATAACCGGTAACGGAAGGAATGGTAACGTTGGTGCCGACGATGCCCATCGCTGTACTCAAGCTGAGGGGAGAGTCTGCGTGGACGGGCATCGGCGTCAGGCAAACAGCCATCAGCAGAATGGCCAGTGCGGTACCTGCAGCTCCTTTTTTCATTGCTTCCTCCAAGCAGTTTTGTCTGCTATCATAACACGAAATACTCGAAAGTCAACAGAGAGTCCCCGCCCAAGAACATCACAGGCGTGTATTTCTCTATATGTCTTTAGATAACGTCGCCAGAAATTCGGCATTGGTCTGAGTTTTCGCCAGACGGTCAAGAAGTCTCTCGGTGGCTTCGGAACTGTTGGGAGAGTCCTCGGCCAGCATATTTACAATACGCCTCAGCAGCCAGACCTGCTTCAGGGTCGTTTCATCGAGCAGCAGTTCCTCGCGGCGTGTGCCACTATGAAGTATATCCAGCGCCGGGAAAATCCTCTTTTCCGCCAGGTGTCGGTCGAGGTGTAATTCCATATTGCCGGTGCCCTTGAATTCTTCGTAAATAAGCTCGTCCATGCGGCTGCCGGTGTCGACCAGGCAGGTGGCGATGATTGTCAGGCTGCCTCCCTCCTCCATATTACGAGCAGCCCCTAGGAAGCGCTTCGGCGGATACAGAGCTACCGAGTCGATGCCACCCGATAGTGTACGTCCACTGGGCGGCATGGCCAGATTGTAGGCACGGGTAAGACGGGTGATGCCATCGAGGAGGATGACCACATCCTTGCCTATTTCGACCAGCCTCTTGGCACGCTCAAGGCCAAGCTCGGCTACGCGCGTTTGATTCTCTGCCAGGTCGTCGAATGTGGCAGCCACAACCTCGGCTTTTACGGAGCGTTTCATATCCGTAACTTCTTCCGGCCGTTCACCGATCAGGCACACCATAAGGTGAGGGTCGGTATAATTAGCAGTTATGGCATTGGCAATGTGCTTAAGGAGGACGGTTTTGCCAGCCTTAGGCGGAGAAACAATTAGTCCTCGCTGGCCACGGCCTATGGGGGCTATCAAATTTATCAAGCGCGTCGATAAGTAACGCGGGTCGGTCTCCAGATTGTACATTTTATCGGGGAAGGTCGGCGTAAGTGAGTTGAAATGCGGCCGGCTCCGGGATTGCTCCGGGTCGATACCGTTAATTGCCTCGACGCGAATCAGGCTGCAGTATTTCTCGCCCTCTTTAGGCGGCCTGCCCTGTCCGGATACAGTATCGCCCGGCCTTAGACCGAAACGCCGAATCTGCGAATTGGATATGTATATGTCGTTCGGCCCGGGCAGTAGGCTCTCCTGGCGTAAAAACCCGTAACCTTCGCCAACGATGTCAAGTATTCCGCTGACGAAGAGATAGCCCTGCTGTTCGGCTCGAGCCTGAACAAGCCTCATGATAAGGTCCTGTTTCTTCAGGCCGCTGTAGCCCTCGACACCTTGTTGTTTTGCCATCTCGATTAGTTCGTCTCTTGTCTTTGTTTCCAGTTCAGCAACGTTCATGTTAGTAACCTCTCAGTTTATTGTATAAAACCAAATTCAGCTTTATTATTTTCAAATCACAAATTTAAAAGTCCAAATCACAAATAATTTCAAAATTCAAACGACCAATGAGCAAATAGTTTCTAGAATATTGTGATTTGGATAGTTGATATTGTTTGATATTTGTTATTTGGGACTTAGGATTTCTTAGCATACGTTTCTTCATCCGATATTTTTTAGGATTTTTTATTAGTGCCCATCACTTTGTTCCAGTCCTCTAAAAATCGCTTGATGCCGATATCGGTCAAGGGGTGCCGAATCATCTGCATCAGTACCTGATAGGGAACTGTGGCGATATGGGCACCGGCCTGTGCCGCGGCAATGCAGTGCTGGGGATGCCGGATGCTGGCCGCCAGCACCTGTGTTTTAATAGAACCGGGATAGTTTTTATAGACCTCCACGATTTCCTTTACCAGTGCCATGCCGTTTTC
>CAYPRI010000085.1:0-2833 GCA_964413085.1 uncultured Dehalococcoidales bacterium
TAAATGATTTTAACACAAACAAAATAATAGGGGCGAAGTGGTCGTCCTTCGCCCCTAGCTTAGGAGGTGTAATTTGATAAGTCGGTACTCCGACTAGACAATAATCAAAATTTCCGTTTAGTAACCGTGACATGGTGGGTAGTCACCTGGGTTACCCCCATACCACCCGCCTCTTCCACACGGTCCTGGACAATAACCGCCGTTGTTCCAGCAGCCCGCCCAGTTTCCGTTAGAGTAACCGGCATTGACAGTTGCCGCTGCTGAAGCCGCGTTGTCCGTCCCCTTGGCCAGCGCAATGCCAGTGCCCACAACTACCAACATCAGCAGTACAATAAGAATCGGAATGCCGATTTTAAATAGTCTATTCACGTACATTCGCCTCCTTTCGGAATTTTACTACTTTCAATAATAGCAAGCGAATGTGAATTTTTTATGAAGATCAGGTAAGGTTTACGTGAAATTTGGGTGGTTTTTTACGGCTAGTCTACGTTCGTTTTCAGCCTACCGTAAGCAAGCCCAGTAATCTTTAAGGTTGCGTTTGATGTCGTTTATTACTCTCTCAGTCGCATCCAGCGCTGCTTCTAACATAAATCGCTGGGGTAAGGGTTCGGGGTCTTTGACATCGAGTTTGAAGCCGGCGAGTCCGGATATCAGGGCCAGCCAGGCAAATGGCAGCACTTTCTCGTTGTAACCGGAAGCTATCAAATCAATCACTTTATCATTGCATATTTTGGCTAATTCCCTGGTCTTTTCACCTATCATTCTGAAACCCTCTACGGTCAGCCCCAGCGCAGTCAGCTGGTCGTCGAAATGCGGGTCGGAGCCACCGTTTCTGACTATAATCTGCGGTTTGAACTCAGCGACCAGAGGCTCAACAAGCGATTCGAAAGCCAGCTTATATGAATCGTCGCCGGCACCTACCGGCATGGGAATATTTACAGTAAAACCTTTGCCATCCCCGGCACCTATCTGATAGCTAAAACCTGTCCCCGGATACAGCGTCTGTGGGTCCTGGTGCAGGTCGATAAAAAGTACTTTCGGCTCCTGGTAGAAATATTCGGACGTCCCGTTGCCGGCATGAGCATCTGTATCCAGAATTAAGATACGCTCGAGTTTATACTTCTGCAGGAGATAGCGGCCGCAAAAAGCTACGTCGTTGTAAAGACAAAAACCTTCGCCGTAAGAAGGCTTGGCATGATGAAGGCCGCCTCCAATCGAGACCACCTCCTTATACTCACCACCCTCAACCAGGTCGCAGGCTTTCTTGGCCTGCCCGATTACCAGTCTGGCCGCCTCCTCCAACCTGCCCGGCCTGCCTATCGGCGTATTATCCATGCTGTGGTACTCGTAAAAGAGGTCGGCTCGAGCATTGGTCGAACCAGTGTTCGCTGCTTTGAAATATTCCCGGGTGAAGTCGATATATTCCTGGCGACAAATAAGAAGCAGGTCATCTTCACTGGCAGGGTCAGCCTGAAGAATGCGGTAGTTATCGTCCTGGGCCAAACACTTTTTCAGAAATTCAACGAATACCCCAGCGCGGCGACCTCGAAATGGATGTCCCGGCCCGAAGTCGTATTCCTTTAGTCCATCCTGATACAGAATACCTACAGACATACCTTGATTTCCCTAACCCAACTTGGCGCCGCAGTTACTGCAAAACCTCGATGGCCGGTCGATTGGCTCCCCGCATTTATCACAATTGGACATCAGACTGGAGCCACAACTGCAGCAGAATTGCTGTCCCGGCACCATCTGGCTGCCGCACCTGGGACATAAGGTTCCAGTTGCAGTAGATGACCGCTGAGTTGGCAATGGCACTGGTGAAGGTGCTAATTGCTGTGCTGGCCGCACCGCAAGAGCGGTTTTTGATAGAGACAACCTGCCACCGCCCCAGACGGCTGCCAGGCCTGCAGCCCCAATGAGCGCCGCTACAATCGGACTAAATCGGGCCGGCAGCCAGAATATCAATCCCAGCACCAGGCCAAGCAGGCCCAGGATAAACAGAAGCACGCTAAAAACTTTCAAAACTAGCCCCTTATTCGCTTCAGTTCATAGACTACCTTGTTGGCCGGGTCGGGACAGGCAACGATAGCCGTGTCTTTATCCTTCTCCCAGGGAAAAGAACCGCCGACCTGCAATGCCGAAACAAACGGGAAAATCGTATAGAACGCCCAGGTACACATGCCCGACGGTGTCTTATCTGTGACGACATATTTGTCGCCAACCTTATGGCCGGCCTCACACTTCCCCTCCTGCGATATTATGGTGGCCGATACTTTGCAGAATTCTGTTTCAGCCATTCTAGCCCTCCGTTCGTTTATTGAAAATTAATATTACATCATGTCAGTGACAATGAAAAGCCCGCCGCAAGTACATACCTAATTTACAGGTGTAGCCTGCGACGAGCCCTTATCATTCACCAGAGGCAGAACTTCAACGCTGCCTCGATCTATATAGCTATTTAACTTCGGCCTTAGCCCCGGCTTCTTCCAGCTTCTTCTTAATTGAAGCCGCTTCGTCCTTATTGATGCCTTCTTTGACTGGTTTCGGCGCGCTCTCTACCAGATCTTTGGCCTCTTTTAGACCCAGAGTAGTTACCTCGCGAACGGCCTTGATCACGTTAATCTTATTTTCGCCGATTTCCTTAAGTATGACGGTAAACTCACTCTTTTCCTCTTCTGGCGCTGCGGCTGCGGCAGGCGCTCCGCCTACTGCCGCCACGGTTACCGGCGCTGCTGTAACTCCGAATTCCTCCTCCAGAGCCTTTACCAGTTCGGACAGCTCCATCACAGTCATCGTCTTAACTGCGGAAATAATGTCCTCTTTTGTCATC
>CAYPRI010000085.1:2933-6189 GCA_964413085.1 uncultured Dehalococcoidales bacterium
CAGCTCCATCACAGTCATCGTCTTAACTGCGGAAATAATGTCCTCTTTTGTCATCGATTTAGCTCCTGTAGTCTCCTTAGCTTTAGTTTTCCTAGCTTTCGGTTCGCTCTCGACCTTGGTTTCTTCTGTTTGTACCTGTTCTTCTGCCACTTTAGCCTCCTTCAAGTTGTCTGGCCCTAGCCTGCATTACGTTCAAAAAGCTCCGCACGGGCGCACTAAGTACATTATGTAAAGCCTGTATCGGAGCATTCAATTGTCCCATCAATCTGGCGATCAAGACTTCTCTGGGTGGCAATGTCGCCAGGGCGGTGATATCCTCCGGGGTCAGAAGCTTGTCGCCGAGAATGCCACCCTTAATCTGTAGTACGGAGCCCACGGCACGTATGTGTTCTCTTAAAACCTGGGCCGGCTTCACCACATCATCAAAGCCAAAGGCAATAGCTACGGGGCCGGTGAGCAGCGGCTCCAGTTGCTTTTTATCCGCCTTTTCGGCAGCAAACCGGGTCAGTGTATTTTTTATCACCTTATACTCAATTCCCATAGTGGTCAACCGGCGCCTCAACTGAACCATCTCCTTGGCCGTTAAACCGCGATAGTCTGTGGCTATAGCAATGGTACAGCGCGACAAGCTATCGGTCAGCTCACCTATCAACTGTTCTTTTTTCTGTTTTAACATGGCTCACGCTCCTGAAAATAAAAAAGTCCTTGCCATGACACAAGGACTCCAAAACGGAATTACAGCAATCCGTTCAACTAAGTTCCCTCGGCAGGCTGATTATTAAGCTTTGCAGCACCTGCTGTCATGGGCACTCAAAAGAGTATTCAATTCATAAAGAGCTTGAATATATTATGACATTAGAGGCCGCAAGTCAAGCCTGATACTCGGCCCCATGGTGGTCGTTAAAAACGCGCTCTTTATATACTGTCCCTTGGCTCCACTGGGTTTAGCTCTATTTATCGCTTCAACCAGCGCTGTCAGGTTTTCCAGAAGCTTAGCCTCATCGAAACTGACCTTGCCTATGGGCGCGTGTATAATCGCTGTTCGGTCCAGTCGAAACTCTACCCGGCCTTTCCTGGCCTCGGTAATAGCTCTACCCAGGTCCTCGGCAGCTACAACTGTACCCGATTTGGGATTAGGCATTAATCCTTTACGGCCCAGTATTTTACCCAGTTTCCCTACCTTACCCATCATATCGGGCGTCGCAATACTGACGTCAAAATCGAGCCAGCCATCTTCAATTTTCTTGACCATGTCGTCGCTGCCCACAAAATCGGCACCTGCAGCTTCAGCGGCTCTGGCGCCTTCGCCCTGTGCGAAGACAGCTATCCTGACCTTCTTGCCCAGTCCATTTGGCAGAAGAGCAATGCCCCTGACCTGCTGGTCGGCACTTCTGGGGTCGACCCCCATCCTCAGATGAAGCTCCACTGTCTCGTCGAACTTGGCAAAGGCCGCTTTTTTAGTCAGTGCCACCGCGTCGCCGGGTACATAAGCGGTCTCTTTATCTAGAAGCTTTGTTGATTCCCTGTACTTTTTTCCTCTAGTTGTCATGATTTCTCCACGTCGATTCCCATACTTCGAGCGGTGCCTTCGATAATTCGCGCCGCTTCTTCCAGATCCAGCGCATTCAGGTCTCTCATCTTAGCGCGTGCAATCTCATAAACCTTCTCGCGAGGCAATGTACCTATCGATTGCTGCCCGGGAGTTCCGCCGCCTTTTTCTACACCCAATGCCTTTTTCAATAGGTCGGATGCCGGAGGCGTCTTGGTAATAAAGGTAAACGACCTGTCTTCAAAAACAGTTATTTCCACCGGTATGATCGATCCGGCCTGAGACTTGGTCTGGTCGTTATAATCTTTACAGAAAGCCATTATATTGACGCCGTGCTGTCCCAATGCCGGACCAACCGGTGGTGCCGGCGTTGCTTTACCAGCCTCGATCTGAAGTTTGATTATCGCTTTTACTTTTTTAGCCATTACAACCTCTGAACCTGCAAAAAGTCAAGTTCCACAGATGTTTCCCGACCGAATAGCGTGAGCATCACCTTCACTTTACCCTTTGCCACGTTTATTTCGTCAACTACGCCGACGAAGTCCGTAAAGGGGCCATCCACCACTCTTACGTTCTCACCTTTCCTGAAGCCTACTTTGACCTGCGGCGACCCTTCCGCTCGCTTTAAAATTGCGTTCACTTCGGCTTCCGATAGAGGCGTCGGTTTGTTACCGCTGCCCACGAATCCTGTTATGCCCGGAGTATTGCGCACCACGTTCCAGCTGTCGTCGTCCATCTGCATTTGCACCAGAACGTAGCCGGGGAATACCTTCTTGGCTACGGTACGCCGCTGCCCACCTCGTATCTCGATTTCTTCTTCCTTGGGTATCTCTATTTTAAAGATCTTGTCCTCGGCATCCATGAACTTGATTCGCTGTTCTAGTGCCTTCTGGACACGTTCCTCGTAGCCCGAATACGTATGCACGATATACCAGTGCTTATCGCCGTTCTTCACTGCCTAACCTCCCCGCAAAAGCGCCCGGGCCACCAGTTCTGCAAAACCGAAGTCAAGTGCTCCCAGAAAGAGCCCGACCGCAAAGCACACCAGGATAACCAGAATAGTCAGCCGTATAGTATCCCGCCTCGACGGCCACGTTACCTTCCTCAGTTCGGCTATGACATCACGAAAGAAGGCAAATCGAGGTTTCTTTTGGCTAACTATCTGGGGTTGACTCTTAAAGACCAAAGATTACTTTGTCTCCCGATGCAGCGTATGCGTGCGGCAACGCGGGCAATATTTTTTTAGTTCCAACCGCTGTGGGTCATTTTTCTTATTTTTATCGGTGGTATATGTTCTCTCCTGGCACTGAGTGCACGCCAGCTGAATGACACCACGCGATTCACCTTTCTTGGCCATATTTACTCGATGATCTTACCAATGACTCCGGCGCCGACTGTCTTACCGCCCTCGCGAATGGCAAAGCGCAGACCCTGTTCCAAGGCCACCGGGTAAATCAGCTTTATAGTCATCTTAATATTGTCGCCAGGCATGACCATTTCCACGCCTTTAGGTAATTCAGCCGTGCCGGTAACATCAAGCGTTCTGATATAGAACTGCGGCTTATAGCCATTGAAGAACGGGGTATGTCGACCACCCTCTTCTTTGGTCAGCACGTAGACTTCAGCCTCAAAGTGAGTGTGAGGCGTAATAGAGCCTGGAGCCGCCAGAACCTGTCCCCTCTCTATGTCCTCGCGCTCAATTCCCCT
>CAYPRI010000086.1:0-4321 GCA_964413085.1 uncultured Dehalococcoidales bacterium
AGTGTAGCCCTGAATGTCAAGATTTTTAAAGCTCGTCTTCTCGTAGTTCCCGGCGAGATACTTTACCAACGTCTGTTTTAGGTACTTCGCCCCTGAACTCTACAATTCTGGGACACTTATAATGCGCCAATTGATCGGCGCAATATTTCATAATTTCCTCTTCGCTGACTTTACCTCTGGCGTCCGATTCCAGTACTACTATTGCCTTGACTTTCTCGCCGACCTCTTTGTCGGGAACACCGATTACACCAGCCTCTTTGACTTGTGGATGGGCTTTTAGTACCTCCTCAACTTCCCGGGCAAATACCGCCAAGCCCTTATACTTAATCATGTCACGTTTTCTATCATAGAAAAAGAAATAGCCATCTTTATCCATTCTGGCCAGGTCGCCGGTGCGAAGCCATGTTTTGCCATCTATTTGCACAAACATTTTCTTTGTCTCTTCCGGTTTCTTCCAGTATCCCTTGGCTATCTGGGGCCCCCTAATTGCGAGTTCACCTATTTCGCCAATAGGGAGAAATTTAGTGCTTTCAGGACTTACAATTCCGGCTACCGTGTTACACATAGGCACTCCGAAAGAGCCGACCTTCGGTTTTCCGTAGGGGCTGCCCATTCCGATGGAACTCGTCTCGGTCATTCCCCAGCCTTCGTGGATTTTAGTGCCTGTCCGTTTCTCCCAACCTATGGCTGTATCCTCAAGAAGGGCATCGGCACCGGAAACAAGGACTTTAATGCGTTTCCAATTGACTCGATCAGTCCGGTGATAGTCTCTCAGGTATTCATACAAAGAGGGAACGCTAAAGAAAAGAGTTACCTTGTAGCTTTCAATGGCATTAAGCATGTCATCAAGGTCCGGCGTTGTGAAAATTACGAGACTATAGCCCTGGGATAGCCCTCCCAGCATGATGACTGATTGACCGTAAATATGGTAAAAGGGCAGATATGCCAGTATTGTCTCCTTTCCTTCCTGTACGATGTCGCCCCAGAACTCTGAGCTTATATATCGCGCCGCGGTGATATTATAGTGGGTTATCATAGCTCCCTTGGGCAGTCCCGTTGTGCCGCCGGTATAAGGTAAGGTTACAAAGTCATCGTGAATATTGAATTTTATTTGAGGTGGCTTTGGTGGATACTTCTTTATCAAGTCTTGAAATTGATAAAAGCCCTCTCTCTCGTAGATTTCTACGGGCGGTGCTGCCATTTTCTGGTATACAGCGCGAAGTACGCTGCTGCCAAGAAACTTCTTCATCCCAGGCAAATATTCGGTGATACTGGTCAGTATGATTTTGTCTAGCTTGACTCCGGACCTTTCTACATTCTCATAGAGTATATCTTGACATATGATTATACGGGCACCGCTGTCTTCGATTTGGTGCTTGATTTCAGGGCTGACATAAACAGGGCTGATGGCGGTCAGTATAGCTCCGGCCTTAAGTGCCGCGAAATAAGCTATAATGAATTGAGGTGAGTTTAATAGCAGTAGTGCGACCCGATCGCCTTTTTTAACTCCGAGGTTCTGCATGGCGGCGGCAAATCTATCAACATGATCTCGTAACTCACGGTAACTTATTTTCCTACCGTAGAATACAACGGCCGTTCTAGCCTTCCATTTATCTGTGGATTCATCGAAAGTTTCCACAACAGATTTCTCTGGAATTTTAACGTCCGCTGGTACCTCTTTGAGATAAAACTTTAACCATGGCCTTGCTTCATATTTTGACTTATTAGGATCGACTTTCTTTGGACTGACCTTCTTTAAACTGGCCTTCTTTAAAGGCGCCTTTTTCAGAGTGGCCTTTCTTAAACTGACCTTCTTTAAAGTAGCCTTTTTCAGAGTGGCCTTTCTTAAACTGGCCTTCCTTAGACTGGCCTTCTGTAACTTTGCTTTCTTTAACTTGGCTTTCTTAACACCAGCCTTCATTATGTCTACGCCCTCCTTTTGCTAGGGGCTAAGTATATCACATTGCAGTCTCGTTTTGCCAGTAGATTATGTATTCAGATGACATAGAGCTAATATAAACAGTATAATCAAAAAGGCCGTTTAGGGTCTATCGTAAGGAGGTTTAATGAGTAGCATCAAGAGGTATTTACTTATAGGTATTGCAGTTGCAGCGATAGGTGCTGCCGTTGGATGTGGCCAACAGCCAGGATTTACCACATATATTAATGATATAGGTGGTTATAGCGTTAGCTATCCTGCAAACTGGGTTGGGGAAATCTCTAAGGATTCGACATTGTACGTTATCAAGTCACCGTCACACTTGGCTTCGGTGAGAATTGATGTAATCATGCCCATGTCTGCCCAGTCGGCTGCCCAGCGCTGGATCATAGCTATGGGGACGGGCTACTCAGATTTCGCACTACTAGAAAATAAACCGCTGGAAGGTTTCTGGAACTGGTATGTATCATACGATTATCAGTCGGATATTGGTAGATATCACGGGGAGGCTTATTTCAAGAGTACGCCCGACCATGTGTATAAATTAGATACGGCAGGAGACGCAGGGGGATATGATACGTATCCCTTCTCCGCTATCGTGTCATCATTCAAACTTGAATAAGTGGGGCTGAGTCTTACTTAATCTCCCTACTCAAAGGAGTTAGCCAGGCGGATTGAGAGAACTCGTATGAGGCAGTACAGTCTTTCTGTTAATTATTCGATATTCTCAGTATTGGGACAGCATGAGAACATATGATGGATGATAGACAACAATCTTACGGACAAAAAACTGTCCCGAATTTCACCGATTATATTTATCTTGATGATCTTGAGCAGTAAAGCCTGAAGCAGTTAATATTGTTTCATTAAGTGACAAACAATGAAAAGGTTTCTGTTTGTAATATTTGCAATACTCTCTATTATCTCACCCCATCTCGTATTGCTCTCTTGTACCGGGAAAACCGATTCAGTTGTAGTTGCATATTCGCCATTTGAGTCCGCAGCGCTTTTCTGGATTGCCCAGGATAACTGTTTCTTCGAGAGAAATAACCTTAATGTGGCAGTACGCAAATATGATACCGGAGCAGCTGCATTGGACGGTATGTTAAGAAATGAAGCAGACATAGTTGTTGGAACATCGGAGTTTCCCGTCGTCGGGGCGGCATTCCAGAAAGAAAAAATTAAAATCATTGGAGCTATTGATAAAGCGGAAATAATTTACCTTGTCGCACGTAAGGACAGGGGAATTGAAAAAGTCGCAGATCTGAAGGGTAAGATGGTTGGTACCACCCCTGGGACGGTGGCGAATTTTTATCTGGGTCGATTTCTTAATTTGAACGGCATGGATATCAAGGATGTAGTCGTTGTTGACCTCAAAAGACCTGAAGAGTGGGTTAGTTCGATTCTAAACGCGGATGTTGATGCAATCTGCACTGCTCAACCGTACATTGATGCAATTAAGGAAACAATGGGTGATAAGGTTGTCGTCTGGCCGACACAAAGTAATCAGCCCGTGTTCGGATTGGTAATTTCTTCCGGTGAGTGGATAGAAAATAATCCTGAGATAGCGAGCAGATTTCTTAAATCTCTGGCACAGGCAGAGGAGTACCTTACTGGCCATCCTGCCGAGTCAAAAGTAATTGTACAAAGGTGGCTGGATGTTGATACTGATTATATGGAAACTGTCTGGTCTCAAAATCAGTATTCTCTTTCTCTTAACGAATACCTCATACTATCTATGGAAGACGAGGCCAGATGGATGATCAACAATAACCTGACAACTGAAAAACAAATGCCGGATTTCACTGAATATATTTACGAGGACGGTCTTAAAGCCGTAGAACCGAATGTAGTGAACATTATCCGCTGAGAGGGATAAAGATTGAGGATAAGAACACAATTTGTTATTACGATACTCCTTTTCGGTGTAATCTTGGCTGCTATCATCGCCTCCGTGATAATTACGAACCAACTTGTGGAAAAAGCAAGCCAGCAGCAAGAAATTGCCAGTAGTATCTCTCAGGGAGCTAGCGATCTGAGCTATCTAGCGAATGATTATTTGATTTATCGTGAGAGCCAACAGCTCAGCCGGTGGCAGTCCAGGTTTAATTCCTTTTCTAATGACATCGCCAGCCTGAAAACCGATGTCCCGGAGCAGCAGGTGCTCGTCCGCAATATACAGGTGAACGCACAACGCTTAAAAGACGTGTTTGACAATATAGTATCAGGTGCAGAAATGTCATCCCAAAACCAGAATGAAGCCTCAGACATGGCTTTTTTTCAGGTTTCCTGGAGCCGTATGGCAATTCAAAGCCAGGTTCTGGCTTCGGATGCTTCGCGCTTGTCCCAGCTTCTAGATGCCCAGGTTAGCCGATTGCAGAA
>CAYPRI010000086.1:4421-5974 GCA_964413085.1 uncultured Dehalococcoidales bacterium
GAGGAAGAACTGGTGCGCGTTAACAGGGAATTGCGCGCTATAACGGAGTGCAACAAGGCTATCGTACGGGCTCGTGACGAAAATATGTTATTCAAGTATGTCTGTCGCATCATGTGCGATGTAGTGGGTTATCGCATGGCCTGGGTTGGTAAGGTTGAGCACAATAAGTCTAAGACGGTGCGGCCAATTGCATGGGCCGGTAATGAGGATGGATACCTGGCAAAAGCACATATAACCTGGGCCGATACGGAGCACGGACATGGGCCAACCGGGACGGCCATCAGGACCGGCAAAACGGACTTTTTCCAGGATTTTACAATTGAACCGAGAGCCGCGCCATGGAGAGAAGCGGCGCTCAAGAGAGGTTTTCGCTCCAGCATTGCTATACCCCTTCCGGATAGTGAAGGCAAAGTATATGCCGTGTTTACGTTATATTCTGATGAAGTGAATGGTTTTACTCCGGCCGAAGTGAGGTTGTTGGAGGAATTAGCAGGAGATTTGGAATTCGGCGTTACTGCGCTGCGAACAAAAGAGGAGCGCGAAATGGCGGAAGAGGAACTGCGTGAGACGCGTGACTATCTTGATAATCTGTTTAACTATGCTAACGCACCTATAATCGTTTGGGACCGCGACCTTAAAATTACCCGCTTCAACCATGCCTTTGAACGATTAACTGGCCGAAGCGCTGGGGACGTTATTGGTAAGAAAGTTGATATTTTAATCCCACCGGATAAAAAGGATGAAGCACTGCAACAAATCTATCGTACTACCACTAAGGGTGAACGGTGGGAGGTGGTTGAAATACCTGTTCAGCATGTTGATGGTTCTGTCCGAATTCTACTCTGGAATTCAGCAACGCTTTTCGACGCAGATGGAGAGACTCCTGTGGCAACTATTGCTCAAGGTCAGGATATTACCGAGCGTAAAAAAGTGGAGCAAATAAAAGACGAGTTCATCGGCCTTGTTTCACACGAACTAAAGACACCAATAACGGTTGTGATAGGTTCTGTCTACACTGCCCTTAGCCGCGGCATATCTAGGAAGGAAATGCAGCTGCTGTTGCGTGACGCCGCTTCATCGGCTGAATCATTGGCAACTATTGTCGATAATTTACTTGAACTGTCGCGTGCCCAAGCGGGTCGCCTGCAAATGAGAGCAGAGCAGGTGGATATCGCTGGGACTATACGGGGCGTTATAGAAAACCTAAAAGGCAAGTCTGAGATACATAAGTTGCTCACAGACTTACCTCAAAACCTACCTAACATACTTGTTGATAAAGTACGCGTTGAAAGGATATTGCACAACCTGGTAGAGAATGCAATCAAGTATTCTCCGGGCGGTGGCGATATTATCATATCGGCACGACAAGAAAATGGTCGTATTGCAATAGCAGTCAAAGATCAGGGATTAGGCATTTCGCCGGATGACCAGAGCAGGATATTCCAACCTTTCGAGCGGTTGGACAAAGCAGATATCATGGGTGGGGTTGGGCTTGGATTAAATGTCTGCCGCCGTCTGGTTGAGGCTCACGGAGGCCGTATCTGGATTGAATC
>CAYPRI010000087.1:0-5943 GCA_964413085.1 uncultured Dehalococcoidales bacterium
AGAGCTCTTTTCGAAACTTTCCGTTTTGATGCGGCCACTGTTAATCCTTATCTGGGGCATGATGCTGTGGAACCTTTCCTGGAATATAAGGACAAAGGAATATTTATCCTGTGTCGGACCTCCAATCCCGGAGCATCGGATTTTCAGGATTTGGTCGATGCCAGGGGTATGCCACTATACCAGGCTGTGGCCAGCAAGGCCAGGGAATGGAATACCGAGGGCAATGTAGGACTGGTAGTTGGAGCTACTTATCCGGGTGAATTGAAAACTATACGTAAACTCTGTCCTGAAATGCCTATTCTCATACCGGGTATCGGTGCACAGGGAGGCGATCTGGCTTCCGCAGTGAAGAATGGAATCGACGCACGTGGCGAAAAGGCCATCATAACGGTTTCCCGGCAAATTCTCTATGCTTCTAAAGGAAAAGATTTTGCTGCAGGAGCCAGGCGGACAGCACAGGGACTGCGTGATGACATAAACAAGATAATCGACCAGGCTGTCCACTAAGGGCTATGGATATTCAAATTGACGATATAGTTCGCTTACGAAAAAAGCATCCTTGCGGCGGTGATGAATGGCAGGTGGTGAAGATCGGCGTTGATATAAGGATACAGTGCCTGAAATGTAAGCGGCAGGTTCTATTAGAGCGAAGCACTCTCGAGCACAGAATTAAAACCTTTGTTTCAAAAGCTTAGTCTGCTGATATCCTGAAGCCCAACGATGTATCATAAATGCTCTTTTGTATTTTTATAATCTTCATGCTAAAATTTTACTTTGCGGGACATAAATGATCTGTTTATTTTAAGGAGGAGAGCGCCATGCCAGAAAGTTCAGATATAGACCGGGACTATAACTTATGGGTATTATTGCATCAGGTTAGCGACATAATTTTCAATTCCCGGGAAGAAGAATTACGTCAATACGGGCTCCCCGCTACTCAGGCCGAAGTATTATTCGTTATCAAGGCTATCGGCGATAAAGCGACACCAGCTCAGATATCGCGCATGATATTCCGCAGGCCACATTCGGTTTCCGGAATTTTAGATAGAATGGCCAAGGCTGGCCTGGTAAAGAGAACCAAAGATTTGCACAGGAGAAACTGGGTCAGAGTCACATTAACAGATAAAGGGCAGCAGGCATATAAACAGGCACTGAAAAGGAAATCTGTTCAAAAAATAATGTCTTCGCTTTCTGAAGCGGAACGCCAGAAGCTTAAGTCGCTTCTGGAAACATTACGGAATAAAGGGCTTAAAGAACTTGGAGTGGATGCCAAGAAAGTACCATTGCCAAAGTTCGTCTAGCTTTAGCTAGCAATTAAATTCACCACTTCCACACACTGAGTGGTGAATTTATTTTTGAAATCAATTTTTATCATCAGTTTTAACCCTCAGATAAATATAGTTTGAACGTGAATCGTCGTATTTTACATGTCGATCTTGACGCTTTCTTTGTCTCCGTGGAGCAAGCAGCGGCTCCAGAATTGCGGGACAAACCGGTCGTAGTCGGTGGTCGGCCTGACCGCCGTGGAGTGGTGGCTTCAGCTTCATACGAAGCCAGAGTATTTGGTGTTTGTTCAGGTATGCCTTTATCTCAGGCATATCGTCTATGCCCTCAAGCAATTTTTCTCCAGGGTAGCTTTCCAGCCTATCGTGATGCTTCAGAAAAATTTATGACGATACTATCTGATTTTTCACCTTGTCTGGAACCGGGAGGATTGGACGAAGCTTATCTTGATATAACAGGTTGTGAACTTTTTGGTACGCCGTCTCAGCTGGCATTTACTATAAAGAAGCGTATTAAGAAGGAACTCAAGCTGATTGCTTCGATTGGCATCGCCGGGTGCAAAGTGGTAGCTAAGATTGCTACCGATTTCGGTAAACCAGATGGCCTGATAGAAGTAGCTGGAGGAGAGGAGAAAGATTTCTTGTCTCCGCTGCCCATCGCCAGTTTGCCCGGCGTTGGGAAGAAGACAGAGCAATCGCTAAAGGCGATGGGAATAAAGACCGTTGGCCAGCTGGCAACTATGCCGGTTGAGGTTATGAAGAATCGTTTTGGCAGTTTTGGGCTGATGATTCATCATCATGCCAATGGTATTGATAATCGAGAAGTAGAGCCGGCGGGCCAGGCTAAATCCATAAGCAGAGAGACAACTTTTGCTGCCGATTCTTTCGATAAAGCTTTTCTTCAGGCAGTGTTGCAGTATTTGTGTGAGCGAGTTGGCGCTGAGCTCCGCCAGGAGGTTAAGCAGGCCAGGACTATAACTTTAAAATTGAGGTATTCTGATTTTGAAACCATTACGCGCAGTTTCAGTTCTAGAGTAGCTGTAGACACGGATGATGCAATTTTTGCCAACGCGGCCAGGCTACTGGGACAAGCGTTGGCCGGAAAGACCAAGCCGGTAAGGCTTATTGGTATTGGAGCATCAAATTTCGAGGATTACGTTAAACAACTTAACTTACTGGATACCCATCCTCAACGGCTGGAACATCTGGATAAGGCTATCGACCGTATACGCAATAAATATGGCTTCACCGCTATCCAAACTGGACGTACATTAATGCTAAAGGACATATTTGATAAACGGAAGGGCAATTATGTCCTGGAAACTCCGTCACTTTCCCGATAAGCTTGTCTTTGTCGGTAGTCAAAGTTATAATTGGTACCAATCTATCCGTATAATTTTGAGAAAAGGAGTGTACTGATGCCTCCATACGCATATTTCCGTAGGCAATTTATGCCGCTTGCCGAAGCGAAAGTCGGAATTCTAACCCACGCCCTTCACTACGGTACAGCTTGTTTTGAAGGTATTCGTGGCAACTGGAACGATGAGCAAAAACAATTATTTTTATTCCGGGTTAAAGACCATTATGAGCGTATGCATGACGGCTGCCGCATTTTGAAGATAGACCCTCATCACTCGGTCAACGAAATGATAGATTTAACCTTAAAACTTGTGGAAAAAAGCGGATATCATGAGGATGTTTATATAAGACCCTTAGCCTACAAAAGCTCCGAAGCCATAGGGGTCAAACTGCATGGCCTAGAAGATGACTTTCTTGTTATAGTAGCAACTTTGCCGGCTTATCTGGACGCTGATAAAGGGGTTCGCTGTTGCACCTCGTCCTGGAGACGTGTTGATGACACCATGATTCCGGCGAGAGGTAAAATCACGGGCATATACGTCAATAGCGCCCTGGCCAAAACCGAAGCAAATGAGCATGGCTTCGATGAGGCAATTTTATTGAACCACGATGGTCACGTTTCCGAAGGCAGCGGTGAGAATATCTTCTTTGTGCTTAATGGCAAGCTGGTGACACCACCAAGCTCTGACAATATTCTGTTAGGCGTTACAAGAGACACAATAATCCAACTGGCCAGAAATGAATTAGGTATAGAGACTATCGAGGCATCGGTGGACCGCACCGAGCTGTATCTTGCTGATGAGGTGTTCTTTACCGGCACCGCTGCTCATATAAGTCCGATAATTGAAATTGATCACCGTCCAGTAGGAGATGGTAAGATAGGGAATATTACCAAACAGCTGCAACAACTATACTTTGATGTTATAAAGGGCAAGAATCCAAAGTACCTCCACTGGTGCACGCCGGTATATTCAAAATTAGCGCAAGCAAAACATAGTTAAATTTAGTAGCTCTCCAAACGATCGATAAGTAGCTAGCGTAAATCTATGCGCAGCGCTTTGAGCAAGTACAGCAGCCGGCAGCTTTCTTCAAGGGCTGTAGTGTAGTGGTAAGCTTCATCAAGTATCTGAGCCGCAGCAAAACTTCCATGTCCGTGCATTAAAACGATTTTATGCGTGGTCAGCGCTTCTGCAATTGCTTCAGCCAGCTCTGCGGGTTTTACAGTTGTATCCCAGCCCAGAACCGGCACTTCTGAAAGTATCTGGCTGCCGTCTATATCGCGAGGGATAATTCTCTTCTCAGAAAAGGACAGGGCAACTGCGTACGCAGGATGAGCGTGGACCACGGCCGAGGCAGATGTATTCTTATATATAGCACGGTGAACTATTAGTTCAGTCGAGGCAAATGGCGTGAAGCGGTCATTTTTATTTATTCCGGTTTCGACGATGTCGTGTTCTTCCAGATGGCTCAGCATGCTGCCTCGCCGGGTAATACACAGGCGTTCTCCGAGTTTGATACTCAGGTTGCCACTGTGAGAAGAGACCAGACCTCGAGAACACAGATCACGCCCCACAGCCTGAAATTGAGAGACCAGCATTTTTCTGTCTACACCACTTTTTATTGTTGAATTACTAGAACTACGCGTTCAGGCAAGCTGACGAATAACAGTAATTACCTTACCTTGGACCTCCACATTATCGGGCGTGGTATAAATAGGTTGTACCTGGCTGTTAGCAGGTTCTAGACGAATACGATTATTCTCTCTAAACAGCCTTTTTAGGGTGACTTCTTTTTCGGCCTTAAGCCAGGCAGCCACCATGTCTCCATCGTCAGCGCTGGTTGTATATTCCATAACTACGATATCGCCGTCCTTGATCAGCGCGTCAATCATCGAGTTCCCTTTCACTCGTAGGGCATAGACTTTTTGTTTGCTCCGCGTTAAGTCTTCGGTGATGGATAGTTCTTCCGAGGCTATCGTATTCCAGGAGTCAACGTCCGGGACGGGGATGGGCTCGCCGGCAGCTATCTCCCCTATAACGGGAACGGTCACGGTATTACGGTTACCTGGTCCGTTGGATACCAGTTCTATACCTCGGGATATATCAGCGTGGCGGCGAATATGCCCTGCTGCTTCCAGCCTGGCCAGGTTGTAGGCGACTACCGAAGTAGAGCTTATCTTGCAACCGGTAAGTATATCTCTCACTGTTGGGGGATAGCCCCTGGTATCAATAAATCTCCGGATGAACTGGAGTATACGTCCCTGCTTTGGTGACAGCGCTTTTCGAGTCATGATAAGTGTTGGCGCAAATTAGCTAACGAAAAGTTATCAGGCCTTGCCGCCCTTGCCCGAAGGAGCGCCTGCGATCTTGGCCTGGTTCAACTTTCTCATTAGGCGTGACTTTCGCCTGGCTGCGGTATTGGGATGAATGACGCCCTTCTTAACATCTCTGTCAAGTGCACTTATAGCAGCTGCTACCGCTTTTTGTGCCTCCTCAAGTTGATTAGCTCCGATCAACTTCACGGCTCCGGTTAGATGTGTCTTAGTAGCGCTTTTAAGAGACTTCTTTCGAAGGCGCTTCCTTTCCGCCGTTCGAGCTGCTTTTTCCGCTGATATAGTTTTGGGCAATCCTCTCTCCTTTCTAAGAATTAAGGCCGGCCTTGGCCTGGCTGATTCTGGTGGCGCTTATAACACCTCGAATACCCTGTATTCTGGCCAGTAGCTGAGTTAGCTGGGCCATGTTCGCGATTTCCAGGGTAGCGAGTACCGTGGTTACTTCGTTGTGATATGTTGTGCTCATATTAAATATGTTTACTTTTGCTTCTGCAATAACAGTGGTTATATCCCGGAGCAGCCCTACTCTATCCCAGGCTTCGAACTGGACATCCACGGGGTAGACATCCTGTATCTCGCCCCAGTTCACTTCGACTAGACGCTTTTTGTCCTCCACGTTAATGACGTTGATGCAGTCTTTACGGTGGACTGTGACGCCTCGGCTACGAGTAATATAACCTATGATATGGTCTCCAGGCAAGGGATTGCAGCAGCGCGCTAATTGAGTTAGTAAGTCGCCCACACCCAGGACCTGAATGCCGGCGGCGGTTGCTTTTTCAGTTCGAATGGTTTTGCTTACCGCCGGGATTTTTTCAGGTTCAATAGCCAGTTTGAGAGCCAGTTGGTGCGGGGTAACGCCTCCATAGCCGATGGCTGCCAGAAAATCGTCGGCGCTGTCGTAGTTGAATAAATGCGCGGTTTCCTCTAAATCAGGAACAGATATGTCTAATCGCTTTAGCTCTCTTTCAA
>CAYPRI010000088.1:0-5614 GCA_964413085.1 uncultured Dehalococcoidales bacterium
GTTAACTATGTCTTGAATTATTTCAGCGGCGCTTTTGATTTCCTTGATCATACCAACTATGGCGCCGCAGTAGGCCTCACCATTAACCAGGTCACCCTCGAATTGTCCCACGCGAGAGCGGCTGACGCTGCCTATAAAGGCCTGTAAATCCTCGGCGGAAGCTCCGCCTGCTTCCATTTCCAGAAGTTTGGTAGCCAGTTGATTTTTCAATATTCTGGTTGGGCCAAGTTTTCTGCCCGTGATTGTGGTATCTGTATCGCTGGCCTTTATTACAGCTTCCTTGAAATTCTGGTGTGCAGCTGATTCGGTAGCGGCGACAAAGCGTGTGCCCATCTGAACGCCGTCGGCGCCTAACGCCAGTGCTGCTACCACGCCTCTGGCGTCAGCCATGCCTCCCGCAGCTACGACCGGAATTGATACTGCATCGGCTACCTGTGGTATAAGAGTCATGGTTGTTAGCTCATCGAGGCCGTTGTGCCCGCCAGCCTCGTAACCTTCGGCGATAACTGCGTCGACACCGCGCTTTTCTGCGCTCTGTGCGTGTCTGACGGCGGCTACTAAGTGAAGGACTTTAATACCTGCTTCCTTAAAACGACCTGTATATAGAGCGGGATTGCCGGCAGCTGTTACCGCCACCTTCACCTTAGCCTTGATAACTAGGTCGACGAGTGCCTCGAGCTGTGGATTATTCATTATAGGTAAGTTGACGCCAAAAGGTTTAGAGGTCAAACCACTTGCTATCTCTATCTGCTTCTTTAGATTTTCAACCTGGTCTCCGTTGAAGCTCATACCTGCATTAGGACTGATTAAACCTAAACCTCCGGCATTAGAAACGGCTGCCGCCAATTCAGCACCGGCGATCCATACCATCCCGCCCTGAATTATCGGGTATTTTATGCCGAGCAAATCGCATAGTCTTGTTTTCTTCATAACCTAAATCTCCTTTACTAGTGTTATGTCTTGGGATTGCCCAGATATAAAAAATTACACTATGAAGTATGTCTGATCTATTTAATTAATTTAAATTCGATTACGTCCACCAATCCCTTGTCGGTAAGACGGAGCTCAGGTATAACCGGCAGAGCAATAAAAGAAAGAAGCGAAAAAACGGCTGGCGGGACATTACCCAATGACGAAGCAGTTTTTTCCACCCGCTCAAACTTTTTAACAACAGCTTCCAGTGGTTCTGGTGAAAGTAATCCGGCTATGGGTAGGGGTAGAGCTGCTACCACTTTGCTGTCTACGGAAACGACCAGGCCGCCGTTGAGTTTTTCGATACCTTTTATCGCCGTTAAAATATCCCGATCGTTGGTGCCGACTGCTACTATATTATGTGAATCGTGGGCTATCGAAGAGGCCAACGCGCCTCGTTTCAAGCCAAAGCCCTTGACCATACATAAGCCTATTCGTCCGGTTGCCCTGTGTCTCTCCACTACCGTCAGTTTCAGCAGGTCTTCATCGGTGTCGGCCATGACTTCGCCGTCCCTGGTTTTTACTCTCTCTATTCTTTTCTTGGTCAATATCTGACTAGGGACGATTTCAATTACCGGAAGGCTTTCCCCTCTGGCGGCCAACTTCAGTGCTTCTATATCGAATGGTTTGACGCGGACGGTATCTGTCAATTCCTGTGCCCGAGTTTTTAATGCCCCACCAACGTATTTGCCTTTTCTAGCTACGAGGCGGCCCCGATAGAAGACCATATCGACGATTAGTTGTGATAGGTCGGTAATTGTAATGAGGTTTGCCAAATAGCCGGGTGCGACTCCTCCACGATCGTACAGTCTGAAATATTCTGCAGTGTTTATGGTTGCCATCTGCAGGGCACGTATGGGCTCCAGACCCTTATGAATCGCACCTCTAACGACGGCATCAATATCACCTTCTCTTAACAAGTCGGAGCAACTGCGGTCGTCAACGACGAAAAAGCATCGCTTATAAGTCTTATCGTTAACCAGTGGCAAGAGCGCATCGAGATTTTTTTCGGAGGAGCCTTCACGTATCATCAAGTGCATGCCCCGCCTCAGCTTTTCTCTGCCTTCTTCTGTTGAAGTTGACTCATGGTCCGAGTAAATACCGGCGGCTACATAGGCGTTTAAATGTTTGTTTGTGACTTTAGGTGCGTGCCCGTCAATTACTTTATCGCCGGCCGCGGCGATTTTTCGGAGTACCTCTCTGTCGCCGTGGATAACGCCCGGGAAATTCATCATTTCGCCTAAACCGATTACGTTGTACAGATTCAAAGCTCTACCGATTTCTTTGGCTGAAATCTGGGCGCCGCTCGTTTCCATGTGCGTTGCCGGCACACACGATGGTGCCATAAAAAACATGTCCAGAGGTAATTTCTTGGCCCAGTCCATTACAAATTTGATACCCTGGAGTCCAGATACGTTGGTAATTTCGTGCAGGTCGGTGATTACTGTCGAGGTTCCTCTGGGCACTACAGCGTGCGCGTACTGGGCAGGATGCAGCATGGAACTTTCTATGTGTGTATGGCCGTCAATTAGTCCAGGGGCGAGATAGGCGCCTCTGAGGTCAATTACCTCTTTAGCCTTCAAGTAGTTACCTATTCCGGCGATTTTATCGCCGTAAATCGCCACATTGCCCTCTTCGATAATTCCGACGAATGTATTAATTATTTTTGCGTTTTTGAGCAGTAAGTCCGCCGGAGAATCTCCGCGGGCAACTGAAATCAGTTCGGATAGACTCATTTTTTACCACATAGATATGTTTGAATCACTGGATTCAAGAAATAGGCGATACGGTGTTACTTCTGATCCCCATAAGTTGATTCATGATTGGCTTATTCGATAATACATATATTACGAAGTTGGCGGAACTGTTCGTTCCAGTCGATGCCATAACCAACAACGAACTTTGCGGGCACAGTGAAACCGAGGTAGTCGATGTTCAATGGGACTCTATGTTGCGAAGGCTTGTCAACCAGTGCACATAGTTTCAACGAAGCAGGTTGTTTTTTCCGTAAATATTCCATTACAAAAGAAACCGTCAGCCCGGTATCAACTATGTCTTCGATGATTATTACATGCCTGCCTTTTATCGGGGTCTTCAATCCCTGCAGGACTTTTACCTTACCGGAAGTCTTCATGCCTGAGCCGTAGCTGGAAAGCTTAATGAAATCCAGTTCCACGGGGAGGTCGAGCTGGCGAACGAGGTCGGCCATAAAGACGAAGGAGCCTTTAAGAATGCCGATGAGAAGAGGTTTCTTACCTTTATAATCCCGATTAATTTCGGACGCCAGTTTGGCTACGGCCTTACTGATTTTTTCTTGGGTGATTAAGAGTTTAGGCTGCCGAGACACGGCGTGATTATACCTGCAACTTTTATTATTGTCTACAAGTATTTCGGTTAAATCAGTTGCTGGGCGAGTGTGAAAAAGGGGGCTTTGGTGCTGCAGCTAAGAGTTATATTGATTACCGTTTAACCAGTAATTTTTTAACAGCTTGCTGGAGACCTTCAATGGTTAGCTCGAACATGGGGAAGACTCTTCGTATCATGGCGACGGTGGGCTCGTTCCAGTAGGTAGTCGATTCGGGATTCAGCCATACACAATGGCTGAAATGATCGGCAATCTGCTTAAGGCGGAGAATACCCGGTTTACGATTTCGCTCATAATAGTAGATAGCACCATAAACGCTGTTCAGTTCAGATGGTGCCATCCAGGCGTCACCCACCATAATAACCTTGTAATCGGGCTCAATGTTCTGGATCAGATGATCAAAGGTGACCGCATCGCGCCATTCGATGTCCCTATAAACATAGTCATAGAGGCAGTTGTGAAAGTAATAATATTGAAAGTCCTTGAAATGGGTGCTTCGGTGTGCGGCTGAGAATAACAAGCTGCAAAGTCTGGCAAACGGCTCCATAGAGCCGCCGACGTCCATAAGGAGAAGCAGCTTTACCTTGTTCTTTCGGCTTCGTCTCCAGATGAGCTCTATATCGCCCGCATTTTTGGCGGTGGCATCAATGGTTTTGTCCAGGTCTAGTTCATCTTCAGGGCCGGTGCGGTTGAACTGTCGTAAGCCCTTTAAAGCGACTTCTATCTGGCGTATGTCGAGAGTCAAATCATGCCGGTAATTGCGGAATTGTCTTTGTTCGGCGATTTGGATGGCGCTCCTGCCTCCACCTCCGCCGCCTATACTGAAACCAGATGGATGATGCCCGGAATGGCCAAAAGGCGATGTACCGGCTCTCCCAATCCAGTAATCGCCGCCGTCATGCTGCTCAGTCTGTTCGCGAAGCCTTTTCTGAAGCTCCTCCAGTAGCCGGTCCAGGTCCATGCTTTCAAGCAGGGCTCTTGCCGCCTCCGTCAGCAACAACCTGTTAATTGGGTCCTTCAACCAGTTAAGTATCTCCTCCGTGATTTGGGGAGGATCTTCGATGCCTTTGAAATATTCCTGGAAAGCAACGTCATAGTGGTCGAAGTAGGCTTCGCTCTTAACCAGTATAGCTCGCGCCAGATAGTAGAAATCGTTAAGGTCGGTAATATAACCCCGTGATAGAGCTTCCATTAGCGTCATCCACTCGGTAATCGAAACCGGTACTTTTCTTTCTCTGAGTGAATAGAAAAAGCTGGTAAACATAAGTTGCCCCGGAGGTTATACCTTAATCCTCGGTAGTTTTTAAGCTCTGTTTTTTCTTCATGAAGGTATTTACAAAATAGGCGTAATCGGTTTCTTTCTTCAGCAGCGTGCCTGCAAATGGAATGTCTGTAGATATGACCTTGTCAGGCGTGGAGCTGGCGATAAGAACCCGAATCCAATCTATAAGTTCGCTGGTGGAAGGTTTCTTACGAAAATCGTCAATCTTTCGCAGTGCATAGAATGTGGACAGGGCCTGGTTTAATAAATTTTGCTTGATGTTAGGGAAATGTACCCTTACTATTTCCTCCATCAGTGTGGGGTCGGGGAACTCGATGTAGTGAAATATGCAGCGTCTTAGAAAGGCATCGGGTAGTTCCTTCTCGGCGTTACTGGTAATGATAACGATGGGCCTGCATGCGGCCACGATGGTTTCGCCTGTTTCCGGTATGTAGAAGCTCATCTCGTCAAGCTCGTTCAGCAGGTCGTTGGGAAATTCGAGGTCGGCCTTGTCTATTTCGTCAATGAGAAGCACCAGTTCTGCTTTGGAGGCGAAGGCTTCACCTAATTTGCCCAGCTTAATATATTGTTTAATATCGGAAATATCTTTGTCGCCAAAGCGGCTGTCATTGAGTCTCTGTACAGTATCATAGACGTAGAGACCTTCCTGTGCTTTGGTGGTTGATTTAATATTCCAGACAATTAACTTTTTACCCAGACCTTTAGCCACGCTGTGCGACAGTAATGTCTTCCCCGTGCCGGGTTCGCCTCTAACAAGCAGAGGCCTCTTTAAGGCGATAGATACGTAAACGGCGTTCCTTAAGGCTTCAGAAGTTACATAGTCGGCAGAGCCTTTGAATTTGTCGAAACCATCATTGTGCATTATACTTATTTCCCTTTGAACCAAAGGTTGCGGTCTGGCTAATTGTAGTCGATATTTGAGCCTAAATCAATTTGTTATAAAGCCCTAAAAGAGGAACTTTAAAGAAATTTTACATAAATACCGCAAAAATATA
>CAYPRI010000089.1:0-5591 GCA_964413085.1 uncultured Dehalococcoidales bacterium
ACAGACTTATTCCCTTCTTCGCTGTTATTAGCATATATATAGTAGGACAATTAATCGAAGATCTTTTTGGAATACCTGAAGCTGGAAAGATTTTATTATGGGCGATTGGTGGTATAGGCTTTTTCGCTCTTTATTTTAAAACTCTTTTAAGAAATTGGTAAATTAATTAATAACATCTATTAAACTATATATTTAATCGAATTTGAAATTATATAACACGAGACGATAAAGCTAATAACCCTATCCGTCACGATATTCTTTCCCGGCCCTAGGATTGACGCTGCATACGGATAAATCTTCGTAGCGCAGGCGCTTTCTGTTTTCAGGGACGGCCTTGACGCAGTTCTTGTTGCAGGACTCGCAGCCGACTATGGTATCTGATTTGCCTTCCTGTGCTTTCTGCGCCCATTTAGGGTCGGTGATAAGCTGCCGCGCCAGCGCCACCAGGTCGGCTTTGTTTTGAGAAATAATCTCCGCCGCCAGCTCCGGTGAGTTGATCCGACCAACAGCAATGACCGGTATGTCCACCGCCTTCTTGATGGCTTCGGCCTGAGAAACATACGTCCCCATGGGAAGCCTTTTGGACGGCATTATCTGCCTGGGCAGACGGCCGTAGGAGACGTCGATGACATCTACACCGCCCTTCTTCAACGCCTGGGCCAGCTTTATGCTCTGCTCCAGCGTGATGCCTCCGACCACGGCCTCCTCGGCCGACAACCGCCAGAAAATGGGATAGTCATTGCCCACTGCTTTTCTGACCGCCTTGAGCACTTCCAGGGCGAACGTCATTCTCTTGTCCACCGTACCGCCGTATTTATCGCTGCGATGGTTGTCCAGAGGCGAGAAAAACCGGTGTAGCAGATAGGCGTGAGCTCCATGAATATTTACAAAGTCGAGCCCGGCCTCCTTGGCACTGGCTGCTGCTGCCGCAAATTTGCGGACAATTATTTTAATCTCATCGGATTTGAGCTCCCGCGCCGGTCCTGCGGGAGAAGGAGCCATTAACTCACCCTGAACGCCAGACAGACCGGCTGGGAAATTAAAGCCGTGCCAGAGCTGAATGCCGACTTTAGCTCCGGCATCATGTATGCCGTCAACCAGCGCCGACATTCCCTGCAAGAAAGAGGCCAGTGCGCCGCTTTTCCCCCAGGCTTCATCCGATGCCAGTATGTCCACAGCCGTGGCCGGCAGAGTGATAGCGCCGACGCCTCCGCGGGCGCGCTCGACATAGAAAGCCCTGGCTCTTGGGCTGCGGAAGCCCAGGCTAAGCTGCATGGGTGCCATTATTATTCGGTTCTTTATTTCCAGGTCTTTGACCTTGAATGACGAAAACAGGGCAGCCAGATTATCTAGCGGCATTACTAACCTCTCTCTTCCATTATTGCTTTATCACGTTGATGGCGAGGCCAAAGCCTCGCCACTACATATCTAAAAAGTTGAACGCTGGTCGAAAGCCTAAACCCGGTAGCAGACCTCGGGGAGCTTCTTGTCTTTATTGCTGTCTCTGACGAATCTGAGCATGTGAATTAAATATAAGATGACGAAGCTGGTCAAGTCCTCACCCTTCATCATCTTTATGCTGTCGCCGCCGAATAGGACTCTGAGGTTGCTGGGAAATTCATCATCGGCGCGTTTAAAAATGAAAAATACCCGCACGCCGGGAAATATCTCCTTGCTCACCGCCCAGTCCTCGCCCAGCCCCAGCTGCTCTACGCGGCCGCCGATAAACTCAGCCAGCTTTGATACATCGGCAACGTATTCCAGCGCTTCTTTCCTGACCTTCAAGGCGTGGTCGAGCTGTCGCTGATGCGGGCTGACCGCTCCCTCTATCTCACGCAGGTTGATTAATTTCTTATCCTTAAGCGCCATTAAGCCACACCAAAATATTTCAGAGCCCGAATTTGGAGATTATCTCCCTGGCCCCGGAGCGGAGCGGCGAGTTGTCAGACAACTCGATTATGGGCTTGCCCTTTATCTCGAGGTCGGACAGGTTCGGGTCCTCGGCTACCGTTGCCACCAGCTCCAGTCCAAAATCGCTCACCGCCTTGCCTATCTCCTGCGGCAGGCCGTTCTTGACGCGGTTGACCGCCAGCCCCACCTTACCGACCTTTGTCCTCATCTCCTTTATCAGGTCCTTCATCCTCGCGGCGGCAGTGACGCCCCTCATGGTTACGTCTGACACAATCAGCAGGAAGTCGACATCCCGCGTGGTCTGACGGCTCACATGCTCCATGCCCGCTTCGGAATCAATGACCGTGTAGTCATAGTTCTTAGCCAGCCGGTCGATTGATAGCCGCAGCATATGGTTGGCGGCGCAGTAGCATCCCGGCCCTTCCGGCCTGCCCATGGCCAGCAGGTCTATCTTTGACGACTCAACCAGTGCTTCTCTTATCTTCTGATCAATCAGGTCCTGCTTGGAAACCGTAGGTGAAAGCCGCCCCTTCTGTATATCCTCGGTAACGTCCTCGCGGGCCCGGCCTACGGTGGCTCCCAGCGGCAGACCCAGAGCCGTGTTCAGATTGGTGCTGGGGTCGGCGTCTATGGCCAGTACCACGCCCTTTTTGGACAACAAATCGATCAGAAGTGCAGCTATGGCCGTCTTTCCCACGCCGCCCTTGCCGGCAACTACAATCGTCTTACCCATGTTAACCCTCCGAATTCAGCTGAAGCAGCCAGTGTCTTCATCGAGACCCATTATTATACCTTGAAACGTATCTCATAGCTATTTTTGCTGCTGGCAGAAGACCTGACTTTTGCCAACCCTTGACAGATGGTGTATAATCCCGCATCAGTGGTTTCAGTTTAGGTTATCACAACTTAGTTTATGTTAAGCATATCAACTCAAGTGCAGGATGACCAAGGCTCAACCAACTAAATAAGAGAGGAGGTCATCCTATGAGTTATCAGGATAAGTCGATCCAGTGTTCCGACTGCGGAACAACCTTCACCTTCAGTGCCGAAGAGCAAGAGCTCTTTGCCCAGAGAGGCTACACCAACGAGCCCAAACGCTGCGAACCGTGCCGACAGGCCAGGAAGTCACAGCGCTTCGGCAACAGGCCTCAGCGGCAGATGTACCCCGCCACCTGCGCACAGTGCGGTAAAGATACCCAGGTGCCATTCGAACCCCGTGAAGGTAGACCGGTCTATTGCAGCGACTGCTACAGTAAGGCCAAATTGAGCAGATAAAGGACTTTTCAAAAGACGTGCATAGGCCGGTACAAGCCGGCCTATGCATCGTATTACAGGCAAATAAAGGAGGGGCTTTAATTGAATATTTATGTAGGTAACTTAGCCTACGAAGTGACCGAGGAGGAATTACGGGACGAATTCGCGGCCTTCGGTGAGGTAACGTCGGTAAACATTATTAAGGACAAATACAGCGGTCAATCCAAGGGATTCGCCTTTGTGGAAATGCCGCTGTTATCCGCCGGACAGGCAGCCATAAACGGCCTGAACGGCAAAATGCTCCATAACCGGCAAATAGCCGTAAGCGGAGCGCGCCCGCGGACGGATAGCCGCGGCGGCGGCGGCCGGGGCGGCTATGGCGGAGGCGGTAGAGGCGGTCGCAGTGGCGGCGGTGGAGGCAGAGGCGGAGGAGGCAGGCGGAGATACTAATAGCTTAATCTTCACACACAGGAAAAGCTAATAACCAGAAACATACATAACAATCAGATAACGGTTGGCAACCTCAATATACACTATCTTGCCGGAGGGCAGGGCCAGCCGTTAGTCGTTATCCACGGCGGAGGTCAAGGCGCCAGAGCCTGGCGTAAAAACGCCGAGGCCCTGTCTAAAAACTTCAGCGTCTATATACCCGACCTCCCTGGCTTCGGCAGGAGCCAGTCCGTCAAGGACAGGTTTCGACTGCCGGAGTTCGTCGATTTTGTCGGCGATTTCACATCAGCGCTGGGCCTCGACAGCTTCTATTTAATCGGACATTCCATCGGCGGCGGCATAGCTCTGCACTATGCACTGAAATACCCGCGCCAGGTGAAAGGCCTGGTGCTGATAAGCAGCTGGTGTCTGGGCCATGAAACGGCGCTATGGGTGCGGTTCCTATCGCTGCCGTTCTTCTGTAACTCCTTTGGTGAAGCCGCTCTGGCTGTGGTCAACGGTGTCGAACGCTTTGCCCGTCGATTTTATGCCCCATTAAAGTTCGATAGCCCCTTCAGCCACGTCAATATGGACATCGGCAGGACGATGACAAATCTTAGAGGCCAGACAACGGTGCTGCTAAATCGACTTTCCCAACTGCTGATGCCGACAATACTGGTCTGGGGCTCTGATGACCCTGTAGTGCCGGCACATCAGGCGTATGTAGCTGCCGAATTAATTCCTGACTGCGAGCTGCACATCTTCCAGGGCGCGGGCCACAGCGTCTACCGGGAAAGGGTGGACGAGTTCACGCAGCTGCTATCCCGATTCACATCATAGATCCAAAACAATTTCTGCTGTTTCCGGCCTTCCATTTTTCTTTCCTATAAATCAACCAGATGAAGACACTACTGCTAAGTGGTATACTAGCTAACCACTGGCAAGCAATCTCTTAGCGTTCCAGGTTAAAGGAAGGGGTAAAGCGTCATGGAGTACAAGGTCTACAAGTACCGATGGGTTATCCTGGCCGTCTACATGTATGTATCAGCGCTGACTCAGCTGTACTGGCTTAACTTCGCCGCCATCGAAACTTTCATGGAAGAACACCTGGGCATTCCCGCCAGTGACGTTATGTGGTTCACGCTGGTCTTTCCACTGGTGCAGGTCCTGCTGACTTTGCCTGCCGGCATGATTATCGACAGGAAGGGATTCAAATACGGCGTAGGCATCGGCGTACTTTTCACCGGTTTATTCTCCGTACTCCGTTTGGTAAATCCCGCCTCATTCGCCATCCTTCTGATTTCCCAGATAGGTATTTCCATCGGCCAGCCCTTTGTTCTGAACGGCGTCACCAAGCTGGCTGTAACCTGGTTCCCGCATAAACAGGAGGCGACGGCGGTGGGGCTCGGCTCTATGGCGCTATTCATCGGCATGATGGTGGGGCTAGGAGCCACGCCGACTCTAGTGGAGTCGTTTAGCTTCCAGACGATGCTGTGGGTCTACGCGGCCCTGGGCATACTGGGTGTCGTGTTCTTCTTCGCACTGGTTAAGCCTAACCCGGCCATACCGCCCAGGGAAATTGAGCTCCATGAAGAAGTAACGGGCTGGCAGGGCATCAAGCATATTCTAAAGATAAGAGACTTCGTCATACTGGGCTTCATTGCATTGATAGGCATCGGTGTTTTCAACGGTCTGGCTACCTGGCTGGAGAAGATACTGAACGAACTGCATCAGATTCAAATGACCGATGCCGGCACCATATCCGCCGTGCTGATTCTTAGCGGAATGATAGGTTGCATCGTCATACCCATGGTGTCCGACAAGATTTCCAGGAGGAAGCCGTTCCTCATCGCTGCTTCCGCCATCGGCACGCTGGGCATCGTGGCCTTCATGCTTTCCAAGGGCTATACCTTGAACATGGTCAACGGCATCATACTGGGCTTCTTCATGATTTCAGCGCTGCCCATAATGCTGACCATGTCCGCCGAGATTACCGG
>CAYPRI010000090.1:0-5582 GCA_964413085.1 uncultured Dehalococcoidales bacterium
GGCTCAAGGCAACCAGGTCGTCTGGCCTGCCTGCCGCCGTACTTGATGACGTGGTACTAGGCGTTATATTGACTGCACCTTCCGGTGCAGTTTCCTTGTTTGTGGCGTTCATTCCGCATACCCCCCTGCCTGATTCCTAGCTTACCGACCTGCTTGAATTCAAGCTTACAGAAAAAAGGCGGCTGCTGTCAATGAATAAGCATTCAAAAGACGTTTTACGGCTGGGATGTGTGATTTCTTATAAAACAGCAGTTTGGAATGAATCGTAGCTGGCTCCCGAGGTGGGATTCGAACCTTTGGTCAATCGCCTGCCCGCGGCAAAGCTGGAGGAAACGCCAGAGGTCGCTCCACCGGTCTGAAAGACGATTCCCGGTTTAGATAACAGGGCCTGATGTGCAATAATATCAATTGATTTCTTCGATAATAGCTGGAGCCCCGAGCATCCAGAGGAGGCAACAATGAGCGACGAAAAGACTGAAGAGCCCAACGAAATCCGTCCTGAGCTGGCCGAGGTAATCCAGCGCCATGAGTTCACGCTGGACAAGTCCCGTCCCGAAATGGTGGAGAAGCGCCGGAATCGAGGGCATCGGACAATACGCGAGAATATCGCCGATCTACTGGACCTGGATGACTCCGTCGAGTACGGAGCATTGACGCTGGCTGCGCAGCGGCGCCGCATACCTATTGATAAGCTAATCAAAACAACTCCTGCAGACGGACTTGTCGCCGAGATAGGATCCGTCAACGGCCATCTGTTCGATCGCTCCCGGACCAGGTGCCTGGTGTTAGGATATGATTACTCCGTCCTGGCCGGCACACAGGGCATGTTCAACCATAAGAAAAAAGACCGCATGCTCCAGCTGGCCCACAAGCATAAGCTGCCCACGATACTCTTCGCTGAGGGTGGTGGAGGCAGGCCGGGAGACGTTGATACCATGGACTTTGTCGTGGCCGGGCTCGATGTCATGGCATTCGCGCACTACGCCAGGCTCAGCGGCCTTGTCCCTGTGATAGGTATCGTGACCGGCTACTGCTTCGCCGGTAATGCAGCGCTTCTGGGGCAGAGTGATGTCATTATCGCCACCGAGGACTCCAATATCGGCATGGCCGGCCCGGCAATGATTGAGGGCGGTGGCCTGGGTGTATTCAGACCGGAGGAAATCGGTCCCATGTCGGTGCAATCGCCAAACGGTGTTGTCGATATACTTGCCGAGGATGATGCTGATGCGGTGCAGAAGGCCAAACAGTATCTCTCCTACTTTCAGGGGAGCACAGGAGACTGGAAATGCGCCGACCAGCACCTATTACGTGAGATGATTCCGGAAATGCGGCGCAAGCCATACGATGTCCGGAAAATCATCGATACCCTGGTAGACACGGGTTCTGTACTGGAGCTACGCCCTCAGTTCGGGGTTGGCATCGTCACGGCGCTTGTTAGAATCGAAGGACATCCCTTCGGTCTGATGGCAAACAATGTGTCTCACCTTGCCGGTGCCATAGACGCAGACGGCGCAGACAAGGCATCCCGTTTTATTCAGATTTGCGATGCTTTCGACATTCCGGTTGTCGTTCTTATCGATACGCCCGGGTTCATGGTTGGCCCGGAGGCGGAAAAAACGGCCCAGGTGCGCCACTTCTGCCGTCTATTTACCAACGCCGTCAACGCAACCATCCCCATCTTCAGCGTGGTATTGCGCAGAGGTTACGGTCTTGGCGCCCAGGCCATGGCAGGGGGAAGTTTCCATATGTCTGACTTCATCATATCATGGCCGACGGGCGAGTTTGGCGGCATGGGACTGGAGGGTGCCGTTCGTCTTGGCTTCAGAAAAGAACTTGAGGCCATCGAAGACCCCGAGAAACGCAATGCGCGGTTTGAAGAGCTGTTAGCCTTACACTACGAGCATGGAAAGGCGATAAATATGGCTGCTGCACTCGAGATCGATGATGTCATTGACCCGGCTGAGACCCGCCGCTGGATTATGACCGGTTGGCGTTCTATGCCCGCGCCTGAGCAGCGCAGCGGTAAAAAACGACCGAATATCGACTGCTGGTAAAGTCGCTTATTGTATAAGTTGGTTCCCGAGCCAGAATACTTCCCGAACCTTTAGCCATTCCGACTATAAGAGCAAAAGGGGAGTTCATTTCCGTTCTAACAATTTTACCGTCTTGAACATAGACACGCTTGAAAATGGTCTCGCATAGTAAACGCCTCTCATCATCGTTTCCTCCGATGTACAGTTTGTCAAGCTCATTAGACAACTGTAGTGCGATTTGGAAATCACCCTCTATCATACTGCGCCGGCAGCTTATTATCTCTACCAAATCTTTCAGATTTCTTCTCTCGGCTTCTATTCGAGCGCGATGTTCCTTAAAATCTTCGATAGGTATCTCTTCTTCAATAGCTAACCGCTGCAGATTTTTCTCTATCTTCTCCAGTTTCGTCAGTCTATCTTGAGCATGCTCCAACTCGCCATCAGCATTAGCCTCTTTATCAAACCACCGGTCGAAGTCTTTTTCTAGTTCAACACGCTTGTCATCTGATATGGTGGTTTCCCTGGCGACGAGGGCCATCTGCTCATCTATGTCTCTTGTATTGTAGAAAACCTGTCTGCCGTCTATCCGGGCCTTGCTTCGATAGTAACTTATTCTCTTCCTGGGATGAGTCTCAACCCAGCAGGGGCTGTCGGCGTCGAGGGAGTATATCAGCCCCTGAAGCAGGTACTTATGGCGCTGCGTGCGTTGCTTATGCTTGTCATGCTCTTGCATTACCTGCTGTACCCTGCTGAAAGTGGCCTCATCTGTAAGCGGTTCATGGTTTCCCTTACTGGGTACGTCTCCTCTCCGAAGCCAGGTCTCTCCCAGGTAGATGCGATGATGGAAGATAGAGCTCCAGATGCTAACGGAGATACGATAGCCCTTGCGGCTGCGATAACCCATACTGTAGGCATGCTGTGCCCACTCTTTGAGTGTCCACCTTCCTGATGACATTTCGGTGAAGGCTTTGGTGATGAAAGGTCCGAGGACAGAGTCGACCTCGATCCAGGCAGAGCTTTTGTCGTGCTTGTTCAGGTACCCTGGAGGCGCCAGCTTAGGCCAGCCGCCGTTCTGTACCATCTGCTTCATACCTTTTTTCGCTTCAACGGCCAGGTTCTTTGAGTACCAGGTGCTGATGATCTGCATCATCCTGCGGCCGATGTAGCCGGCAGGAGTAGAGGCGTCACCCGGCTCACTTACACTCTCTAGGACAATACCAAGGTCTTCGAGTTCTTTCTCGTAGACAATGAAGTCGTAATCGTTTCGGGCAAAGCGGTCAAACTTATGCACCAGAATAGTGTCGAACTCTTTGTTTCTGGCAGCGGCTACCATCTTCTGAAACTCAGGTCGCTTGTCAGTCCTGGCGCTTTCACCGGCATCGATGAACTCTTTGACCACCTCCCAGCCTTTACCCTGTGCATGGTAGCGACATCGCTCCAGCTGGAAAGGAATCGATAGGTCTCTTTCTGCCTGCTCCTCGGTTGACACCCGGGCGTATATACAGCATTTAATGTTGGCTCTATTCTCCTGTTCCATATCAATCCTTCCTTATCACGGCGTGTCAGGTGAAGATTGCCATCTTAGAATTTCTTCGTGCAGGGCAAAAACGCTCATTCTTCTTAGCACCAAATCCTCCGGCGCTCCGAAATGCTCGGCTATCTCCGATAGCGACATCTGCACTGTTTTGTTTAGCTCATTTTCTGGCATGAGAATATGGGCGGCGCAGCAATCAGCCTCTCTCTCCTGTCTTTGCCGGTATTTCGTCTGCCAGCCGCGGAAGGAGAGTTGATTGCCGCAGTGCAGCAAATGATGCGCCAGGGCATGAGCTATGAGGTATCGGCGTTCCTCTTGAGGTAAGCCTCTGGCGACTCCTATCCACCGGCCCTGTTTGACCTCCTTTACCGGCTCGAGAAATGGCCAATCCAAGCACTCGCATCCCTCGTCGTTGGCCAGCAAATCCATGTCCACGGGAAAGGCGAGCCCCGGATGGCGCTGGTGAACTTGCCTGGCTTTGTCTATGGCAAACCTGCTCATACCGTCCTACAATTCTAAATCGATTATTCGGACTGCTGCCGCTTCTCGTCCAGCTCGTGTCGCCGCCTTCGCCTCTCTTCGTCCAGTGTAAAGCGTATGAAGGCCTTTACCCTGTCCTTGGCTTCTCCTTCGAGCAACCTGTCCACCTGGCGGAACATGAGCTCAAGCTCCGGGTCTTTGAGGTCCAGATCGCCGACTCTGTCCCAGGGATAGGCATTTAGGGTTCCCGCCATGGCGGCATAGATGTCGGAAATCTCGAGGTCGAGGTATTTCGACAGACCGGCCACGATCTCTGGCGAGGGCTGCTTGTTGCGTTCGTTTTCGATGGAGGTGATGTTCTCCATGCTGGTGCCCACCAGCTTTGCCAGCTGCCTCTGAGTCATGTCACCGGCGCGAATCCTGGCCTCCCTAACCAGCTGCCCCAGCGTTATCGACATAAAAATTTCTCCTCCAGGTTCAGATTTACGTTGTGGTAATAATATCACCATTTACTGAATCTGTCAAGGGGTATCTGTCGCGATCTTTTACACTCGAAATCGGGCAATATAAATACATTTATTAAGCGTAAAAAGGTGACAATATTACCTTGACCTCATCATTTTATAATGGTAATATGGTCACTATTCAGGAGGGCAACATGATGCGAGGCAAACCAAGCGTAGTGGGCAGGCACCGGGTATCCATGAGGGTCCTAATGGCCAGAGAAGATTACGAAGCGCTGCGGAAGATAGCGGACATCGAGAGGACCGACATAAGCAGTCTGGTAAGGCGAGCCATAGCTCGCTATTTCTTTGCGCCACCCGGGAATAACAACGTGTCCAGCCAGCCCAAGGAGTGAATGCATGGCAGAAGAACGACCGAGCGAAGGCACCATTTACGTATCCAAAGACCACCAGATAAAAGTAGTCATGTTGCCTCCTGATGGAGAAGCAGCAGTGAACAGAAGAATACTGACAATTCTCGACCTGGCTATCGCCATCGGCAGGCGTCACGGACTGATACGAAGCAACATTGGAAACGACACAACAATTGCCGCCGGGAATAAGCGGTAAAGACACTTATCGCTAGCGCTAAAACGAACCCTAGAAATCAACAGACGGAATATTCACCATGGTTGGGTCTATCTTTTCCGATTCAGCCCAGGAGCTCCTTGAGAGCCATTTCTCTCACCTGCATGACGGCAGCGGCATCAGCCCCGAAGTCATACTGGCGCGAGGATACAAGACCATCATTGGCAAGACCGACCTTGGCAGTCTGGGCTTCTCCAGGTCGCAGCAGCACACTCCAGGCATCTTAATCCCGTTGTGGACCGTAGACGGAAAACAGGAAGGCTATCAGTACCGCCCCGACCACCCGAGGTTCAACCAGAAGGGCAGACCCATCAAGTATGAAAACCCGGTCGGCTCAAGCGTCAGGCTTGACTGCCCGCCGCGGTGCCATAAGATGCTCAGCGACCCCAATGTCCCTCTGTGGATCACCGAAGGCAGCAAGAAGGCCGATGCCCTGGCCTCTAA
>CAYPRI010000091.1:0-1981 GCA_964413085.1 uncultured Dehalococcoidales bacterium
CATAACAATACATGCCCTTTGATAATAATTCTAGTTCTAGCAGATAAGTCTGTTCTGGCTGAGCCTGAGGCGTATACTTAATATATAGATACTCAAGCGTCTCTTTGCTGGTACACGAGAATGTGAATATAGTGCAGATTGCAGCAACAAATAAAAGCACACGCCTTTTCATATTGACACCTTCCGACATTTATTAAAGTCATTTTATGCTCCATTACCTCTAAAATCAATCCTTAGGTCGTATATAGCTTCTCAGTATTTTATTAGTCACTTTGACAACCAACCAACACAAATATACAATGGCGTTTGCTTCAAATTTTCTTCAGGAGGTGTAATCATGCTGGCTGAAGAGATGGCTCCATTCATCGGTAAAAACGTTGGTACCATTGCCTGCGAGGTGGAGAAGGGCTCTATAAAAAGATTCGCCGATGCCGTCGAAGAGACCAATCCGCTTTACTGGGATGAGGAGTACGCCAGGAAGTCTAGATACGGTTCGATTATCGCACCCCCAGGCTTCTTCGGCTGGCCGGTCAAGCTGCCTCCGGGACAAACCTTTCAGAGGCCGACCGATATCGCCGACCCGCCCGAAGCCATGGACGAAATGAGAGCAGTGCTGGCCAGGGCCGGCTATTTTAATGTCCTCGACGGCGGTATCGAGTACGAGTTTTTCCTGCCCGTCCGCGCCGGCGATGCCTTAACGGCCAAGTCTATTATTAAGGAAGTCCGCGAGCGGGAGGGGAAATCGGGCAAGATGGCCTTCGTAATTATTGAAACGTCCTACACCAATAAGAAAAATGAGCTGGTGGCCGTGCAACGCAGCACCGCTATTTACCGCTAGCTTCTAGGAGGAATATCATGGCCGAACAGATTTACTGGGAAGATATAAACGTTAACGATGAGCTACCTCCTTTGCCCAAAATCGCCACCACCCGGATGCTGGTCAAGTGGGCCGGCGCCTCGGGGGATTTCAACCCTTTACACTACGACTCTGCCCTTGCCGCGGCGGTAGGCGTGGGCAGCCCGATTATCCACGGCGCCTTGAAACGGCAGTGGCTGGTCCAGCTGGTGACCGACTGGATGGGCGAGCAGGGGACGCTGAAGAAGTTTGCCTGCAGCTACCGGGCGATGGACTGGCCGCGCAAGATGGCCACGCCGTGGACACCGGAAGAGGGCGAGACCTGGCAGTGCAAGGGCAAGGTGACCAATAAATATGCCGATGGCGACCAGAAGCTGGTGGACTGCGCCATTTCCATCGAGAACGGCAAGGGAGAAGAGACCACCCGCGGCGCCGCCACCGTTATGCTGCCGAACCGGGGCTAGATATCTGATTCAGGGAGGTATAGTAATGGATGTCTCAAAACTGGTCATGTGGTCTATGGGGGTAGTGCTGATAGGGATCGGCCTGCCCCTATTTTATTTGGGAAGGTATTTCCGGGCGCCGGAAAGCGAGAAGAAACAGAAGGCAGGCTATCTGCAGGTCATCGGCATAATCTGGATGGCGGCAGGGGTGCTGATTTATATCGTAGTCCTCCTTTCGAGATTTGCTGTCTGACCTCTTGGCATATTCTAGTTGAGAATAAATGATAAGGAGCATAAAAAATGGGCGATAGACTGAAAGGCAAGGTAGCCATAGTCACCGGTGCTGGCGGTGGCATCGGCCGCGGTGAATGTCTGGCGCTGGCATCCGAAGGGGCCAAGATAGTGGTCAACGACCTGGGTGGCACAGTGGCCGGTACCGGCTCTGGTACATCGGCAGCGGATAAAGTCGTGAAAGAAATCAAGGAGTTGGGTGGCGAGGCCGCGGCCAATTATGACTCAGTGACCACCATTACCGGTGGTGAGAACATCATCAAGACCGCCATCGATAAATTCGGCAGGCTGGATATACTGGTCAACAATGCCGGCATACTGCGGGACAAGATGATATACAACATGACCGATGAGGACTGGGACCTGGTGATGAAGGTGCATCTCTACGGCC
>CAYPRI010000091.1:2081-5336 GCA_964413085.1 uncultured Dehalococcoidales bacterium
CTCCCAGGCGGGAGGCTTTTTGTTAATAGTGAAGTGATAAACATGTAGCCACGAGACTTCAGCCTCGTGAGCCCGACCTTAAAAGGCCGGGGCTACAGTGGATAATAAGGAAGGTCGGGGCCACAATGGGTAAAATTAAAGTCGGGCTACATTGGGAATAATGAAGACCAAAGGTGTATGAAAATTAGGAGATTACCACGCCCCGATACGGTCGGGGCTCGCAATGACAGAACCCTTCGACAGGCTCAGGGTGAGCGGAAGGTCAAGGTTCCCGCTCGTGGTGAGCTTGTCGAACCATAGCGGGAATAAATTAGAAAAAATATAAAAGTTAAATAAGATGGCAGAAGCTGAAACCATACCGCAGCTCATCGAGATAAACTACGAAAATTGGGGCCAGAAAATCGCCATGGCCATGAAGTATCGCGGCATCTGGAGGCGATATTCATGGACGGAGTACCGGGAAAACGTCAAATACTTCTCCATGGGGCTTATAAGTCTCGGCTTCACGCCGGGCGATGTGGTCTGCATCATCGGCGATAACGAGCCGGAATGGTTCTGGGGCGAGTTCGCCACGCAGGCGGCCGGAGGCATCGCCACCGGCATCTTTGTGGATGCCATACCTTCAGAAGTTAAATATGTTGCCGCCCACTCCGGCGCAAGGTTCGCTATCGTCAACGACCAGGAGCAGACCGATAAGTTCCTGGAGATAAAAGACGAGCTGCCATCGCTTAAAAAAGTCATTTACTGGGACCCCAAGGGACTGAAAAACTACGATGACCCGTTGCTTATCAGTTTCGCTGAAGTAGTCAGACTGGGCCGGGAATACGAGAAAAAACATCCGAGGGTGTTCGAACAGAATGTAAAAAAGGGAAAGGGCGATGATACCGCCTTCATCTACTACACCTCCGGCACCACCGGTTTGCCCAAAGGCGCCGTAATCACGCACAAGGCGCTGATAAACACGGCGCGAGGCTTTGTCGACCGATTTCCGTTCACCAGCGAAGACGACCTGGTGTCCAACTTTCCGCCGGCATGGGTGGGCGATAGCTTCTTTGCCACCGTACCGCATTTGCTCACGGGAGCCCGGCTCAACTTCCCCGAGGAGCCGGAGACCATCGCCGAAGACACGCGGGAGGTCGGCCCCGAGTTTGTCATCTACGGACCGCGCCAGTGGGAAAGCATTGTCAGCGATATTCAGGTAAAAATAACCGACGCCAATCCGTTGAAGCGCTTATTCTACCACCTGTTTATGCCGGTGGGTTACAAGGTCGCCGACCTGAACTTCGACAATAAAAGACCGAACGTCTTATGGCGGGCACTGCACAGCATAGCTTATGCGCTTCTGTTTCGACCACTTAAAGACTATCTAGGGCTGGTCAAAGCCAGGATGGCCGTTACCGGCAGCTCGGTACTTAGCCTGGATACGTTCCGGTTGATACACGCCATCGGTATCGAGCTCAGGCAGAACTACGCTTCCACCGAAGCTGGGTTTATCTCCTCTCACGGTAAAGGGGAAATCGATTTTCAGAGCGTGGGCAGGCCGGCGGTTGGCGTTGAGGTCAGGGTAACCGACGAAGGCGAGCTACTGGTAAGGAGCGACTGCCTTTTCAAAGAATATTTTAGGGACCCGGAAAAAACGGCCGCGGTTAAGATAAACGGCTGGTGCAAGACGGGTGATGCCGTAAACATAAACGACCAGGGGCACCTGATATTTATGGACCGCGTGGAGCATATGGGCGAGCTGGCTTCCGGCACCAAGTACGCGCCTCAGTACATCGAGGGACGGCTCAGGTTCAGTCCGTATATAAGGGACGCCATGGTGGTCGGCGGCAAAGACAGAGAATTCGTCGGCGCCATCGTTAATATCGATTTCGCCATGGTGGGCAAGTGGGCGGAGAGAAACGGCCTGCCGTATACCACATTCGTTGATTTATCTCAGAAAAAAGAAGTTGCCGACCTGGTGCAGAAGGACCTGGCACGGGTAAACAGCTACCTGCCAGAATCTTCCAGGGTCAGGAAATTCGTCCTGCTGCACAAGGAATTTGACGCGGATGAAGCTGAGTTAACGCGGACGAGGAAGCTGCGGCGTGACTTTGTGGAGCAAAGATATAAGGATTTAATCGATGCCATGTATACTCAGAAGAAGAGCGTAATGGTCGAGGCGCCTATAACCTATCGCGACGGCCGGAAAGGTGTAGTCAAAACGGCCGTAAACGTAAGGCAGGTGAATTAGTGTCCGAGCTGCTTCAGTACGTCCTTACCGGGCTGGCGGTGGGCATTGTCTACGCGCTTATCGCTCTGGGTTTTGCCCTTATCTGGAAGTCCAGCAGCGTGGCCAACCTGGCGCTGGGGCAGATTGTACTGATTTCCTCCTGGTTTACCTACAGCATGGTCAGCGGAAATCAACTCGGCTTACCATACTGGATCGGCCTGCCGCTGACGATTGGCTTTGCCATTTTTCTGGGCTGGGTCATAGAACGGTTTACACTGCGTCCGCTGATTGCGCAGCCCATACTGGCCATGATAACGGTGACGCTGGGCGTAGGATATTTTTTAGAAGGCCTGGTCACTTTCGTCTGGCCGGTAAGCGTTGGCGCATTGCCGCGTCTGTTCCCGGTGGAGCCGATTCACATCGGGCCGGCGGTAATTTCACAGCAGTATTTTTGGGCGGCGGTAATTTCACTGGTTCTCTTCGGCGCACTGTCGATATTTTTCAAATATCACAAGATGGGCATAGCCATGAGAGCCACCGCTGACGACCAGATGGCGGTGCAGGCCTGCTCCATACCAGTGACCAGTGTATTTTCTGCTTCCTGGATTTTTGCCTGCATCGTGGCCGCCATTGGCGGCGTTCTCGTCTCCAGTATCGCCGGCATCACCAACGGGCTGATCGAAACCGGCTTGAAATCGTTCTCGGTGGTGATACTGGGTGGACTCGACTCGTTTATCGGCTGCATGGTGGCCGGGCCTATAGTGGGGCTCTGTGAAAACCTGGGCGGCGGCTACCTGACACCCATTATCGGTGCCGGCATAAAAGATATTATTCCGTACATAATCATTGTCATCGTAGTGATTATTAAGCCTTATGGGCTATTCGGAGAAACCAGGATAGAGAGAATTTAATGGACTTACCCAGCGGTACGCGTAATTACGATTACGCCAGGGACATGGCGGTGCTCAGGACGAAAACGCACTGGGTACTTTTCACCTGTTTCCTGATTATTCTATTTACAGCACCGCTTTATCTGCGTGACA
>CAYPRI010000092.1:0-5319 GCA_964413085.1 uncultured Dehalococcoidales bacterium
CGATTGCCGAATTTAAGCAGGAGAACTATAAGGACGCCGGCCGCGATTTGATTATGGCCTATTTCGATGTCGAGGTGGGCGCCGACCTCATCGCCTCCAATCCTGATGCTGCCGAACTCGCCGGCGCCAAGTTGAACTCTACTTATTACCCCGACCTTTATTCTTACGCACTGGGAAATAGCGGTACATCTCAAGAGACAGTATCAGTGGTCAATTACATGAATAATTTTATGCAGAAGTTGCTGGATATAAGCAATGACATGAAACTGGGAGCCTACGATACTGCGGCAGCTAAATTCGAGGCGGCTCAGCAGCAGATGTTCACGGCCTACAATCTGGCAGAGAGTACCGTGTATCTCAAGGGCAGCGAGATGTTCGAATATCCTGACACGGCCACCAGCACCGATTTTCTACAGTCGTCGATTCGCTCTTTACTGGACCTGCAGAACTACCTGGCGCAGGACGATGCGGAGGCTCTCGAAGCGGCCAAGCAGCTCTATATTACTCAACTTAACCTGCTCGTCGGTAAGGACGTACTTGAAAATCAGACCTCCTTCTTTGCTGTCGGTAAAAATATAAACTGGCAGACGTTACAGCAGTATAATCTGGCTATACAAAACGCCCAGATCAATCTTTATAAGGCCAAGAACGCCATAATGAATACAGTTATAATAGCTCCGGCTGACGGCACTATTGTCGCCGTCAACCTTAAAAAATCCTCGGTCCTATCGGCACAGACGTATTCATCGACCACAGCCATACAGCTGGTGGATACGGGTTCCGTCAGGTTCGAGGGGCAGGTTGACGAAATCGATATAATGAAAGTACAACCCGGGCAGAAAGTGACAATCTCGGTTGATGCTATACCAAACAAGGTGTTTACCGGAACGGTTAAATTTATTTCCCCGTTCGGTTCTCAGGTAGGCCAGGTAATTAAATTCCCGGTCATTATTAAGCTCGACCCGACAGACGCAGAACTGAGAGGTGGTTTAAGTGCCACGGCCGAAATTCAGATATATAGCGCCAAAAATGTCTTGCTGGTACCGGTATCGGTAGTTGTAAACACACCTGAGGGCCCGGTGGTAGCTGTGATTAATCCTACGACGGGACAGCCTGAATATAAAGCTGTTACACTGGGCCAGCAAAACTTGCAGTACGCTGAAGTAACGTCCGGATTAAAAGAAGGAGACAAGGTAACGGTGGTTCCGATTACGTCGATTACCGGCGGCATTACCGGTGGGCAGGGAGGCCGGGGTGGAGTCATGGTGGTGCGCTAAAGCCTGCAACATTTAGAAATTTCGTAGAAACTGGTGATGAGTAATGAGTGAAAACGGCATGATTATCCTGGTGAACGTCTCCAAGGTATATGACCTGGGCGAAGTTAAGGTTGCGGCACTGGATGATATATCCTTTCGCTGCAATGAGGGAGAGGCGATTTCCATTATGGGACCATCCGGCTCCGGGAAATCCACTTTGATGAATATACTGGGCTGTCTGGACCGGCCTACGGGAGGCAGCTACTTTCTGGAAGGGCAGGATGTGTCCAGCCTTACCGATAACCAGCTCGCCGAAATAAGAAACAATAAGCTCGGTTTTGTTTTTCAGTCATATAATCTCCTACCAAAGATGTCGGCATTGGAGAACGTGGAATTGCCCATGGTCTACGCTGGCCATGGCCATCGGAAGCAGCTAGCAATGGCGGCATTGGAATCAGTGGGCATCGGCCAGAGGGCTTACCATCGCCCCAGTGAAATGTCCGGCGGCGAGCAGCAGCGGGTGGCTATTGCCCGAGCACTGATAAACAATCCCAAGATAATACTTGCCGATGAGCCGACGGGCAACCTGGACACTACTTCCAGCCATAATATAATGGATGTTCTGCTGGAGCAGAGAAAAAGAGGCATCACCATAGTCATTGTAACGCATGAAGAAGATATCGCCTCCTATACCGAGAGGACAATCTATCTCAGGGATGGGAAGATAATCGAGGAAAAAAGGCGATGAATATACTTGAGAGCTTAAGGACCGCCTGGAAATCGATATTTTCTAATAAATTGCGGTCAGCGCTGACCATGCTGGGCATCGTTATCGGTGTCAGCGCCGTGGTTCTACTGGTGGCACTGGGGAATGGATTTCAGAACAGTCTGGAACAGACATTTGAAAATCTGGGGGCTAACGCACTTTACGTGATGGGTACTACGGATAAGACGGTAAGTATTGTTAGACCTTTGACACTCGAAGACGCACAAGCGTTGGAAGATAAATCGTTGGCTCCTGCCATTGACCTGGTGGCGCCCACCATCAACAAGGGAGTCAGCGCTTCCTACGGTAACAATAATGTTAACTTGATGGCTACTGGAATCACACCGGTTATAGGCCAGATAAAAAAATATACGCTGACCGGGGGCAGGTTCATAACCGACCAGGACGTGGCAGCCCGTGATAACGTTGTTGTGCTTGGCTGGCAAACGACCCAGGACCTGTTTGGGGACCAGTCTGCGGTGGGCAAATTCATACGTATTGCCGGCGGTAAATATCAGGTTGTCGGGACCGTAGGGAAAATGGGCGGCTACCCGGGTGATAGCTTTATACTTATGCCGTTGACAACGATGCAGTCCAAAATATCGGGCGGTAACGATATCCAGCAGATTGCAGTGAAAGCGGTTAGCCCGGACCAGGTGGATACTGTTATTGCTGAAATTACTTCCATAATCAGGGCGCGGCATTACATACCGCCCGGAGGCTCCGACGATTTTCAAATTAGAGACATGCGCGATGTACTTAAGGAATTTCAGTCGTCCCTGGCTACTTTCTCCTTCTTCTTGAGCAGTGTTGGCGCCATATCGCTTATTGTGGGCGGCATCGGCATCATGAACATCATGCTTGTTTCCGTATCCGAACGCACGCGTGAGATAGGCATACGCAAAGCCATCGGCGCCAAAAGGCGCGACATTCTGATCCAGTTTCTCATCGAGGCGGCGGTCCTAAGCCTGTCTGGCGGTTTAATCGGACTGTCTCTGGCTCTACTGCTGTCGCTGTTTTTGCAGCACGTCCCCATGGGAGAGCTGACCACCGGGGCTCAGATTTCAGCAGGCGTTGTTATTCTGGCGCTGACCGTTTCCATTGGCATCGGCGTCATATCGGGCACTTATCCGGCGTTCCGCGCTGCCCGGCTCGACCCCATCGAATCCCTGCGCCACGAATAAGGCGACCAGCTTCAAGCGTCATTATTATTCCGCCGTACCATACATACCGAGGTATTGCATTTCCTTCAGGCCACGGGTAGAATGCCATATCTTTTGCTCATCGAAAAAACCCGGAGGTGAACTTGTGACCATAAAGATAGTAACTGACAGCGGCTCGGACCTGTCTTTTGAAATGGCTAAGAAACTTGGCATTACCATGGTGCCTGTATATATCTATTTCGGTGACAAGGACTACAAAGACCTGGTTGATATAGAACCAGATGAGCTGTACAAGAGGCTGGTGGAAGGTCCGGTTTATCCCACCACCACCCAGCCGAAGCCGGCCGACTTCGCTGAGGTCTATACCGAGCTGGCCAAAGACGCCGAGGCCATTGTTTCCATACATCTGCCGACAAAGGTCAGCGGCACCTATAACGCCGCCCTGCAGGGAATTGAGATAGCTAAGCCAAAATGCCAGGTGCACGTGTTCGATAGCATGTCTGTAGCGGCGGGTCTGGGATTAATCGTTCTGGCGGCGAACCGGGTAGCCAGCAGCGGAGGCAAGCTGGCCGATGTCCTTGAGGAAACGAAGAAGGCCATCAGCAAGACACAGATTCGCGGCCTGCTGGATACACTGAAATATCTACTAAAGGGCGGGCGCATAACCAAGACCAAGGCTTTAGTGGGCACATTACTAAATGTAAAGCCTATATTGAAAACGCAAAACGGCGAACTTGTTCAGGCGGGCATGGCCCGTTCGTATACCAAGGGTATAGACCAGCTATTCGAGTTCGTCAAGAAATACCCGGATTTGCAAGAGGTAGGCATATCACGCACCACGTGTCCCGGAGAAGCTGATGCCCTCAAGCGGCGTCTGAAATCTATTATCGATGAGAAAAAGATCCAGATGTTCAGGGTGAGCGCCGGTTTGGGCGTCCACGGCGGGCCGGGTACGCTTATAGTAGCCTGCCGGGGTGGCTAAGCCGGAACGTAACTCAGGAAGTCAGTCGGCTATTTAGCCGGTTTCTCCAATATCTCTTTCATTGGCTGCCAGTAGTAGTCTTTCCACCCCTGCGAGATGTCCTGATAGCGGTCTTCAGGTACGTCCGTCTGCGTGAATGTGAGTTTGGCACCGCCCTTGATTTCTTCAAGTAGGAACGTAGCCGTGGAATAGTGGTCCTCCCGCCAGTCGCTGTAACGCCAGGTCTGAACAATCTTCTTATCCGGTACCAGTTCCAGATTTACCCCCTCGATTTCGCCATCGTAGATGCTGAACTTGGCACCGACTTTTTTAATTATTTTGGCGTTGGCGCCGACAAGCTGCCCATGTTTTTTAGAGTCCATAAGCGTCTCATAGACTGCGTGCGGAACGGCTTTAAACGTTACCGTCTGATGGATTGTTTTAGTCTTCACTTTAACGGCCCCCCTGTACCTTGATTCTACCACAGTGAACATTTTATATTTCGCCGGCGATGACATGATGATATACTGGAAATGAAAGGATAGGCTAAGGAGGCGATATGAAAATCAGTGCGCGCAATATGTTGAAGGGCAAGGTCAAAGAGTTAAAGCCGGGGGCAGTCAATACCGAAGTCATAATTGAGTTGCCCGGTGGTATGCAGGTGGTGGCGGTAATCACCAAAGCGTCGGCGGAAAACCTCGGCCTGGTTAAGGGCAAAGAAGTCTACGCCGTAATCAAGGCGTCCAACGTCATGGTTGCCGTGGACTGACCTTTTATAGGAATTGAAATATTTTTTGGAGGATAGTATGAAGCCAATCGGACCCTTGATGTGGGAGCACCGGCTTATCGAGCGCATAGTTCCTATACTGGATAAGGAACTGAAGCGAATTGATACCAGCCGTAAAGCCGATGTCGATCTGCTGACCGCGGCTGTGGATTTCTTCCGTACTTATGCGGACAGGACACATCATGGTAAGGAGGAGGACATACTTTTTAGTGATCTGGAAAAGAAGCCTTTGTCCGCCGAGCACGCCAGAATAATGAATGAGTTGACAGACGAGCATGTTCATGCCAGAAGGACCGTGGGTGCACTGGTCGATGCTAAGAACAAATATACGGGTGGAGATGAGGCATCACTAAGAGATATAGTGACGCAGCTGAAGGAGTTGATTG
>CAYPRI010000093.1:0-5180 GCA_964413085.1 uncultured Dehalococcoidales bacterium
AGGTTACGCTATTCGCTTTTCAAAGACCAGGTGGTCGACGATATCATGTCTCAAGTAGATATTATCGAGGGCTTCAATGCCCGCAGTCTTTCACCGGGCAGTTCAACTAAAGCCATGGAGCTGGCGCGCAAATACGGCAAACCGGCCAGCGCCGGTAGCGACGCTCATACGCTCCCGGAAATCGGTAACGCCTATATTGAAATGCAGGATTTTAAAAACAAAGACGAATTCCTGGTTTCTCTTTCCAAGGGTAGGATTTGCGGTAGTAGGTCAAATCCTACTGCCCATTTGGCCAGCACCTGGAATAGATTAAAGAAACACTGGGATTAAGAGAGGTTCACTTGTTGACCATCGGTTGGTTTTCCACCGGTAGAGACGAGGCAGCAAGACAGCTATTACAAGTCGTGTATCAGAAAATTCTGGAAGGTGATATCAAAGGCAAGATTGCCTTTACCTTCAGTAACCGAGAGCCCGGAGAGGACAGGGAAAGCGACCTATTCTTTGACCTGGTTCGAAGCTACAACATCCCTCTCGTTTGCTTTTCCTCCCAAAAGTTCAAGGAATCATATGGGCTGGCAACTGCGACGGATAGTGAGAAACTACTCCGGTGGCGTCTGGAATACGACCGTCAGGTCATGAAAAGGCTGGAAGGCCTTCAACCTGACCTGTGCGTACTTGCCGGCTATATGCTTATAGTCGGAGAAGAAATGTGTCGCCGATACAATATGATTAATTTACATCCGGCAGTTCCCGGAGGGCCTAAAGGCACCTGGCAAGATGTAATCTGGACCTTGATCGAGAATAAGGCTGTGGAGTCGGGCATAATGATGCACCTCGTAACGCCAGAATTAGACAGCGGACCGGTAATAACTTACTGTACCTATCCTATCAGGGGGAAGCCCTTTGATACCTACTGGCGAGAAGTAGACGGCCTCTCAGTGCCGGAAATTAAGAAAAAACAGGGTGAAGAAAATCCTTTGTTTCAACTAATCCGTCACCACGGTCTGGCCAGAGAATTTCCGCTGATTGTCTCAACTCTAAAAGCATTCAGCAATTGTGATATCAGGATAGAAGCCCGTAAGTTGTTGGACCGTGCAGGAAAGCCAATATCAGGATACAATCTTAGCCGCGAAGTAGACCGAGCAATTTAGCTATCATGAGCGAAATCTGTTTCGACCTGGAAGGCCCCTTAGCTACTCAGGATAATGCCTACGAGCTTATGAAGCTGTTTCCGGACGGCGGCCGCATTTTTGAGGTCATCAGCCGCTACGATGACTTGCTTACTATAGAAGCCAGGGTCGACTACGAACCAGGCGACACTCTGGCACTTATTGCCCCCTTTCTGGTTTGTCATGGCATAAAGGAAGATGATATTTCCGAGCTTGCCAGAAAAGCAACTTTGACGCCCGGAGCTATTAGCTTAATCTCACGTTTAAGCGCCCAGGGCTGGAAGATATTCTGTATCAGCACCAGCTACGAACAGTATGCCAGACGCGTCGCCAGTCGTCTGGGGATTTTCTCGCAGTATATAGCCTCCACTTCTTTCCCCATTGATAAGTTCTCCAGCGAATCAGGCACAGATGACTTTCGCATTTTAGAGGCTCTGGAGAAAGACATACTGGACAAACAGTCTCCCGATGATACCTGGATAAAGAAACGGCTTGACCGCTTTTATTGGAAGGAACTGCCCAAGACCAGTCTGGGTCGACTAACACAGCAGGTAAAACCCGTTGGCGGTCAGCGAAAGGTGGAAGCACTCAAGCGATTCGCCGAAATTCAAAAACAGCCATTATCAAGCTGGGTGGTGGTTGGCGACAGCATTACCGACTTCAAAATGCTGCAGGCTGTTGACCGGGCCGGAGGATTGGCAGTCGCCTTCAACGCTAACGAATATGCCCTGCCCCATGCTACTATTGGTCTGGCATCCACGCATCTCGATGACCTCATGTCCGTCCTGGAAGCGTGGAATAAAGGCAAACGATTTGCAGTTGAAAAAATGGTCAGGGAAAAAGAAAAGTTTGGCGGCAAAGACAATAGAGGCTACTTCCACTGGCTGTCCGGGATTCAAAATATAGCCGGCCCCCTCGAGGTACATAAACGAATTCGTCGCATCGTCAGGGAAGAGGCTGCCAAACTAGGTTGAGTTTATATGGCTAAAATTGACGTAATCGGATTCGGTGCTATGAATATCGACCACATGTGTCGGGTGGAAAAGCTTGTCGTCGATGGCGAACAGTCGGTGAAAGGTTTTGTATCAATACCCGGCGGCTCAGCGGCCAATACTATCTATGGATTGGCCAGGCTAGGGCTTAACGCAGGCTTTATCGGCGCCGTGGGGTCGGACAAATTTGGCAGAGTACTGATTGACGACCTCAAGTCAGCCGGCGTCGATACCAGCCATATTATTGTTAAGAACGCAGAAACAGGGGCTACCACCTGCATTAGCGATAAACTGGGCAGGCGTGCCATATATGTCTCGCCTGGTGCCAACAATTTATTGAATGATAAGGACGTGGACTTTTCTTATCTTAATCAGGCCAGGATAGTCCATATGTCGTCGTTTGCCGATGACAGGCAGCTCAAGCTACAAATAGCCTCGGCAAAAAAGCTGAAGAACTCGGTCAAACTCAGCCTGGCCCCCGGCATGATATACGTCACCAAGGGATTAAAAGCGTTAGACCATTTGCTGAGAAAAGCGCTCGTGGTCTTCATGAACCGCGAGGAAATTGAGAGGCTTACAGGTCAAGACCTGCAAACCGGAGCCAGGCAACTTGTACAAATTGGCTGCCGGATTGTAGTGGTTACTTTGGGCAAAGGGATCTATATGGGAAAATCTGGAACGATTACCGCCTATATACTCGACAATAAAAAAGGGCATGAGGTCATTTCAAAACACGTGACCCGAAAATCCGGTATCGAGACCACCGGTGCCGGAGACGCGTTTGCTGCCGGCTTTCTCTTCGGGTTACTTAAGGATAAGGCAATCGAGGAATGCGGACAGCTAGGTAATATCGTGGCCGGATTTACCATAGAAAAAGTCGGCGCCCGAACCGGGCTGCCGACCTTATCTCAGTTGTCTAAAGAATATCTCAAGCGCTCGGGTAATCGCCTCTAACCGTTTACTTCTTCGTTTCTTTAACCTGCGGCCCGCTTAAAATCTGGTCTACGATGCCGTATTCCACCGCCTGGTCAGCGTTAAGGTAGAAATCACGGTCGGTATCGTGCGCGATCTTATCCATTGGCTGGCCGGTATGCTTGGCCAATATATTACGAATCAGGTCCTGAAGCCTCATAATCTCACGCGCCGCGATCTCAATATCGGCCGCCTGCCCTTGTGCACCACCAACCGCCTGATGCATATGAATCGTGGAGTGCGGCAAGGCATAGCGTTTGCCTTTAGTACCGGCAGCCAGTATCACGGTGGCCATGCTGGCAGTCAACCCAACACAAATTGTGGATACTTCGGGCCTCACCAGCTGCATCGTATCATAGATCGCCAGACCGGCTGCTATAATGCCGCCCGGCGAGTGTATGTACAGGTTTATGTCCTTGTCCGGGTCCTCATGTTCCAGATAAAGAAGCTGAGCAATTATCAAGCTGGCAATCTGGTCATTGATTGGCATACCCAAAAAGATAATGCGCTCCTTTAACAGAAGTGAGTAGATATCAAAGGCTCGCTCTCCCCGCGCACCGCTCTCGATCACTATTGGAATTATGTTTCGAGGTAAATCTTTCATCTTACGTTTTCCTCCCTGATAAAAATACTATAACATTTGCTGATGCGATTGTCATTTTGTTCTTTTAGCTATCTCAACCAGCCGGTCCAAAGCTTTCCTGCCAATCAGGAACTGCTTTACTGACTCACGGGCCTGTGGCAGGCTGAACAACTTTCTTATATCTTCAGCTTGTTTATCCGCATCCTGTGCCATCTTTTCGACTTCGGCATCAATATCTGATTCGACAACTTCGATTTTCTCATCTTCGGCCAGTTTACCCAGAACGAGAGACCTGATGACACGCTTACTGGCCATGGGACGCAGTTCCTCACGATGGTCGTTCATCGTCTTGTTAAGCGTCTTTAAATAATTTTCCAGCCCGGCAACACCTTCGGCAAAATGCCTGGCTTCTTCATTGAGCAGTCTATCTATTTCCCGTTCCGCCAGCACCGGCGGATATTCTACTTCGCTGACCTCAATCAGTTTATCTATTGCCTCCTGTTCCAGTTCAGCCTTGGCCCTTTCCTCTGTCCTGCTTTTCAAATTCGATTCTATCTGGTCCCGCAGCGAAGCTACATCATCCTTGCCCAGGCTCTTGGCAAACTCGTCATCGACTTCCGGAAGCTTCTTCTCTTTTACCTCTTTGACAGCCACCTTGAAGACGTGCTCCTTTCCGGCAAGCTCTTTCATCTCGTAATCGGCGGGGTATGACAGCGTGAAGCTCTTATCTTCACCTTTAGACATGCCAACCAGTTCCTCAGCAAATCCTGGAAGTGGCAAACGCGCATCCTTACTTAACTCGTAGACAACGTCCTTACGAATGGGAAACGGTTCACCCTCCCTCTCACCTTCCACATCGATAATTACTACGTCGCCGAACTGGGTGGTGCGTTCCACCGGAAGAAGCACCGCCTGCTGTTCACGAAGCTGTTCGACAGTGCCATCGATATCCTTTTTTAGTACCTTAACCGACTCAGACTTCACCTTTATTTGCTTATAATCTCCGAGCTTCACCTCCGGCTTAAGCGGCACAACAGCTTTAAAAACAAGCGGCTCGGTTTTAATCAGTTCAAACTGCGGCTGAGCAATGGGGTCTATCTTCTGCTCATCGAGCGCTTCTTTATAGGCCCTCGGTATCAGGTCTTCCAGAGCCTCCTGAAATAAGGCATCCTTGCCGATGTGACGCTCCAGTATATCCCTCGGAGCTTTTCCTTTGCGGAAACCGGGTACGGAGACCTTCTTAACCAGTCGGTTATAGGCCCGGTCGAGGTATTTGTCTATCTCGACAGGTTCCATCTCGATATTGAGAGCTACCTGTCGATTCTCAATCGGTTCTGTAGAAACTTTCATTATTACCTACCTGTATTATACATTACGATATTCACCCTCTGCGAAAAATAGAACACGGAACGAACATTAGAAAAAGCTTCTCCCTACCCTGACGGGAGGGATTCAGAGGGAGGG
>CAYPRI010000094.1:0-5117 GCA_964413085.1 uncultured Dehalococcoidales bacterium
CCCTCCTCCAGAGGAAGGTCGGGATAACGTTGCCTTACATAGTCCAGGGCGTCCTGAACCTTCGTATTTCCATTTATGGGCATTTCCAGGCTGTCGGTATCGGTGATAAGACGCTGCATGCCCAGAAATTTAACTGAAACTACCATTTGCTTACTCATTTATATAACTGGCCGAGCAGTTGCCTGGCCTGCCTGTCCATGAGGCCGAATTTTTCCACCGTCTCCGGCTTTGGTATACCGTCCGAGGTGAAGCCCTTCTTCTCATAAACTATATCGCATAGATGCTGGTATGTCTTAATCCTTTTCTCCATTAACAGCTTATGCCGCTCCTGTGCGGTTTCCGGCATTTTATTACCGGCCAGCTCCTGCTGTAGCCATTCGTCATAATATTCGGCACGGGCTTCATATTCATTGAAATATGCCGGACCTATCGCCCTCCAGGGTATCTGGTCGCTGGCGCGTGTCCCTTTACCGTGACGCAGGTTGATTAGCTTTTGAAGTATGTACAGCCTTTCTGAATCGTCTAAGATATCCTGCAGTGTTTTATGGCTGCCCGTTGTGGCATTTAGATAAGCTACATAGTATTCCAGTGTGGGAACATTTTTTGACGGCTCCGGTGTGCTGGCCGCCTCCGGATTTCGCACATCTATCCACGGTAGCTTGCACAGTCCGGTGGCGTTGAACCAGGTGCGAATTAAAGGAAACCACTTAAGTGCGTTAGCCTTGTCCTCCAATGACGGTATTTCCTTATGGACCTGGTCGATGAAAATGAGCCAGGCTTCATCATGCTGTGGACCTTTAAGCGCAAAGCCGTAGCCGCCTTGCTGGGCTAGTGACTCCTTGGTGATGTACATGGAGTACTCCAGCCCCTTTACCTCCATGCCGAACTTGTTCAGCTCGGCCATAACATCTTCCTGAGACTTCCCGTTTCGGACGGCATATCTCTCGGCCACCCACTTCTTGCCTCTGGCTACGCCCTGGCCGGCGATTGTGCCGAAGCCCTGACCGTTAGCGATTTCGTGCAGTACCCTGTTGGCCGCCTCCATATTGCCGAATGTAAGCTCGTAGCCGATGTCAGCGGCTGTTAAAAAGTCGCGCTGGACGCATTCCATAAAGAAGCTGATAGATACGCCCGTGGAGATGGTATCGAGACCGTATTCGTCGCAATACCAGTTGTACTCCATGACAAACTGCGGGTCGAATATACCCATCGAGGAGACAGCGCCGATGGTTTCGTATTCAGGTCCGTCAACGTTGACTGCCTCGCCCGCCTTCGGGCCACGTGTCAGCTTCACATTTTCGGCACCCTTGGCACAGGCCAGATTGCAGCCATAGTAGCAGCCATCGGGAGTCTTTTTATCCAAATATTTGTCCAGGAAGACATCGGCAAAGATCTTGGGCGATTCGGGGCTTTGCCCGTACTGATAATTGTTGATGGGGAACAGATGGAATTTGTCCATATACTCAACCAGGCCGGTGGTTCCCCAGGTAGATAAATTTAGCTGTTGCGTGTCGCACTTGGAGACGACCGCCTTCAGCTTGGCGCCGGCCTGGCGTACACCTTCTTTATCGACAGCATTATTGGCATTGACCTTTGTCAGGTTTGAGCGGGCAACAATGGCGCTAAGCCCTTTGCAGCGCATGACGGTTCCGGTGCCGCCCCTGCCGGCCTGCTTGGAGCGGAGGCGCTTTCGTCTGACATCGAAGAAGAGGCTGTTCACAATGCCGAACCGAGCGCTGAGTGCACCTTTGCCCGCGGTTACTGCAGCCAGAGAATCGTTTATTTCTCCGCCGTTGAATTCAGTAATCAGCTTTTCGCCGTAAGAAAGAGCGCCATCGTCTGTTTCTTCATCATAGCCGGGTGCGGAAGCTATGGCAATGGTTCCACCGTCGCTATCAATCAGGATGACTACGTTCTTCTTGGATATGCCGGTAACAGCCAGGGCATCGAAGCCGGAGCGCTTCAAAATCGGACCGAAATGGCCGCCGATGTTAGAATCGATAAAGGTATCTGTTAACGGCGAGATGGTGCCGACGATGAACTTTCCGGTTCCGGGAAATGCCGGCTCATTGCCCAGCGGGCCGCTGGACATTACGAGTATATTGTCAGGACTGTCGAAGTGTGTTTCCCTCGTGGTGCCGTCCCAGATCAGCTTCAATGCATAGCCCCGGCCGCCGATGTATTTGCTTTTAAAATCCGGCGGCAGCTTCTGGATGGTGATTTCCGGCTTGGTCAGGTCGAGCCTGAGTATGCGGTCGGTGTAGCCGCCGACAACTCTGGCCGGTTTATATTCAATTTGGTGAATTATTTTCATACAGGAATTGATTTTCTGCTGTTTTTAGCCAGGAATTATGGCATACGAAGCGATATTATACCTGTTGCTTGCCCAATGAGCAAAGATTATCTGTTGATTGCTCGCAGCGTCTGTTCGAAATGCTGGAGATGGTCTTTCAGGTGTCTTACATAATCTATCATCAGGTCTGAAAGAGTTTTTTTATCCCCTTCCGGATTTTTCCAGCGGTGTTCCAACTTACTTTCATCAACTACTTTAATTATGTTGTCGATCAGGATATTATATTGCTTCCACAGTAACATTAAGTCAGAAAAGTTCATTTCATTGTATCCCGCAATCTGAATCCATTTCGAATTATATTTTCCGAAACCGGGGAATATCAGCTCATCAACAATCTGCAATCTGACGAATCGCTGATGGTTATTGCATGCGGAATCGATTAAGTGTCCGATAATCTCTTTTAAAGTCCAGTTATCGGCACCGATTCTTTTTGAAGTGATATCGTTGTTCAGGTCTTTATATTTCTGGTAGAAGGCGTCTACGGCTGAATTTAGTTCATCATATATGTGGTTCATATAATTATCCTTTCTGGCACAGCCTATTTTGTGGCTATTGTATAAGGCAAATAAAAATTCATCAAGGACTGCCCGGCGAAGTAACTTATCAAACTGACGACTATCATGATAAAATGGGCACAAAATTTTTGGAGGTAAAAATGGCGATAAAGAAGGTTTGTGTTATCGGGTCAGGAACGATGGGAAACGGCATCACCCAGGTAGTGTCTCAGGCCGGGTATGAAGTGACAATGGTCGACGTAAAGCAGGAGTTCATCGATAAGGGAATGGCTGCTATCAAGGCCAGCCTGGGCAGGTTTGCCGAAAAAGGCAGGATCAGCCAGGCTGATATGGATAAAGCGCTGGCACATATTCATACCTCCATCGACATGAAACAGGCGGTCAAGGACGCCGACTATGTCATTGAGGCGGTGTTCGAGAGGGCCGACGTCAAAATGCCCGTATTCCAGCAGTTGGAGGAACTGTGCCCCGAGGAAACAATACTGGCGTCGAATACTTCAAGCATACCGATCGGATTGCTGGCATCAGCGACCAAGCGACCGGATAGGGTCATTGGTATGCACTTCTTCAGCCCGGTGCCCATGATGAGGGGACTTGAAGTAGTAAAATCGCTGCTGACTTCGGAGGAGACTTTAAAAGTCAGCCTCGAATTCGGTAAGGCGATAGGCAAAGAAACTGTGGTGGTCAAGGACTCTCCCGGTTTCGTCACCAACCGGCTGCTGCCGCTTGTTATGAACGAGGGCGCAAAGTTGCTGCAGGAGGGGCTGGCCTCTATGGAAGATATAGATAAAATCTGCAAGCTGTCCTTCAACTGGCCTATGGGCCCCTTTGAGTTGAGCGACCTGGTCGGTATCGATGTCGGTGTGGATTTGCTCGAGGAGATCTTCAAGCAGACCGGCTGGGAACGGTACAAGCCGGCGCCGCTGCTCAAGCGGATGGTGGAAATCGGCTATCTGGGCAGGAAAGCGGGCAAAGGTTTCTATACTCTGTTCGGCACCGCGAAATAATACCAGAGATTTAGCGAGTGAAAGTACGCTTGGGCGGTTTATCGCCGACGGTGTTTCTGAGTATGCCGATGCCTTCCACCTCCATCTCGATGATGTCTCCCGGTTGAATCCATCGGTTTAGCTCCAAGCCGCAGCCACCATCCACCGTCCCCGAGCCTAAGAAGTCGCCGGGATATAGCGTCTCCTCCATAGAGGCAAACTCGATAATTTGAGGCCAAGTCCAGTAACTGGTGCCGCTGTTATTGTCCGACCAGACCTCACCGTTTATGCGAGCAGTCATGCGCATATTTTTCGGGTCGACTTCATCCGGAGTCACCAGGCACGGCCCCATGACGCTGCAGAAGTCCTTACCTTTGACTGGACCGAGACCGCCCGCCAGCATCTCCTTTATTTGAATATCACGCGCGCTGATATCGTTTAAAATGGTATAGCCGGCGATATATTCTTGAGCTTTTTCCCGTGGTATGTTCTTGCCCTCTTTACCGATGTAGATGCCGTATTCCAGCTCATAGTCGAGCTGATCGGTATAGCTGGGCCAAAGGATGGTCTCCTCAGGGCCGATGACAGTATCAGGATTGCCTACGTAACATATTGGTATCTCGTACCAGCCCTTATCGAGCTGCCTCTTGCCGGAGAAGCTGGCGTGTCCTTCGAAGGCCAGGTAGTCTCGTATGGAATGTGGGCGTGGCACCGGGGCCTTCAGTCGAACCTCAGTTGTATCATAAGTAATTTTTTCCCCTCGTAGCCCGGAAACAGGTGCCCTAGTCTGCTTCTTTGTTACGTAATCTATGGTGGTCTGTGCTGCTTCTTGTCCTGATTGCCCGCTGCAGAAAAAAGCAATCATGTCTGGCGGTATTATTGCAGCAGCTGTTTCGTAAGCACGGCCGCTGTCGTGCTTGTCTGCCAGGTAACTTGTATAGCCCATGTTAAGGTCAATGATTTTATCACCGTGAATAGCTCCGATGCGAAGCATCAAGCCTAAGGCTGTGGAAACTTCAAAGGTGACCAGCTTCATATCCCTGCCTCCAGGGAAACAGCTTAACAAAATTCATCAGCGACTGGCAAACTACAATTGTAAAAAAGTAAAGAGCAGCATAAAATACGAAACTGCCCAATACAAAACAAGGAGACAAAAGATGGACTTTCAGTTGACCGAAGACCAGAAGATGCTGAAAAAGATGGTTCACGATGTTGCGGAAAAGGAATTTAGACCGAAGGTGTCGGAATGGGAAGCCAAAGCGG
>CAYPRI010000095.1:0-4998 GCA_964413085.1 uncultured Dehalococcoidales bacterium
TTTATCGAGTCGGGCAGCTCATGCAGCAATACCATATCGGAGACCATCAATCTGCCGCCCGGTTTCAGTACACGGAAGGCGTCACGGAAAACTCTGTCCTTTTCCGGGGACAGATTAATAACGCAGTTCGAAATAATCACGTCTACGGAATTGTCTGCCGTGGGCAGGTTTTCTATTTCGCCCAGCCGGAACTCCACGTTCTTGTAGCCGCCGCGTTGGGCATTTTCCCGTGCCCTCTCAATCATCTCCGGCGTCATGTCCACGCCGATGACTTTACCGTTCTTGCCAACGATGTTAGCCGCCAGAAAACAGTCGAAGCCGGCGCCGGAACCCAGATCCAGGACGACCTCACCCTCCTTGAGTGAAGCCAGGGCAATGGGATTGCCGCAGCCGAGTCCCAGATTGGCTCCATCAGGGACCGATTCTATGTCCTGGTCGCTGTAGCCTATTCTTTTGCTAACGCCGGTGGTCATGTTTGAGGTGCCGCAGGATGAGCTCTGAGGTGCACAGCAAGAGCTGCCGCTTTTGGCCACCTGGGCGTAACCTTCCCTCACAGCTTTTCTAGCTTCTTCTTTTTTCATTTCTAACCCTCCAAATGGATATATGATGAATTTTATTACTTTTATTTTTTACCGCTCTGACCGGGCGGTTGTATTTAGCCGCCTCAGCCTTTGGGGGTACAGGAGCCGTTGCTCTCGGGCGGGCATGGTGGAGCTATAGGGACGTCAAACACGGGTGACGGCGGCTCCTTTATCAGGAACTGGCCGTTAAGGTTGCCGAGTGAGACTTTGTAGATACCGGGGAAGGCTTTGGCTACCTTGAAACACAGTTCGCAGTTTCCACCCGCCGATATGGTTAATTTCTGTGTCTGATTGGTGGCACCGTCTATCTTTAATTCTGCAGTATAGCTGCCCTGATTGTTGCCGACATTCGTTAGAATAGCTGTAATAACCACGGTCTGGCAGACGTTGGCCTCAGCGGGATTAATCTCCAGATTGGACAGCCGGAAGTCTGCGGGAGACGGCTTTTCCACGGTAAGCGTAGCTTCCCTCTCGCCCACTCTGACCTTATAGATGCCGGGGTGGCTTCTGGTGAGCTCGAAGGTCAAGAGCTGCGTCTGACCTGGAGCCAGGGTCACGCTTTTTCTGCTGTCGGCAACTCCATTGACCATTAAGGGGATGTTGTATGTGTCTGTTTCTGAGTTTACGTTCTTAATCTCGGCCTGGATTATCGACCTCTCGCCGGAGATGATGGTTGTCGGCGTCAAATAAAAAGATTGCACTTCGTAGCTGGCATGGGCCTGGGCACAGGCTTGCGTCAGGCCGGCGACAGCCAGTAAAGCCGGTATAAGTATAAGTCCAGCGGTTTTCTTGCCCAGTGTAGTCATCGTCTAGTTCCGGCCATTTTCAACGTATTTGCGATTTAGAGAAATCAAACGTGGACGGGTGGCTGGAAGAATTCGGCGAGCGAGTCCAGCGTTTCCGGGTCGACCCAGCATTCCACTGTCTGCCCGCGCCTCTTCAATCTTATTAAGCCGGCGTGGTGGAGCTCCTTGATGTGGTGAGAGATGGTGGACGGCGATAAATTAAGGTTTTTGCCTACCGTACCTACGCATTCCCGCATGGCCTGGTCGGTATCACAGGCTACTCCCCCGCAGCATGAAGCCAGGCGCAGGAATATGCTCAGGCGGTGGGGGTTCGACAGCGCCTTAAAAGCGTGAGATAGCCTGTCGATGTCGCTATTTCGAAAGTTCGACATGTTTCGAATTATAGAATAGTTAAGTTGTTCTGTCAAGGGGGTTAGTTGGCTATTCCGTAAAAAATTTTCGCTGGAAGTACAGGGCTACGTTTACCAGGCCTATTAGTGCCGGTACCTCTATAAGCGGCCCGATGACCGCGGCGAAGGCCTGACCGGAGCCGATGCCGAATACAGCGACGGCGACGGCGATGGCCAGCTCAAAATTATTGCTGGCCGCGGTGAAGGCGATGGTGGCGGTCTTGGAGTAGTCGGCACCTATCTTTTTGCCCATATAAAAAGAGACCAGAAACATTATGACGAAATATATGAGGAGCGGGATGGCGATACGCACCACATCCAGCGGCAGCTGGACGATGATTTCACCCTTGAGAGAAAACATGACGACGATGGTAAATAAGAGTGCAGCCAGAGTTATCGGGCTGATTTTAGGTATAAACGCGGTGTCGTACCACTGGCGCCCTTTGGCTTTAACCAGGGCAAACCGGGTTATCATGCCGGCAAAGAAGGGTATACCAAGATAAATGAATACGCTTTGAGCTATCTGGCCGATAGTGACATGGACGGCCTCGCCTTTCAAACCGAACCATGCAGGAAGCACGGTGATAAATACGTACGCGTAAACCGAGTAGAAAAGTATCTGGAAAATGGAGTTAAAGGCCACCAGTCCGGCAGCATATTCGGTGTCGCCTTTGGCCAGCTCGTTCCAGACGATGACCATGGCAATACACCTGGCCAGCCCGATGAGTATAAGACCGGCCATGTAATCGGGATAGGCTCGAAGGAAAATAATCGCCAGCAGGAACATCAGTACCGGGCCAATCAACCAGTTTTGTATCAGGGACAGCCCGAGCACTTTCCAATTGCGGAATACAAGCGGCAGGTCCTCGTATTTGACCTTGGCCAGAGGCGGATACATCATCAGTATGAGTCCGATGGCGATTGGTATGGAAGTGGTATCTACCTGAAATAGTGAGATAAAGCCGGATACAGACGGTACGAAATAGCCCAGCCCCACGCCAAAGCCCATGGCCAGGAATATCCAAAGCGTCAGGAACCGGTCGAGCAGTGACAGCCTGCCGGTTGCAGATTCTGGCTGATTTTCCATTGGTCTTCACTCCTCAGTCTAAAAGTTTGGCCAGTGCGTTTCGGCTTTCAGAATATTCAGGTTTTTCCAGATAAGGACAGGCCTCCAGGCGGCTTTTACCTTTGACCAGGTCGATGGCAAAGGCCAGGCAGGTCTTCTTGCCGCATTCCCGGCAGTCGGTCTGGGGCAGCAGCTTATGCAGCACCAGGCCCAGTCCCATCTTGGATTTTCCGGGTTCCACAGCCTGTTTCGGCTGGTTTAGTTTGGCCACGATTTTATGGACGATAGCCGGCTCGGGATAGGCTCCCATGTCGTAAAGCGCATAGTCCATGAATTTCACCGGATTTTCCTGATAACAGCTCCTGACAGCTTCCTCGATAACTTTCGGATTTAGCCCGGGCAGGGTGGTGTCGGTGGCGCCGGGTTTGCACAGCAAATTGACGATGTTGACTATTTGCCGGTTAAACCTGTCTATTAGCTCTACGGGAATATTGGACAGGTAGGGGGTGAGGGCCTGTGAGCCGATAATACGTTTGGCCTCGTCGATGCCGTTTTGTTTCAGCGCCAGCAGTGCCGCGCCGGGCAGGTGACCGGTTGACTCACGGCCGCAGAGGACGATATAGCGGATGTTGGGATTGGCCACGGTATTGCATATTATCTTTTCCAGCCCCAGGTTCTCTGTTTGCAGCATTCCCGAAAGAGCAGCTCCGATATCTGCGCCGGACATAACCAGCTCGTTCAGGTCGGCTGGTATGGCATAGTCGAAGGTATCCAGAATGACGCAGACGGCCACAGGGGAGTAGTCATTACCCCTGACGTAGCGGCCTGCCTCGGGCGGATAACCATCAGGTGGCTTTACCTGGAGCATGGTGTTCTTGCAGTAAAATTTCTGCTAATCTACTTCAAAATATGTGCTGAGCTCCCTGACAACCAGTCTACCAATCGCATCGTCGTCGTCTTTCACCACCACTATTTCAGGTACAGGAACGATTTGTTCCGTATCTCCTCTGACTACGTTCATGAATAATGAGAGAGATGTAGCTCCGTACTTGTCAGCAATAACCGCATTACCGGGCTCATTTATGTCAATGCTTTGAAAAGTCAGCTGGCCGGTAGCCAGCTCCCTGCTAAAGTTTATGTACAGCGTACCCTGGATAATTGTTCCTGGCCCAGCCTCACATTGGCATATATCGCTATCGTAAAAATAGACTAAATCTACTCTGTCCGGAGGCTGAGCCGGTTATTCCGGAACCGGATTGGCACATGCGGCCAGCAGTACCAGCAACATCATTGCCGATAACATGATGGGAATCTGCTTTGCCCTAACCGACAAGTTCATAATCCCACCGTTCCTCATACATAATAGGATTGAATCCACTGCATAACATAGTATATACCCACGCCTATAAATACAACGGCCATGACAATTCGGATGATCTTCTCCACCCGGGTGACCGCATTGAGCCAGGAGGCAACGCCTGCTATCCCCAGAGAAAGGAGCGTGCCGAATATCAGTACCGGCAAGCCTGTGCCAATGGCGAATACGGCGGGCAGTGCCACGCCGCCGCTTGATTTAAGAGCTACCGGTATAAGTGCTCCGAAGAATAACACGGCACTGTAAGGGCAAAACGCCAGGGCAAAAATTACGCCCAGTAAAAATCCGCCTATCATGCCCCACCCGGCTACTTTGGAGCCCAGAGACGTTAACGCGTTGCCTCTTCTGCCGAAAGATATTCTATCGATGAACAGCATAAGTAGTCCAATTATAATAAGAAGTGGCCCCAGTACCTTTTCGCCAACATCCTGGATGGCTCCTGAAACCCCTGGAATCTCCAGGCCGACAATGATGATAAGAACGCCGAGCAGTGTATAGGAAAACATGCGACCTAGGGTGTAAAGTGAGCCGGTTATGACTGCGTACTTACGGTCGGCAACGTTACGAGTTATATAAGCGACGGCGGCAATGTTGGTGGCCATGGGGCAGGGGGCGATGGCGGTTATCAGTCCCAGAAGCAATGCCGTGAGTACCGGGATATCAGGGCCGGACAAAATGCTGCCCAGGTCCACTATTCTTCACTCCCGAGGCTTTGCTCGATAACGGCCTTGACCCGCTGGTCAAATGCCAGTTTATTGCCCCTGCAGTTCCAGTCCCAGAT
>CAYPRI010000096.1:0-4874 GCA_964413085.1 uncultured Dehalococcoidales bacterium
TATCCCCTCTCCCTTGACGGGAGAGGGCCAGGGTGAGGGTGAAAATCAATTAAAATTAAACACTATTTATGAACATGCTATAATTGGATCTCCAGCAGCGTGAACACAGTGAAGCCTTTCGAAGTCATCGACCATACAGCAGACATCGGCATCATTGTCTACGGGGCCGACCTCAAACAGGTTTTTACCAACGCCGCCCTGGGGCTTTTTAACCTGATGGCAGACCTGGACGGCCTGAAGGAAGACATCAAGCGCGAGGTAGAGGTCAAAGCTGCAGAAGTAGAGGTCTTGCTGGTAGAATGGCTTAACGAATTAATTTATATATCCGACGTCGAGCATGTCCTCTTTAAAAGGTTCGACATTAACGAGCTTGACAACACCAGAGTTAGAGCCATTTGCTTCGGCGAAAAGATGAAGCCGGGACAGCACAGGTTGAAAAGGGAAATTAAGGCCGCCACCTACCACATGCTGCAGTTGAAAAAAGACGGCAGCAGATACAAGGTTCAGATAATTTTCGACGTTTAAAGGAATCAGCATATGCCCAAATGGACAGGCCCGCTCAATAAAATAGACGACTACCGCTGGGAAATTCCTAAAAGCTACAAATCGGGGATGAGGGTCTCGGGAATTGTATACGCCGATGCCGCCATGCTGGAGGTTATTAAAGAAGAGCTGTCTCTGGAGCAGGTGGCCAATGTCGCCTTTCTACCCGGTATTCTTAAGCATTCGCTGGCCATGCCCGATATTCACTGGGGCTACGGCTTTCCCATCGGTGGCGTAGCGGCTATGCGAATCAGCGACGGCGTCATCTCACCTGGCGGCGTCGGTTACGACATAAACTGCGGTGTGAGATTGATACGTACCAATCTCACGGAAGACGAAGTCCGACCAAAAATAAAAGAGCTGGTCAACACATTATTCCGCGAGGTCCCCTCCGGCCTCGGCTCCGAGGGCAAGATAAGGGTCGGAGAAAAGGAGATAAACGAGGTACTCACCGATGGCGCTTACTGGGCGGTGAAACGTGGCTATGGTCTGCCAGAAGACCTGGAGGTAACCGAGGAAACAGGTAAACTGGAGGGAGCCGACCCGGAGAAAGTCAGCGCCAGGGCTAAGAAAAGAGGCGCGCCTCAATCTGGGACACTGGGTTCGGGAAACCACTTCCTGGAAGTTCAGGTGGTACGTGAAATCTACGACGAGACTGCCGCCAAGACTATGGGCATCCAGCACATAGGACAGGTTCTGTTGCTGGTACACACCGGCTCCAGAGGCCTAGGACATCAGGTCTGCGATGACTACCTGAGAATAATGGAGGAGGCCGCGGTGAAATGCGGCATCAACCTGCCGGACAGACAGCTTGCCTGCGCTCCGCTGGAATCCAAAGAGGGAAAGGACTACCTGGCAGCCATGGCCTGCGCCGCCAACTATGCCTGGGCCAACCGCCAGTGCATAACGCACTGGGCCAGAGAGTCGTTCACCAAGGTGTTCGGCAAGAGCCTGGAGCAGCTGGGCATGCGGCAGGTCTATGACGTCGCCCATAACATCGCCAAGATAGAAGAACATACGGTTGACGGCCAGAGGATTACGGTCTGCGTTCATCGCAAGGGCGCCACCAGAGCCTTCCCCGCAGGACATAGGGATGTACCGGCCCGTTACAGGGAAATCGGGCAGCCGGTTCTGATTCCCGGCGATATGGGACGCTGCTCATTTGTGGCCGTCGGCACGGAAAGAGCCATGGCTGAAACCTTCGGTTCTACCTGCCACGGTGCCGGCCGGGTGCAAAGCCGCGGCGCCGCCAAACGGGCCTTGCGAGGAGCCGACGTCGCCGATGAACTCAGAGCCAGAGGCATAACGGTAAAAACCGGCAGCATGTCCGCGCTGGCTGAAGAGGCATCGCAGGCTTATAAAGATGTAACTCAGGTGGTGGAGATAACGCAGAGGGCAGGCATTTCTAAAAAAGTGGCCATGGCCAGCCCGATGGGAGTAATCAAAGGTTAGTGGCTAAAACAAAGGAACTGCCTATAAAGCTGCAGGCGCCGATAGCCCATGGAAAACTATCTCTGGAACAGGCTATCTCTAAACGTAGGTCGGTCAGGAGATTTCAGGACGAGCCTTTAACTCTGGAACAGCTGTCTCAGCTTTTGTGGGCGGCTCAGGGCACGACGGGCACCGGTGGTAAAAGAGCTGCACCAAGCGCCGGTGCTACCTATCCACTCGAGGTATTCGTCGTCATCGGCCAGAACGGTATACGCAGCCTGGGCGCCGGTATATACCATTACGATGTGGGCAACCATTCGATTAGCTTGCACCAGCTCGGTGATTTCAGGCAGAAACTCGCTGATACAGCGCTGGGACAGAGCACCATTGCCCGTTGTCCCGTAGACATGGTCATCTGCGCTATTCATCCCAGGACGGCCTATAGATACGGCCACCGCGGTGAGAGATATGTACATATGGAAGTGGGGCATGTAGGCCAGAATGTGGCGCTTCAGGCCGTGGCGCTGGGACTGGGCACAGTCATGGTGGGGGCCTTCGAAGATGAAGATATGAGAAAGGTACTCAAGCTTGAGGAGCAATTCAAGCCGTTGTACGTAATACCCATAGGCAAACCGGTGCAGTAAATTAGGTACAAAGTCCGTTGCGCCGAGCGTTCGGATATAGTAAAATCTAATCACTAACCAAGGAGGATAAAACATGCCACAACTCAGAAAAGCCGTAATCGTTGACTATTTGAGGTCCGCATTTTCCAGGTCCAGACCCAGGGAACCCGAGAAGGACGTCTTTAACAGCTTGAGAATGGACGTCGTCGGCGGAATGTTGGTTAAGGAAATTCTCAAGAGAACAAAGGTAGATCCCAAGGACATCAATGATATAGCCGTAGGTACTGCCTTCCCGGTTGCTGAGCAGTGGACCTATGGCGGACGAACCGTCGTATTTCAGGCTGAACTGCCGGTCAGTGTACCAGCTGAGCAAATCGACAGGCAGTGTGGGTCGTCCATGTCCACCATACATGAGGTGGCTATGGAGATAATGCTCGGTTATACCGATGTCGCCATGTCGGTTGGTATCGAGCATATGACACATATCCCGATGGGTCTGACCGAAGGAGACCCCAGAAATATACTGAGACAGCCGGATACCCGCTTTGTAACCGACGAACGCTTTAAGAAATACGACTTCTTGACTGCTATGAACATGGGACTGACCGCAGAAAAGCTGTTTTTGGAGTCAGGCATGACCAGAGAGGAAATGGATAAATGGGCGCTCAGAAGCCACCAGCTGGCGGCTAAGGCACTTGGAGAGGGTTACTTCAAAGGCGAAATAATGCCCGTCGAAGTAACAATGGCCGACGGCACCAAGCAGGTCATCGACCACGATATGAGCATACGCGGTGATACAACGATGGAAGGCCTGGCTGCTTTGAAACCGGCCTTCAGGCCGGACGGACAGATAACCGCCGGTAATTCTTCACCATTGAACGCCGGCGCCACAGCTATGATGCTGATGTCGGAAGAAAAAGCCAAAGAGTACAAATTGAAGCCCTTGGCCACCGTCATCTCCATGGGATGGGCCGCTGTGGAACCGTCGATCATGGGCAAGGGACCGGTACCGGCCAGCTTAATGGCACTAAAACATGCGGGAATGGACGCCAAGGACATCGATTTCTGGGAGATCAATGAGGCTTTCTGCATAGTCGCAATGTATGCCATAAAGATGCTGAAAATCGACGAGAAAAAGGTAAACGTGAAGGGTGGTGCTACCGCTATCGGCCATCCGCTCGGCGCATCAGGTACCAGATTGACCGGCACGCTGGCCAGAATACTTAACATGGAAGGCGGCACTTACGGCCTGGCCAACGCCTGTATCGGCGGCGGACAGGGCGTAGCTATCATTATTAAGAAAGAAAAATAACAGGATCCGGGTTTTAGAAGCTAACTTAATTTAAGTTACAGGCGTAGCACAGGCAACGCGGTTAGATATTATTTCGACTTGGGTTGCCTGTTTTTATTCCGTTTGATCAGCCAGTATTCCATACTATCGGCCAGCGCCAGCCAGCTGGCCTCGATGATATTGGTTGAGCTGCCGACTGTCCTCCACTGTTTCTTGCCGTCGCTGGACTCGATCAGCACCCGCACCTGCGAACCAGTGCCGGCGCTTTCCTCCAGAATCCGCACCTTGTAGTCCATTAGCTCTACGGCGGTCAAATCAGGATACAACTCAATCAAAGCCTTCCTCAGAGCCTGGTCGAGTGCGTTCACCGGGCCGTTGCCCTCGGCAGCCGTGTGCATTATCTTATCGCCGACCTTAACTTTTACGGTTGCCTCTGAGAGCAGCTCTGATTCGCTCACTCTTGCCGGCCGGCGGTGCCTTTCGACCACCACCATAAAATCAATTAACTCAAACGGAGGTTTATATTGTGCGTCTGCGCGGCGCAGCAGCAGTTCAAATGAAGCGTCGGCTCCTTCGTATTGAAAGCCGCGGCTTTCCAGCAGCTTTATCTGCTGCAAAATATCTCTCGTCTTCTGGCTCTTGGTAGGCAGCGTGATACCTAGTTCCTTGGCCTTGTAAACGATGTTGCCCTTGCCCGACAATTCCGAAACCACCACATTGGGTTCATTCCCTACCAGCGAGGGGTCAATATGTTGATAGCTATCCACCCACTTCATTATGCCCGATACGTGCAATCCTCCTTTATGGGCAAAGGCGCTGGCGCCCACGTAGGGAAGGTGGTTGGATGGCGCCAGGTTAGCCAACTCGGCTAGGTAACGTGAAACCTCGGTTAGTTTGCCAAGCTGCGTACTTGAAATACAGTCAATGCCCAGTTTGAGCTTCAGGTCCGGGATAATGGAACAGAGGTTGGCGTTGCCGCAGCGCTC
>CAYPRI010000097.1:0-4858 GCA_964413085.1 uncultured Dehalococcoidales bacterium
ACAGAACAATAGCCGAGCAGCCTTTTACCGGCGACATTGCAGCCGTCACAGTTAATATCCTCGGTCTTTACCTGCATTTTGTACTGCTTCGACCACATGTCGGCTACGTTTTTTCTTTTGGCATCGTCGTTTTCCTGTGTGGCAATGTACGCCGGACATTCTGTGCAGACGAGACCGCAGTAGGCAATTATTTTGTCCATAGTTCCCTCCTCCGTCTGATTCCTCCAAAACGTGGCCCCGACCCTTCAGGGTCGGGGCCTGAGGCTGAAGCCTCAGGGCTACATGTTTAAGTATTTTAGAATGGGCGGACAACAACGCCCGCCCCTGAGCTTTATCTTATTTCCTTGACGATCTGGCCTTTGCCTTGCGCCATCGGGTGAAGTACAGGACCACGACCAGTATTATAATCCACACCGGGCTGAATATCACCAGCCAGATAAGCACGTCGGCCAGACCCTTGCCGAAGGAAACCAGGCCGCGGGCCGCTGACCTCAACGTCTCCAGTGCGCTCCAGGCCGTCCCGCCGATGGGCTTCACTTTCTGCAGGTTTACATCGATAAGCGCCATATCTGAGGTGCGGTCGATGTACTGAATACGCCCCTTGAGCTGCTCGATTTCGCCGCGGACGTTGGACAGCTCGCGCTGTATGGCCAGTATATCCTCCACCTTTTCCGCCTTCTTAAGCAGCTCCAAATACTGGGCCTCCTCGGCCTCCCGGTTTCGAAGCTGGGCCTGAAGGTCGGTGTACTCCTCGGTCACGTCCTGGCTGTTGGTGCTCTCATTGGGAACGCGGACCGCCAGCTGGCGCAGCCTGTCAAAGGCCTCGTCGAATCTGTCGGACGGAATCCGAATCGAAATCTGACCGTAGGTTATGTCCTGGTCGCCGGACTTATTCGAGGAAACAACATAGCCGTCCATGTCCTTGGCAATATTTGTCACACCGTTCATGGCCTCAGTTATGTCATTGACCTCGAGAACCATGTAGCCGTTGCGGACGATTTTACGCTCGATATCCGAACCGGTGCTAACGTCCGGAGCACTGGGCACCGCGGCCTCATAGGCGTTGTCTCTGAACGCTCCCTGAGATGTGGATGCGCCGGACCAGAAGCCGGGTGGCGCCTCGGCGGGTGCCGGCGCCGGCATACCTCCGCCGCCATAGTAGGGTGGCGTCGGTGGTGATTCCTTGGTGGCACAACCGGCCGCCAGCAGCAGCGCCAGTATCACCAGCGACGGTACCAGTATTTTGAGTAGCTTCTTCATTTTAACCTCCTCTAATCCGTATCCGGTGAAATATACGTATATCGGGCAAAAGTATTACACAGACACGTTCCAATACGAATCTGATATAATATTCGAATGCCAGCAAGCCGATCAATAGTATATCAGAGAGGACGTCTATGATTCATTCTATAGTTCAAGACCTGGAGCCGTTATTTAATCCAAAGTCGGTTGCCGTGGTCGGGGCCACCAGCAACTGGAATAAATGGGGATATTCTACATTCACCAGCGCGCTTAACGGCTTTAAAGGTCCTGTTTATCCGGTAAACAACAAAGAGGGCGACGTGCTGGGCCATAAAGCCTTCGCTCGGGTCACCGATATACCCGGCCCGGTCGACCTGGTCATCGTGGTGGTGCCATCGACCGCTGTGGCTTCGGTGATGGAGGACTGCGTGGCCAAGGGTGTGAAAGCAGGTGTGATAATTTCAGCCGGCTTTGCCGAAATCGGGAAAGAGGGCAAAAAGCTGCAGGACGAGGTCTTGAGTATCGCAAGGAAAGGCAATATTCGCTTCATCGGGCCTAACTGCATGGGCTACTGGAGCGCCTCTTCCGACCTTAGAGGTTTTATGTTTCCGCTGCCGGTCAAGGACGGGCCGCTGGCCCTTGTATCGCAGGGAGGAAACGTCGGCGGTGCCGTGGTAACCTCCGGTTTTTTACGCGGGGTCGGCTTCCATCGCTACGTAAGCTGCGGTTGCGCCGCAGACATACAAATCGAGGACTATATCGAATATTTCGGCCAGGATCCGGAGGTCAAGGTCATACTGGCCTACATCGAAGGCCTGGTTGACGGCAGGCGTTTCATGGAAAAGGTGGAGAAGGTGACGGCGACAAAGCCAGTCATCGTGCTCAAGCCGGGCAAAACAGACGCCGCAGCCAGGGCCATAACCTCCCACTCGGGAGCTCTGGCGGGCTTGGACGAGGCCTACGAAGCAGCGTTCAAGGAAATCGGTGCCACGCGTGTGGAAAGCCCGGAGGAACTGCTGGACGTAGCCATCGGCTTTCTGACACAGCCGCTGCCAAAAGGCAGAAACGTGGCCATACTGACCCCCGGCGGCAGCTACGGCATTTTGTGCGCAGAGGCCTGCGCTACCGAGGGCCTGAACGTGGTAAAGTTGCCGGATAGGGTTATCGAGGCGCTGGACAGGGTGTTTCCGCCACGATGGAGCCACGGCAATCCCGTGGACCCGGCGGGTGATAGGAACCTGCTCACATATCTGACCGCTCCGGGCAAGCTGCTAAAAGTGGATGAGGTTGACTCCCTCATTTTTATGGGATTCAGCGGCTTTTCGATTTACACCTCTCTATTTATATCCAGGGGATCCGGGCAACAGGGTGAAGCTCCCTGGCTGTCCAATCGCGAAGCCTTCCGTGAAATAGCCCAGGAGTTCACCGCGGCTCTGGCCGCTAAAGACACGGTCAAAATCGGTAATACGGTACGCCCCATAGTATCGGTCATGGCATCGAGGCTGGGTATTTTCCAGGAGGAGGACGTGTCTGAGCTGACTGAGATAATCGCCGCCGCCATCGTCTCGGGCCGGCTTAGAATCCCGTTTCTGATCAGCGCTTTTCTGCCGCCCGGTTCCGCGGCTCTGGCGGAAATGGGCATAAAGGAACCGCCGACGGCTGACCAGTCCTCAGCCCATTTTCTGGTGGCGCTGGCCGAGCAGTGGGTGGCCAGCTATAAGAAGCCGGTGCTGACCACCACCTTTTTCACCTCGGACCAGCCCCGCCTCGAGGGCACGCACTATGCCTATCCCTCCGGCCGGCACGCCGCCAGGGTGCTGATAAAGATGGTCGAATATAAGGAATATTTAGACGAGAGAAACCGGAAATAAAAGGTTAAAGATTGCAGATAAAAATCGAGGGCGACCTTTTGGGTCGCCCTCGGCTTTTACCAGAGTTATTTCCGGCTGATGTTACTTGCCTGATTTAGAGTTGTTCTTCTTGTCCTTATTGGACTCGTGGCCATTGCTGGCAGCTCCATGTCCTCCCGTCCGGTTGTCCGTGTTGCCGTTCTTGTTTAGCTGTACTTTTCCGTGGTTGGCTGCGTCGTCATCTTGCATTGACTGCTCGCCACCGGCCTGGTTTTGAACCTCTTCCCTTATCTGGAGCTGGTGTTCCGTGCCCTGGTTGTGCTCCTGTTCCCTGTTTTCCAGCTGTTCTCCATTTTCTTTATCATCCCCGTGCATCTGTTCAGGTTCTTCGCTTTCAGATCGGTTATCGCTGCATTTTGGGCCGGCATGTTCGGCGGCGTGGGACCTGGGATTAAAAGGTTTCTGAAGGCCGGGTGCATACTCGATGCCTTTGCCGGGAACGCCCCTTAATTTGAGTATTTCCGATTTGAATATCTCCCAAAAATTAGCGTAAACGGTGACCGATACCTGGCCGCTACTGGCCGATATCGATTGGCCGGTGGTGTCGGTGCCGGATACGGTGGCCGTATTTGCAATTGGCCCGGGTAAATCGGCTATAGTCACGGTATAACTGGCCGTCGCAGTAGCGCTTTGGCCGGGAGACAGCGTATTGGAACTTAAAGGAATAGCGCCCAGTTTATCGTCGTTCAGCGAAAGATTGTTGATGGTGACATCTCCGTTGTTGCTGACGGTGTAACTATAGTTAATGGTCTGGTGCGGTGTAGCCGATGACCTATCGGCACTTTTAGTCACCTGCAGTGAAGCCGTGCCCGTCAGTGCTACGGTGGCTGTGGCGCTGGCTGTGAGCACATTGCCGTTTGGGTCGGTGCCCGTGACAGTAGCTGTGGTTACCAGCGGGCCCGGCAGGTCAGCTTCGACCACGATATGTGTTGCCGTAGCCGTGATGTTTTCGCCTGCATCCAGACTTGTTTGACCGCCGAGGTCGATATTCCCAAGCAGACTATCCTGCAGTGTGATGCCGCTGATGGTTACGTTGTCGGCATTGGTGATGCTGTAGCTGAAAGTGACTGTTTCGCCTACAGCTGCCACCGTCGGTGCGGCGGTCTCGCTGATGCTCAGGCCAGCTCCATTCTGGGCGCTGACCATTGCCGATGGCAACGGCATCAGAGCGACGATGGCTACCACCACCTGAAAGATCCACTTCTTCATTTGTCTTTGAACCTCCTTTAGTGGATTTAGTACAGAACGATAAAAAGTTTTCCGTCCTGTGCTAATAAATAACGGAGGTGGTTTGGAAAGGTTTACGAAGTTATGGCAGGTAAATCGGCGGTTCTATTCGTCGTTTTGCTTATGTTTTCAGGCTCAAAATAGCTTCAAAAACGGCTCAACAACGGAGATGTATACTAAAGTATATCAAGGTCAAGTATTTACACGGCAGAGGTCGCTGCAGAGGGGTGGAAAAACAAAGGGGAGCGACGTCGGCGCTCCCCTTCAGATTCCATTAGTGGACTGCCGTTATGCCGGTCGGCGTCTAAGTAATAATACCATTATGGTGGCTAAAACAAACACACCGATTATAAGAAAGATAACCAGTGCAGAACTCGATTGTGCAGAGCTGCTGGAGCCGGTATCTGGAATAACGAAACTCCCTGTTTGCCCGCCGATGTCCACCGAATACTTACCGGGCTGAGCTTTGGTGACGGTAA
>CAYPRI010000098.1:0-4480 GCA_964413085.1 uncultured Dehalococcoidales bacterium
AAGGAGGTAAATATGAAGTGGCAGCAGGTTCTAATCGATAGTTTTGGGCGGGTGGCAAAGGGACTGGAAGAAGCTTTGACTGGTTTATCGCCAAGCGACCTGGACGTGCAGCCTAAGTCCGACTGTAACAGCATAGGCTGGCTTACCTGGCATTTGACGCGCAATATAGATGCGGCCACCGCCTGGTTATCGGGGCAGAAACAACTCTGGCTGGAGGACAGCTGGCACGCCAGATTCAACCGCGCTCCTAATCCTGGAGATACAGGCTTCGGGGCCAAATCGGAAGATGTGACTGCATTCAAATCGCCTGAAGTTGAGGTTTTGCTGGGATATCACCGGGCCGTGTTTGCGCGGGCAAAGAAATATCTGGGCAGTATTTCTAACAAAGAGCTGGGACGTGAGCTGAATAATCCGGCATTCCCCACTGTCGAGGCACTTCTGGTGACTATATTAAGTGATGGTCTTCAGCACCTGGGCCAGGTGGCTTACCTGCGCGGTCTGCTGAAGGGTAAGGGCTGGATGAATCGGTAAGCGTACCCTGCTGCAGTACGCTTAACCCTTTATTTGTTGGCCTTTTTCAGGTTCTTTTCTACCGCAGCCAGCAAAGTTTGGGGAGCTACCGGCTTTTCGATATAATCCTCGGCGTCCAGTGCATAACCACGGGAGCGGGGAATTTCTGTGCTGCCTCCCCTGGTAGCGAAGCTGGTAACCATCAGCACCGGAATCTTGGCCAGCTTGGGGTCTTTCTTAAGCTGCTCCGCGGCGGTGAATCCGTCTTTTACCGGCATGATTATGTCAAGGAGAATTAAATCGGGCTTCTCCTCCTTTGCCTTGCGCAGGGCTTCTTCTCCGTTGACGGCAACGATGACCTCGTAGGGTTTACTCTCTAAGACGATCCTCGTCGACTCAACAAAATCGGCATCGTCATCAACAATCAGAATTTTAGCTTTACTTTTCACTCAGAACTGCCTCCTTTTATTAACCTGATTAGACAGATATTATCTGGATTTTTTCTTTTCTATGCTGGTGCTTACCATCTTAATCAAGACATCAGGTGACATCGGCTTCTCGAGATAATCATCCACGTCAAGTTCCACACCAGTCTCCAGTTCATAGCGGCGCCGGCTGGCATCCTCTCTCACCGAGGTCAATATCAAAATAGGAGTCTTCCTGTACTCTGCCCACCTGGCGTCCTGAAGCTCTTTACACACGGCAAATCCGTCCATCTTGGGCATTAAAAGGTCAAGGATCATAAGGTCGGGTCGTTCGGCTTTGAGCGTGGCCAAACCTTCTACACCGTCACGGGCAGTGACCACCTTGTAGCCCTGTGACTCAAGTATCATGGCTACTGCATCAAGAATATCAGGGTCATCGTCGACAACGAGTATTTTGCCCGTCATATTTATCCTCGAAGTATTTTACTATAGTTCCGCTGCTTTTGCTATACGTCCGAAGTAATTACCAAACAGGAATGTTTTGTGTCAATTTAGCTCTTTCTGGGTTTGCTCATCTTGGGTAGCGTAAAACTGAATTTACTGCCGCAGCTAGTTCCGTGGCAGGGGCTTTCAGCCCAAATCCTGCCTCCGTGAGCCTCAATAATCCTGCGGCTTATGGATAGTCCCAGGCCTGTTCCCTTGGATTCCACGTTACTTCCCCGAAAGAAGTCCTGAAATAGTCGCGACATGTCCTCAGGTGGAATACCGATACCGGTATCGATAACTTCAAAGAGCACGTCAGCTTCACGTTCCTGCGCATTGACGGTTATTGTACCCTTTGGTGTGTATCTAATTGCGTTATATACCAGGTTATTTAACACCTGCTGCAATCGCGGGGCTGAGCCCATTATTCTGGGAAGCTCTTTAGAAATCTCGACTTTAAGTACAAGCCCCTTGGTCTCAGCCAGATTACGCTGAACTTCAATAGAATGAAAAATCACCTGGTGAAGTGAGATTTCTTTCATCTCCTCAACAATCTGCCCTGACTCGATGCGCGGAATATCCAGTAAATCGCTGATTAATCTCATAAGTTCGTTAATACGAGCGGCGCTGCGTTCAAGCAAGTTCTTCTGCTTCTCCGTTATTTTACCGGTAAATCCGCCTATCATCACCCACAGGAAACCCTGGATAGCCGTAAGGGGTGCCTTCAAGTCGTGAGCTGCGACGCCTATAAAGTATAATAATTTATCTCTTTCCTCTTTCAGCTTCCCGATCTCTCCAAATGCGCTCTCCAGTTCGTTTATTTTTTCAGCAAGTTCCTGGCTCCGGAGTACTACTTCTCGCCGTCTCCTCCTCATCTCCCCGACTATGGCTGTGCTCATATAAGCTGTGCCATAAAGGAGAACTGCGAGCACAACCAGTTGAGCCGCAATACGGCTCGTCTCCTGATATCTCGTTGGCAAAACAAAGCCCTCGAGATTGACGTGAGGCACTATTCCTGCCGCTTCCAGACCGTAAAGCGACGCCACCATTACCACGGCAACTGTGCAGAGTAAATAAACCTCTCGATATTTTAGGCCGAGGCTGGCCATCACGATGTGAAAGACAAATAGGTAGACAAAGGGATTTTCCATCCCGCCGGTGAAATGCAGCAGCACGGTAAGTGCCAGCATGTCAAAAATAATGTGGAAATAACCCTGCCGGCGGGCACTAGGGATAATCTGGTCAGCCGGCGATTTATTCAGTTCTCTCAGCTGTGTTGTCAGCAGCAGATTGTACAGGGCTATAAATACGCAGACGATATATACCGGCAGGGTCGGAAAAACGATGTTGAAGGCGTATCTGGCTACAATGGTGACCAGGACAACTCCGAGGATGGCCACCCACCTCATTTTGATGAACATATCGAGGCGCATGACCAGAGTTTCTTCTTCAGGCGTGCGCTCAGTCTCCGGTCTGATCGGAAGTTTCCTTGAGTTATTCTTCAGGGTAGCCATTCACATTTCTCTGTGATTTCAGCAACGTTGCACAGGGAACGAATAATTTAGAAAACGAAGGGCGGGAATACCAACAGCATTGACGGGAGCTACTTCCAAAACGGCCATCATTTCACAACAGGTGAGCTAAATGTTACTTCAGTATCAGGGATGACGTCAAACTTCATCTGCACTCATCGCCAGCAGTCTGGGCTGTTAAAGAATATTGAAGGTTACAAAAGATTACGCTATACTCATTTCAGGCGGTAGAAAGCTCAAATGACGAGAAGGATATATATATCTTGTCTCTTAGCCGTCTTGCTCGTCGCTAGTGCCTGCACTATTATACCCGAGCCAAAGTCAGTTGAAGATTTGCCCGGAAATATAAGCGGTACTAAATATTTCCTTTACGGTGTCTGGGGGGATTCCTCCTCTGATATATTTACCGGAGGATTTAACGGTAGTATTCTTCATTATGACGGTGAAGCCTGGAATGTCATGACCAGCGGAACTACAAACGCCATTCATGACCTGTGGGGTAGCTCCTCATCGAACGTCTTCGCCGTAGGCAGCAATGGTACCATCCTACATTACGACGGCGAAGCCTGGAGTGCTCTGGCTAGCGGAACCACACAGAATCTTTATGGTACCTGGGGCGAATCATCTGCGGATGTATTCGCCGTGGGTAGCGGGGGCATTATCCTTAACTACAACGGCGAGATCTGGCAGGCCATGAAAAGCAATAACGCAAATGCCCTTTATTATGTATGGGGCAGCTCTCCATTCGATGTATCCGCTGTGGGATTTAACGGTACCATAATCCACTATGACGGGGAGGCCTGGAGTGCCATGGCAAGTGTGACAGAAAATGACCTTTACGGCATATGGGGCAGCTCACCATCAGATGTTTTTGCCGTAGGGGCTAATGGCACCATACTACATTACGACGGTAATGCCTGGAATGAAATGACCAGTGGGACCATAAATTCTCTGTATTGTATCTGGGGCAACTCTTTCTCAGATGTTTTCGCCGTGGGATTTAATGGCACCATACTGCACTACAACGGAGACACCTGGGACGCCATGGTGAGCGGTACCACAAAAGCCCTCTATTATATTTGGAGCACCTCTCCCTCAGACGTATTCGCTGTGGGCGGCGGCGGCACAGTCCAGCAGCACGGCGGCATCATCCTGCATTATGATGGCAAATCCTGGAATACTGTGATAAGTGGAACCGCACAGAATCACCCTTAATTCTCAATCAGTGCGTTATTTACCGGCCTTCAAACTCTCTAAAACTGCCTTGGAAGGTTTATTGGGGATAGTAGCCACGGTTTGTCCCTTGTAGAAAAACACCTCTTTATCGTCTTTGTTAATCTGGCCGATTACGGTGGCAGTTGCCTTCTTTGATTTAACAACCGCCATAACTGTATCTACGTCAGCCGGGGAAACCTGGAGCATCATCCTAGCCTGAGTCTCGCAACCGAGAATTTCTTCCGGCGTAAGCCCTCTGGTATTTGTGGGAACTGCGGATAAGTCGACTTCTGCCCCAAAGCCGCCGTATCTGGC
>CAYPRI010000099.1:0-1183 GCA_964413085.1 uncultured Dehalococcoidales bacterium
ACATTGCTTGCCCCAAAAGTTAAAGCCGCTTATAATATCCGATGGCGGGGCGTAGCGCAGTCTGGTAGCGCGCAGCGTTCGGGACGCTGAGGTCGGAGGTTCGAACCCTCTCGCCCCGACCAGACTATCCCACTTTCTTTTTCGCCTCTTCCCAAAGTGCGTTTTGTTGTTCCAGCGAGAGGTCGGCCAGGTTAAAGCCGCGCTGGCGACATAGTTCCTCCATATGAGTGAAGCGTCGATAGAAACGCTGGTTGGCGGCGCGCAGCGCCATCTCAAGGTCTATGTCCAGTCGGCGGGCAATGTTGGCCAGAGTAAAAAGCAAATCGCCGAACTCTCTGGCTTTTTCCAGTTGGTCGCGAGCGTGCTTGATCTCCATCACTTCCTCGGCCAGCTTGTCTATGATTTCCTCTACTTCTTCCCAATCGAAGCCCACGCCCGCAACCCGGCGCTGCATCGATTGGCTGTACGTTAGCGCCGGCATCTGCTCCGACATGCCCGATAAAATCGATTCGCCTTCGGTCTTCTCTTCCTGTTTTAACGCTTCCCAGTTCTGCTCCACCTCAACCACGTCTTTTGCCTTCCGGCCGCCGAATACATGCGGATGCCGGTGTATCAATTTCTGGCTGATGCTCTTGATGACATCGTCGATGTCGTACTGTCCCGACTCGTCGGCGATCCGGGCATGCAGCATTATTTGAAGCAGCAGGTCGCCCAGCTCGTCACGCAATTTTTCCGGGGCGTTTTCATCCAGCGCCTGCAACACCTCGTAACTCTCCTCGACCAAAAAAGGTCTCAGCGAGGCGTGCGTCTGCTTCTTATCCCAGGGACAGCCATCCGGCCCGCGCAGCCTGGCGATTATCTCCTTGAGCTCCGAAAAACTTTCCGATTTTTTCCTGGGCAAAATTTACTCCGGTTAAACTCTTGCGCCTCGTCATTATAGTGATGAGATTGCCCGTTGGCAATCAGCTTTAGTTCTCCCCCTCCCTCTAACTCCCTCCCGCCGAGGAGGGAGAATAAAAGGAAATAATAGAGCCCCTGAAGTAATTTCCTCAGAGGCTCGAGCAAGTCCGGTTAAAAATGCTTATCTTCGATTGCCGCCCAATGCAATTAGCACGAAGTAGAAGAGCTGTGCTATCGCCTGAAGCGTAGCCGCCACGTAGGTTAAAGCAGCTGCTGAAAGAAC
>CAYPRI010000099.1:1283-4418 GCA_964413085.1 uncultured Dehalococcoidales bacterium
AAACCTCATGTAGGCATAGCCCACCTTGTCCTGGACGGCATGACCCACCTCATGAGCTACGATTCCTAGCGCCGCTACCGACGGAGTATTGGCCACCCCCGGCGAAAGCCGAAGAACTTTTTTGCCCGGGTCGTAATGATCCCCCAGCCTGGTCTTTACTTCCTCGACCTTCACATTGCCCAGCCCGTTGGAATTGAGCAGCCTCACGGCGGCCTCGGCGCCGGTGATGTGCTGAACGTTGGCAATTTTCGAATACTTATTGAAGGCAGAACTCACCCTTGCCTGTGCATAAATCATAAAGATTAGCGGCGGTATCATAATCAGAAACCACAACGGGTCAAAGAAAAACATTTTCTAATTTCCTCCGAGTAAATTTTAGTTCAAAACTCGAGATGGTGTCAAAGAAGAAGGCTGCTGATAAAATCCCGCTGCCCCCGTACAAATTCCTCCGCCGACAGTTCACGCTTGCCCTCCAGCTGTACCCTGACCAGGCCTAAAACTCCGTCGCCCGTTTGAACACCAACGGAAACTTTGTGCGGAGGTGCCAGAGCCACCACCTTGCCCGGCTCTCCGTATCTTTCATCGTAAATCGGCGTCACCTTGATAAGCTTCAGTCGATTGCCCCGCCACGTGGTAAAACTTCCGGGCCAGGGGTCGAAGGCGCGGATGCGCCGCCATAGTTCTTGGGTCGTCAGCCGCCAGTCTATCTCGCCATCTTCCTTCTTTATCATCCTGCTGTAACTGGCCCGGCCCTCATCCTGAGGTTGCGGATTAATCCGGCCTTCAATCCATAAAGGCAGCGTTTCAATAAGTAGCTGCGCACCGACCTGCGACAGTTTAGCTCTCAGTGAGCCGGTAGTGTCTTCCTCGGAAATCGGCACTTTCTTCTGGCTCAAGATCGGACCGGTATCCATGCCTGGGTCCATCAACATAATGGTGACGCCTGTTACTTCGTCGCCCTTCAAAATGGCTGCGGCGACTGGTGACGGACCGCGATGCTGCGGCAGTAAAGACGGATGAACATTAGCGCAACCTGACTTCGGCAAGCTCAGCACTTCAGGCGGCAACAGCAAACCGAAAGCCGCTACCACAATCAGGTCCGGTTTTAAAGCAGCTAACTTCTCCATAGTTCCGGCAACTTTAAATTTTTCTATTTGCACAACATCGAGTCCGCGTGACAATGCTAACCGCTTAACCGGTGACTGCGTAACCTGTTGGCCGCGCCCTGACTTTCTGTCCGGCTGCGTATACACCGCTGCCACATGAAAATCGCTGCCAACTAACGCCTCAAGTACCGGAACAGAGAAATCCGGAGTGCCCATAAAAACTAAAGTTTTTTTCATGTCCCAATAAATTTTAGCAACTTCCTCCATTATGTCAATAACCCCCTTGACACCCCAAGAGAGCGGTATGTTAATCTTAGGCAGTTGTGGCGCGGTTCGTCGGCAAATTCTTTTTAGATTTTATCCGCAGAAATCTGTTGCCTAACATGTAGCTTTTACGGTAAAAAAAGAATAAAAATTTGGGCTTGGGTGGGGGATTTTTGTTGCGTTTCGCCGGGCTTAAACGAAATTTTGAAGGAGCGAGTTGAAGTCAGCACAATCGATATGGGAAGCCGCCTTAGGAGCACTTCAACTCCAGGTCAATAAGCCGAATTTCGATACCTGGCTCAAGGATACTTCGGGCATAAGTTACAGGGAAGGCGTATTCACCATAGGTGTCCCCAATGTCTTCATCGCCGAGTGGTTGAGAAGCCGACTCCACTCTCTGATTAAAAGAACTCTCACCAGCATTACCGGCCAGTCAGTTGATATCCAGTTTGCCATCCGGCCAATTAGTCAGGATGTACAACCGGTGGGGTCGCGGCAGGCGGACGGCGGCACCAGCACCAGAGCGAAAGAGCCGGCAACAGCATTCAGGTTGAATCCCAGGTACACCTTCGACAATTTTGTAGTCGGCGAAAGCAACCGACTCGCCTACGCAGCAGCGCTTGAGGTTTCCGAAGACCCGGGCAATAAATATAATCCTCTTTTTATCTACGGTGATACCGGCTCAGGGAAAACACATCTTCTTCACGCCATAGGACACACAGCCAAGTCCAAAGGCCTTACCGTGCTCATCGCTAGCGCCGAGCAGTTCACCAATCAATTCGTAATCGCGCTTAAAAACAACAAGATAGACGATTTTCATCGCAAGTTCAGGTCTACTGATTTCTTGCTGGTAGATGATGTTCAATTTCTAAGCGGTAAGGCGCAAACTCAGGAATGCCTGTTCCACATTTTTAACGACCTGTATGAAAATAATTGCCAGATTGTCATTACCAGCGACCGCCCCCCCAGAGGCATATCGTCCATCACCAAGAAGTTGAGGTCGCGACTGGAATGGGGTCTTATCGCTGACCTGGGCATACCGGACCTGGAGACGCGCCTGGCCATTTTGAAAGTCAAATCGAAACAACTAAACGTAGCAGCTCCGCCGGCTGAAGTACTGCGTTTTCTAGCGGTGCAGTTCCAGCATAATACGCGTGAGCTGGAAGGCGCGCTAAACAGGGTGGTCACATACTCCCGGCTGAGCGGCGAGAAAATAGATATTAAACTTACCACGCAATCTTTGGCCGATATCCTACCTAAGGATAGCCGGTACGATGTCGGTCCTGCACCGAAAATTATTATAACCACGGTGGCCAACTTCTTCGGCGTCGACACTGAAATGCTGACCGGCAAGCGCAGGGACAGAACAGCCGTTCTCGCCCGGCAGGTCGCCATGTACCTGTTACGCGAGCGAAACCATTGCAGCCTCGTTGAAATCGGCAAGATGCTTGGCGATAGGGATCACACCACGGTGCTCCATGGCTGTGAAAAAATCGCTGCCGAAATCGACGTTAATCCACAGCTCCAGGAATCAATCGACGAAATCCGGAAGAAACTAAAGCCACGAAGAACACCATCTGCATCATGATTTAGGCCGCCTGTGGAAAAAGTGCGGTTGATGGTGGATAATTCTCTCATCTCTGTTGATAACCCTTCACACTTAAATGTTAATGTCGCATATTCTAAATGATGACTTTTCAACACTATTATGGTTGCTTAGACATTATTAATATTTAAAACACAACTAATCTCTTAATATATATAC
>CAYPRI010000100.1:0-4387 GCA_964413085.1 uncultured Dehalococcoidales bacterium
CCCCTCTTAAACTCCCTAAATGGAGGAGGGGAACGAAAACTAAAAGTAAAAGGTCAAAAGTACAAGACAGAAGTAAAAACCATTTTGAATTTTTAATTTAATTTATCACCCTCACCCTGGCCGTCTCCCATCAAGGGAGAGGGAATAGAAAAAATACGTAGCCATGAGGTTTTAACCTCATGGTCTCGCCCTTAAAAGGCCGAGACTACGTTTTTTGGTATAAATGTTATTCGCCGCAGTTCAAAGACGAGATTGCCACGCTTCGCTCGCAATGACATAAAAGGACAGACATGGCTCCAGTCATAACCCTGACCACGGATTTTGGGACTGCCGACGCCTATGTGGCCAGCATGAAGGGCGTCATACTGAGACTGAACCCGAAAGCTGTCATCGTCGATATCTCCCACTCCATCGAACCTCAGAACGTCCTGCAGGCAGCCTTCGTTCTGAGCACCGCCTGCCCCTATTTCCCGGAAGGGACAATCCACCTGGCGGTGGTCGACCCGGGCGTGGGCAGCCGCAGAAAAGCCATCATTTTAAAAACGACCACTGCCCTGTTCGTAGCGCCGGACAATGGCATTTTGAGCTACGTTTTGGATGAGTACAGAAAGAGGCATGGCAAGCCGGCGCGCCAGATACCATCCACTGCCGAACTGCGCAAATTACCGGACGGCCTGGAAGCCGTGGCAATAAGCAACTCCGAATACTGGCGCCATCCGGTAAGCAGCACCTTCCACGGCCGGGATATCCTGGCTCCGGTGGCCGCACACCTGTCGCTGGGCGTGCCTATGAAAAAGTTCGGCGACAGGCTTGAACAGGTGCACGTCTTCGATATACCGCGCCCATACAAAAACGCCCGCGGCGACCTGGTGGGACGCGTGCTGCATATAGACAACTTCGGCAACCTGATTACCAACGTCAGGAGCGGCGATTTGCCGGCGGGAAAAGTTATCGTAGCCGTGGGCGAGCATCAGATACACGGCCTGAGCGGATTCTACGCGCATGCCAGAGGACTGGTAGCCATAATCGGCAGCAGCGGTTATATGGAGGTCTCGCTTAAGAACGGCAGCGCCGCCGAATTTCTAGTCGCCAGGATGGGACACGAGATCCGAATCGAAACCTGAAATCCTAATTTCTAAATCCTAAACAAATTCAAATATCTCAATTTTAAAAACTAATTAAATACTCATTTTTACATTTTTATCTGACATTTTGGCTTTTGGGTTTTGGTTTTTGACTTTTTATGTTCGCCTCCAGATGGTACCGCCTGGCGTGTCTTCCAGAGCTACGCCCAGCCGGCTGAGGCGCTGCCGTATCAGGTCGGCATCCTGCCACCGCTTGGCTTTTCGCAGCTCCTCCCGCGCCTTGATCAACAGCTGAATCAACTGCTCGGCATCCATATCGGATTTGTAGGCCGGCACCTTGTCGAATTTCTGGCTCAACTCTTTTAGAAGCCCGGCAAAAGGCCCGCTTTCCAGCGGCGGTTTCTTCGGCTCCTCGAGTGTAAAACCGAGCACGCCGGCCAGCTCTGTTAACGTATTTTGGGCTGCGGACACGTTGCACTTCTCTTCACGGCCGCGGTTTATCTCTCTGGCCAGCTCAAACAGCGCCGCCAGTGCCTGCGCCGTGTTAAAGTCATCATCCATGCTGCCCTCGAACCGGCTGCGGTACGTTTCGGCATCCAGCATCTTGCCTCCGGCTCTGCCTCCATCCCTCGCCGCCTGCCACAGCCTTTCCATGCCCGACTCAGCTGCCCTGACGATCTCCTCGCTGTAAGTCAGCGGGCTGCGGTAGTGGGAGCTGAGTATGAACAGTCGGAGCGCGTCAGGGCTGAACTGCTCCAGCGCCTGCTTCACAGTTATCAGGTTGCCCAGCGACTTACTCATCTTATTCTCGCCCAGCTGAAGCAGGCCGTTGTGCAGCCAGTGCCGGACAAACGGCTCGACGCCGGTGAAGCTTTCCGATTGCGTTATCTCGTTCTCATGGTGTGGGAAGATGAGGTCCTGTCCGCCGCCGTGTATATCCAGCGTCTCGCCCAGATATTTTAAAGCCATGGCGCTGCATTCTATATGCCACCCCGGCCTGCCCTGTCCCCAGGGACTGGGCCAGAAAGGCTCGCCCGGCTTGGCCGCCTTCCACAGTGCGAAGTCCAGCGGGTACTCCTTCTCGCCCTCCTCGGACGAACCGCGCGACAGCATATCGTCAAGGTCCTGCCGCGATAGCTTGCCGTAACCGGGAAAGTTCCTCACCCGGAAATAGACGCTGCCCTCGGCTTCGTAGGCAAATCCCTTGTCTATCAGCCCCTGTATGACTTCGATTATCTTGGGCACTTCCTCGGTGGCCCTGGGATAGACGTGCGCGCGTTTGATGTTGAGTGCGTCCATGTCCTTGAAATATTCATCGATATATTTTTCAGCCAGCTCCGTCGATGAAATGCCCAGCTGGTTGGCGCGGTTTATGATTTTATCGTCGATGTCAGTGAAGTTCTGGACGTGCTTCACTTTATAACTCTTGTACTCGAGATAGCGGCGGATGGCATCGAAAATTACATAGCTCATGGCATGGCCTATGTGGCATTCGTCGTAAACGGTTACGCCGCAGACGTACATGGTCACCGTTTTCCCCTCGGGCTTAAACTCCTTCTTTTGCCCCGCCAGCGTATCAAATACCTTCATTCATTTCTCCGAGTTTTAACTTTTTGTCTGTCTCTTTTGTGACCCTGCCTTCTTCAGCGCTGATTCTAGCCCGGTTATTCTCGTTTCCAGCGACTGTATTTTCTCCCAGACGGGGTCGGGCAGTTTTTCCACGGTGTCGGTATCGGGATTGCGGACTTCAACCACGCGTCCGGGAACGCCGACGACGGTGGCATGCGGCGGAACCGAGGTGACCACCACCGAGCCGGCGCCCACTTTTACGCCGTCGCCGATGGTTATGGCGCCGATAAGGCTGGAGCCGGCACCGACTACGACGTCGTTGCCAATGGTGGGATGCCGTTTCTTCTTTAACAGGCTGGTACCCCCCAGAGTGACACCCTGATACAGGGCCACGTTTTCACCGATTTCTGAAGTCTCTCCTATGACCACGCCCATGCCATGGTCGATGAAAAATCCCTCGCCGATTTTAGCGCCCGGATGTATTTCAATTCCGGTAAAGAATCGCCCCATGTGGGAAACGAATCTCGGGAAGAAGGGCCAGTGCCAGTTCCAAAGGGTATGGGCCAGGCGATGGAACTGTCGGGCGTGAAAGCCCGGATAGGCGAATAATATTTCCCAGACGTTTTTAGCGGCCGGGTCATGCTCATAGACCGCCTGAATATCTCGTTTGATGCTTCTGATTAGTTTCATAATAAGGATTTCTTATTATTTTTCTTCCAACATGGCGACCGAGCTGGCGGCGATGCCTTCTCCGGCGCCGATGAAACCCAGCCCGTCTGTTGTCGTTGCCTTGACCATGACCTGCTCCAAATCTATGTCCAGCGTCCGACTGATATTGCGGCGCATGTCCTCAATGAGCGGTGACAGTTTGGGCTGCTCAGCGATAACAACAGCATCTATATTTACAATCTCAAGGCCTTTTTTATCGAGCAGTTTACTCATTCTGTTCAGCAAGACCAGGCTGGAAATGTTTTTAAACTCCGGGTCGTCGGGCGGAAACTGAACGCCGATATCCCTGAGCCCGGCAGCACCGAGCAGTGCATCAATTATGGCATGAACCAATACATCAGCGTCGCTGTGGCCCAGCAGCCCTTTATGGAAAGCAATCTCGACACCGCCGAGTATCAGCTTGCGCCTTTTGTCGAGCTTATGCACATCGTATCCGATTCCAACTCGCATTATTATTTCTTCCCGGCTATAAGCTCGGCCAGAGCCATGTCATCGGGTGTGGTTATCTTTATGTTGTCGTAAGAGCCCATATAAAGCCTGACCTTGTGCCCCAGGCGTTCGACCATCGTTGCATCGTCGGTAACATCATCCTTAACCTGCTCATGAGCTTCAGCTATTATATCAAAGCGAAACATCTGGGGCGTCTGTACCGCCCACAGTTCCTGCCGGTTAAGTGTGCAGTCTACCAGCATATCACTGCCGCCCATCTTCACTGTATCCTTAATGGGAACGGCGGCCACCGCGGCACCAACAGCCTGCGCCGCTTCTAGTCCATCGCGAATCAAATCTTCGGTCAGAAAGGGCCGGGCGCCGTCGTGTATCATTACCCAGTCGCAATCCTCCAGTTCGTTGAGACCCTGCCTGACGGAGTCCTGTCGTCGCTTTCCGCCGGTACATATCTCCTCCACCTTAGACCAGCGCATGTCTGAAACTAAATCGCGTGCTAAGTCCAGCTTCGTCTCATTAACCACAATTATTATCTCGTCGATTAACCGGCACTTCTG
>CAYPRI010000101.1:0-4210 GCA_964413085.1 uncultured Dehalococcoidales bacterium
GATTCCTACGCCGAGTATAAGAAAAGTGGTAAATTGCCCGAAACGGAAATTAAACAGTCTATAGCTGACCTGGAAAACCGCACATGTAAGAAGCTGGGCAAAGAACTCCAGGTTTCAGTGCGCTCCTCGGCGCCGGTATCCATGCCCGGCATGATGGATACCATTCTGAACGTGAACGACATAGCGGATATGAAGACAGCCGCCAAGCGCGTTTTCGACTCCTGGGACAATCTGCGCGCTGTTGAGTACCGCCGTCTGAACAACATAGCGGCCGACCTGGGTACCGCAGTCATCATTCAAGCAATGGTCTTCGGCAACAAAGACGCCAACTCCGGCACCGGTGTATTATTCAGCCGCGACCCGAGCACCGGTCAGAAGGGGCTATTCGGTGAGTACCTAAGCCAGGCTCAGGGGGAAGACTTGGTCTCAGGAGCCAAGACGCCAAGCCCGATTACACACCTCAAAAAACATATGCCAGCCGTCTATGCTCAATTACAGGAAATGGCAGAGCTACTGGAACACCATTATCATGACATGCAGGATATCGAGTTCACTATCGAGTCTAAAAGGCTTTATATATTACAGACCAGGTCAGCAAAGAGAAGCGGCCGGGCTGCAGTCAAGGTGGCTATCGATATGGTCCATGAAGGACTTATCACCAGAGAAGAGGCCATCGCCAGCCTGACCGCGGACGACCTTAGAGCATTGCTGCACAAACATATAATTTCGCCCGATTCGTATCATCCCCTAACCAAAGGACTGGCCGCGGCCCCAGGCGCTGTTAGCGGACAGGTTGTTTTTGAGCCAATCGAGGCCATGAGACTGGCGAAAAGAAGTATGCCGGTAATACTGGTCCGCCCGGAGACGAGCCCGGACGATATCCAGGGTATTGCAGCCTCAGATGGAATATTGACATCGAAAGGCGGCCTGACTTCACATGCCGCTATAGTCACCCGTGCCATGGGCAAGCCGTGCGTCTGTGGAGCCGGGGACATTGAAATAGACCTCAATCTCAAACAGTTTCAGGTCAAAGGGCAGGTGGTGCGACAGGGATACGAAATTACCATAGATGGGACAACCGGCGCCGTTTACCTGGGTACGCTGCCTCTGGAGGAGGGGCAGATGATAGACGAGCTCAGTGACCTGCTAGCCTGGGCTGATGGATTCAAACGCCTGGGCGTAAGAGCGAATGCGGACACGCCGGAAATGGTCGCCCAGGCCATCAAGCTGGGTGCAGAGGGAATAGGGCTGTGCCGCACCGAACGTCAGTTCAGCGGTCCTGAACGACTTTCAGCTATACGGGAGTTCATACTAGCAGAAACTGAGACTAAAAGAGCAGCCGCCCTGGAACGTCTAGCAGTGCTACAGAAAGAAGACTTCATGGCCCTGTTCAGAGAGCTGAAAGGTCTACCAATCGTTATAAGGCTGCTCGACTTGCCGCTGCATGAATTTCTGCCATCCGAAACGGAAACTACAAGTCCCCGGATCAGGCAGCGAATAGCTGAACTAAAAGAGATTAATCCTATGCTGGGGCACAGAGGTGTCAGGCTGGCGGTAACATCACCCGATATATACAAGATGCAGGTGAAGTCGATTGAGGCCGCCAGGGCGGAGGTACCGGCCGATGTCTCGGTTATGATACCGCAGGTAATCACTCTGCAGGAGTTAATACTTATCAAAAAGAAGTGCCTGGAGGGTTCCAACCTGAAGGTCGGCTGTATGATGGAGACGGTGCGTGCCTGTATGAGGGCAGGCAGGCTGGCCGAAGCGGCAGACTTCCTCTCGTTTGGCACCAACGACCTAACACAGGCGGTTTATTCTTTCAGCCGTGAAGATGCTGAAAAGAAATTTCTATCTACATACCTGCAAATCGGCATTCTGGAAGACAATCCCTTCGAGGTGATAGACGTCAAAGGTGTGGGCAGACTGATGGAAACGGCGATTTTCTGGGCGCGTCGAGCGCGTAAAGACATTAAAATAGGAGTCTGCGGAGAGCAGGCCGGAGAGCCCAGGTCCATTCAATTCTTCAACGCTATAAACGTCGATTACGTAAGCTGCAGCCCATTCAGAGTGCCTATCGCCAAACTCACGGCGGCCCAAGCAGCAATTCGCCAGAAGGACGAGGCCGAAATCGAGTTCACCGCGCCTTTACCTTCCTAGAGATTCTCCTCTACCCAAAATCTTTGTAATCTGATAGGCCGGTTTATGTTATGAAAGACAAAAAGCCCCCATGCTAATTAATAGAATCTGATTCCCGATTTATTATCTTTGCGTTGACAAGAAGACCTGTATGCCCATTTGTTTAATCTGGTCCTGTACTTCTTCGATGCCGTCGATATGCCTGTCTTCATCGTTCAGTATCGATTCCAGAATTTCACGCGTGGCGAAATCTTTAGCATCTCCACATAGCGCTATGCCCGCGTTGTAGTTCTTTATTGCCATCTCCTCCAAGTCATGGTCGCTAACAAACATCTTGGGCACGTCACTTCCGATATTCATTTTCCTGAGATTACTGACGATTGGAATGCCCTCCAGGAATAAAATTCGTCCTATTAGCTTTTCGGCATGCTTCATCTCCTCTATGGCACGCTTCTGAATGGTTTCTCCCAGTTTGTCATAACCCCAGTTTTCACACATCTCCGCATGCACCATATACTGGTTGATAGCTGTCAGTTCATCGGCTAAAAGAGAATTTAAGGTGTTTATTACTTTCTTGTCCCCTTTCATATCTACCTCCTGCTTCGTTGATTTTTATAGGCCCTAAAAATCATTATAACAGATAAAATCGCAATACGTAACATATCAAAGGCGAATGATTATCAAGCAGGGATGGCCGTCACCATCCCTGCTTGCCTCTACAAATGCTTGATATATTAGGCGGCTGATACTATTTGAGTATATCGGACTCCGCCGCACCTGACTTCATAATATCCACGTCAGCTTCAACAATCCATCCGCTCTTGAACAACTGCTGGGTGCTCTTCACGAACTTACTTACATAGCCACCATGATTCCTGTATAAGCTTTCCAGTGTTGCCTGACTGAAAGGTGTTATAGTGCCCATAATCGAACACCAGAATGAACAACTGGCGCATATATTCGGTGGGTTGGTGGCACACAAGCTCGGATCATTGGGGCAGCTAGTACATCCAAGACTATACGGGAAATAGCGTTTTATTGGTACGTCGACATAGGGGGTTCGGACGCCACCCTTGGCATTACCGTAAGCATCTCTAATGACCACGCCGGCGGCAGTAGTCGCTATACGATCATCTTTTGGCGGCAGGGTCCCACCAACAATCCATTTCTCTATGTTCGACAGAATGCCGTTATAAAGATAATACGACGGAAAATCGCTGGGAGTACCTACGCAACACCACGGGCATACATACCACATGGTTTTACATTTATCCTCGTTCGTAGGTCCCACAGAACCCGCAGTCATATGGCAGGCGCCCGGTATCTCATAGCGCCTAAACAGATCCGGATAGGTATCACTGTCCGCGCGCCGGGTTACGATAGCATTCAAGTCCGCAGACGGCAGAGCAATTTCTGTCTCAGTCAGTGTATGTATAACAGGAACACCACAAGGCTGTATTACCCGGCGGGGGTCCGTCGATGAATAAGGCCCAAAAGCCATACTGGGAAGACAGGGATTCATGCCATCGTCATTGAGCCAGATGGGTCCGGCAGCAGAGCTAGCTAAGTAGCCATCGTAGATGAAGTTATCACCGATTTTGGCATCCTTGTGGAAAAAGTTGATGTAGGTAATCAAATAGCCGCCAGTCTGGGAATAGCCGTGGCCGATTAGCTTTATGTTGCTCAAATCAAACCCATCAGCAACCAGCGGGTTGGATGGGTCGCTGCTCTTAAGCAGAGCACCCAGCTGGGTGAAAATGTCCCAGGCTTGCGCCCGGTCTCTGGCAAAAGACAACGTTGCATACCGGGGATAGTTAAAAACTTTCAGTCCCTGGGGCACTCCCGGGGTACATGTTGAATACACTATCGTCTTCTTGCAGGTAACTCCGACCCAAACATCGCCGTTGCGCATTATCTGGTTCCAGTAGCACGCCCAGGCAGTTGCGATATCATAGCCGCCGCTTGGATTCATAAATTCAACAATGACATTTCCGCTAAAGAGGGAGGGGTCAGCCGGGCGCCTTATTAAAATCCGAGTTTTGTAGGGCAGGTTGGGTGTCCTGATCTGCAC
>CAYPRI010000102.1:0-4207 GCA_964413085.1 uncultured Dehalococcoidales bacterium
GAAGGGCTTTTCTCAATGAAGCCGTCGCGTTGAACTGCAGCGCCTTAACCGTGCCCTCGCTTTTCCCCAGAGTTTTGGCTACCTCGGCGATCGATAGCTGAGCGATAAAACGCAAAGTAGCCACATCACGTTGGGCTTCCGGTAGTTGCTCCAGTGCCGTTTTCAATTGATAAACCTCATAATCCCTTTCTGTCATTTGTATAGGATCTTCAACACTCCTGGCGTAAGCTTCCTCGAGTGGTGCTCTTTTCTCCTTAGCTTGTTTCCGTACATGGTCAATTACTCTGTTATGTGCAATCTTAAATAGCCAGGCGGCAAATGGCAGGTCCCGCCATTTATACGTATTGATGGACCCCAGTGCTCTGATGAATACATCCTGCGTTAAATCCTCCGCTTCGGCTTGATTTCTAACCTTAATGTAAATATACCGATGTATCCTATCGAAGTTCTGGTTGTATAGCTGCGTAAATGCTGCTTGATTACCATTTACTGCCTGCTGTACTAAATATTCTTCACTTAACACCAGGAGAAACCTCTGACCTGGCGTCTATTATACTAGAACGTAGAACGTGAGAAAAACGTTTATGTTAAATAGCTTTAAAAGCAGAATTTTTGTTCTGAAGCTGGCAGCTTCGATAACCGGGTTGACAGGTGCCCCCCTTTTTTGCACAATTCGCCCCGAAGGGGGTCGAAATGCCCGAATTGAAGTTCGATGAAGCCAAATGCACTGGCTGTAAAGCTGTTAGCTGCCTGGTCAAATGTCAATATATGGATTTCAAGGATAAAAAAAAGGCGAAGTTAGAATGGCAAAAAGTAATCAACGGTGAAGATTCCCATATATTGAAGGATTGCATGACTTGTTATGCCTGTGAAGAATACTGCCCATTCGGTAACCATCCTCTTTACTTAATTGTGGAGCGCCAGGAGGAGAAGGGTATATTACCTCAGGCCAGGCCTATCACAAAGCAGGCAATCAATATGACCACCGCTCAGGGCAAATTTCTGGTGGGGAAACCTGAAAAAACGGCACTGTCTTTTTGTGCCATACCGAGACTTTACACATTAGCTACCGGCAGACTTTTTGAAGGTATTCTGCCTTCGTGGCTACTGGGCACCGAGTTCTTCTGTCAGGCCATGTTCTTGCACTTCGGCAAAATGTCAATAATAAAGGAAAATCTCCCCAGGGTGATAGACAATATCTGGAACCAGGGAATCAGGGAAGTCATATTTTTACATGATGAATGTTATGGCACCTTTACTAAGCTGGCGCCGGCTTACGGAATAGAGGTGCCCTTTCAATCCGTTCACTACTTCGAATATATCTACAAACGGCTTGAAAAACTAAGGAAAGAGATAATGCCCCTAAACATTAAGGCGGCATACCACCGTAACTGTTCGGCCAGGCTGGTGCCGGAAACCGACCACTTTGTGGATGATATATTCGAACTTATTGGGGTTGAAAGAGTTAAGCGGGAATATGACCGTGAGAACGCCCTCTGCTGCGGAGGACTTATGATGACATCGAAGGGTTATGATTTGGGGCATGATGTGCAAAAGCGGAATATAGACGATATGGTGAAGTTTGGAGCGGAGTATTGCGTATTCAACTGCCCGGCCTGCTGGGACCCTCTGGCTGAAAAAGTTGCCAGAAGAGGGATAAAACCGATACATATCATCGACCTATGCAAGCTAGCCATAGGTGAAAAACAGGCAGTGGAGGTGACACTATGAGCGATATATTGGAAGCTCTGGAGAAGATAGTAGGCAAGGATTGGGCCTCGAACCACCAAGAGGAGCGCTATTTCTATGGCCGAGACCCGGGTTTAATGACACCACATGAGGCCGACTATGTGGTAATGCCGGCAACGACGGACGAAGTTCAGCAGATAGTTAAGCTGGCAAACAAGGAGAAGGTAGCCATAGTGCCCAAGGGCGCAGGTCTGGCATTGACCGGCCTGGTGGTTCCCCTTAAGGGCGGAATCGTGATGGACACGAAGAGGATGGACAGGATACTGGAGGTGAATGAAAAGGCAAGATACGCTGTGGTCGAGGCTGGCGTCACGCAAGGTGCGCTAAGGGACTATTTAAATAAGCATCACCCTGACCTGAGACACAGCGTTCCTGAAGCGCCTCCCATAACCACCATAGCCGCCAATGTCGTAATACACGGCCAGGGAAGGCTGACCAACCAGTATGGATTTAACTCGGACATGGTTAACGGACTTGAAGTGGTGCTGCCCACAGGAGACATTTGTAAAATCGGTTCATGTTCCATAGGGCCTTACTGGTTTTCAAAAGGCGCCCCATTGCCCGATCTCTCCGGGCTCTTTTTAGGCTGGCTGGGTACAACCGGCGTCATTACCAAAGTCGGCCTAAAGCTTTATCCCAAAAAGAAAATAAAGGACTTGGAGATATTGGTTACTGACAAAGAAGACCTAGTACCGGATATCATATACAAGCTCACTCATACCGAGATGATAGAAGATTTAGCCATATGGGCTCAAGAACGGCCGCTGATGTTCAGAGGTAATTATCACATTAATATATTCTTGACCGCAGACTCGGAGGGCGAGCTGGAGATGAAGAGGAAGATGGTTTACGATTCTGTCCAAGAGTATGTTGATAGCAAAGATGCCGGATTTATGACCATAAACCTGGATATGAGGCGCGACTTTATGGACAACCCGCAGAAAAGTATGACGGCGTTTGCTGATGTCAGGAGGGGCGGCGGTTTCGAATATGCCGGACCGATTATTCCGCTGGAACTCTATCCGGAATGTGCCAGAAAGGTAGCTGAACTGGCAATAAAACATCGTGTCGTATATGGCGGCTCCGGACGGGTTATTCATGGTGGACATTGCATGATGTTCTCGTTTGCATATACTTTCAACCGGGCGGACCTGGACGAGATGGGTAGAGCCAGGGCGGCTTTACATGAAGCGGCCGAGTTTGTGGCGGATAAGGGAGGCTTACTCTGGAAACCAAATGTAGACGAGCAAAAAATAATGATGGAGAGGATGGACCCTAATACGTTGAAGCTCATGGCGGATGTTAAAAAGCTCCTGGATCCTAATGGAATTATGAACCCCGGAAATTGGGAGGTGAGATAATGGCGCAAGATTATGCGGGCCAGATTCACAGATGCTTTAGATGCGGCTATTGCAAGTTCCCAAATGATTACTCCTCTTTCAATTGCCCGGCATATAGAAGATTTAGATTTGATACCTACTCCACCAGCGGTCGACTATGGCTAACTTACGCCTGGCTTAAGGGCGAAATTGACTGGTCCGAGCATCTAGCCGAAATCTTATACACATGTACAATGTGTAAGAACTGCACCGAGCACTGTCCTATGAAATTTGCCGCCGATATCGTGGACTGGATAGTCGGAGCCAGGAGCGATATGGTGGAAAAGGGCAAGATACCGCCTCGGGTTGCTCACTTCTTCGAGGCTGTTTACGGATATGGTAATCCCTACAAGCTTTTAAGGGATGACAGGGCTGCGTGGGCAAACGGGACGAAGATATATGCACCCGGAGATGAATATCTTCTATATGTAGGGTGCCTCGGCTCGTATGACGAGAACGCACAAAAAATGGCCCGGAGCGTTGTCGAATTGTTAAATACAGCAGGTGTTTCCTTTGGAATACTCGGCAGCGATGAGGAGTGCTGCGGAAACGAAGTATATCTGCTGGGGGAGATGGGCCTGTTTCAGACACTTGCGGAGAAGAACATAAAGAAATTTAGGGAACTAGGAATAAAGAAGATAATAACGATTTGCCCTCATGGTTACAACGTTTTGAAAAATCGTTATCCGGCACTGGGTGCTGATTTCGAAATTTACCACTATACCCAGCTTTTGAATGATTTGGTTCAGAAAAAGAAGATAAAGCCTTTACGACGTAATGACAAAGTCACTTACCATGACCCGTGCTTTCTGGGCAGATATAACAATCTATACGAAGAGCCCAGGCAGGTCTTGCAGTACATACCTGGTCTCACACTGGTTGAGATGGAGAAAAACAGAGCTGATTCATTCTGTTGCGGTGGTGGTAGCGGCAACTTTATCATGGACCTTCTGGCAGGAGGTAAGGAAAGCCCGGCACGGGTTAGAGTCAGAGAGGCCTATGCCACCGGCGCTGACACTCTGGCGGTTGCCTGCCCCAGCTGCCTGGTCATGTTTACCGATGCCGTCAAGGGTGAAGAA
>CAYPRI010000103.1:0-4124 GCA_964413085.1 uncultured Dehalococcoidales bacterium
GACTGAGCGATTTTTTCATCACGTTTGGCCGGCTCCTCTTCGCCGGAAATGGAGTCGAGCAACGTGGTGACGGCTTCGGCCAGATTTTCCTCTTTCATCACGGCGGGAACTGCCCGCAGCAGATAGCTTCTGTCGCCGAAGTGCTCCAGGTCGAAACCGAACTCACTAAGCAGATCATCTTTTGTTTTGAGGACTTCTTGCTGCTTGGGATTAAGCTCGATGGTGACCGGCTGCAGCAGGCCCTGAATTTCCAGCTGGTGCTGGGCGCGCTGGTCGAGTATTTTTTCAAACAGTACCCGCTCGTGGGCGGCGTGCTGGTCGATGAGGTACAGGCCTTCCGGGCCTTCGGCCATGATGTAGCTGCTGGCCAGCTGTCCCATAACCCTCAAAATAGGCAGTGAAAACGTCCCACCTTTCACTGACCACAGGCTCAGCGCCGGCGCGGGCGTAGGCGCACCGGCTTTAACTTCGGGCAGTGGCGCCTTTGCCAGCACCTTCTCGATGGCCTTCTGGACTGCAGTATAAACGGTCTGAGTATTTCGAAATTTAACGTCGCGTTTGGTGGGATGGATATTGATGTCCAGCTCCTGCGGCGGCAGCGAAACGTTTATGACGGCGATGGGGTGCTTGCCGGTCATCAGCAGTCCGTGATAGGCGTCTTCGGTGGCGCGCGCCAGCGGGCTGCTCTGGACCAGTCGACGGTTGACGAAAAAGCTGAGGTAGCTGCGGCTGGAACGATTCAGCGACGGCGGGCTTACCAGTCCGGTTACTGTTGGGACCTGGCTCGTTTCGCCAACCTCCAGCATTTGCCTGGCTGTTTCCAGGCCATAGACTTCGGCGACCACGTCTTTCAGGCAGCCGTTGCCGGAGGTCTGCAGCGCCAGCCGTCCATCGAGCACCAGATTGAACCTCACCTCCGGGAAAGCCAGCGCGTACTGACTGAGAAGATTGGCGATGTGGCCGCCTTCGGTGGCCGCCGACTTAAGGAACTTGAGTCGGGCGGGTACCTTTCGGAATAGGTGATGCGCGGTTACCGTGGTGCCCTGAGGCCGCGTGCGTTTATCCCTTTTGGCTATGCTGCCATTTCTGAGTAGAAGATAACTGCCCGCGGCATCGGTTGCCGACCTGGTGAGTGTTTCGACGTCGGCTGCGGCGGCTATGCTGGGAAGTGCCTCGCCGCGGAAGCCCAGCGTGGATATTTTCTCCAGGTCGATTTCCGTCTCGATTTTGCTGGTGGCGTAGCGATGAAAGGCGCGCTCAACTTCGCTGGCGGGGATGCCGCTGCCGTTATCGGTCACCCTGATAAGTCGGACGCCGCCATCCTGTGCCTCGACTGAAATCTGCGTGGCACCGGCATCCAGCGAGTTCTCCACCAGCTCCTTGACCACCGAAGCCGGCCTGTCCACCACCTCTCCGGCGGCAATCTTGGATACAACCTCACAGGACAGAATTCTGATGGGCACGGCGTCTTATTTTACACGCTTGGAGAGGGTGAGACAACGGGAATAATAATTAGGATTTATGAGAGGTCTTACCCCTTTCTCTTTTTGACCGAATCGCCGTTATTGGTGCCACTTATGAACTGCACTAATTTTTCCCAATCTATACTACCATCAGTAAAACAGAAATTCTTTATAAATTCAGCGCTAAACCTGTTTATAGCCGCATCCCAAGCTGGTTGATATTTTTGTTTATGTTTAATTGGCTCTTCTTTCATCAGACGTATTAACTTTAGATAAAAATCAGGATCACCTGTAATTTCAGTCCAAAAAACCTGCCCTGAGCTACGTCTATAAATTAGATCCTTTGTAGGTTCTGATATAGTTTTACCGTAAGCGTGTCCAAGTACCGGGTCAAATTGCTTATTTAGCTTATACAATCGGCTTCGTAAAGCCAGAAATTCTTGTGACTGTCGTTTTTTCTGACTAGCATTGTAGATATTAGGGCCGGATTTTAATGCCACTGCAACTATTCTATCTTTAGACTCAATTACAAAGTCAACTCCTTCAGCATCTGATACTTTTGATCCCGAAGCTATTCTGGCAATAGGTTCAAAGAAAGCATCACCAAACATAGTTTCATCGGAGGCTCCAATATAAGCGGTGAGTATTTTTTCAATGATTTCGGAAGCTTTTTGCGTTCCGAGTGCCTTAAAAAGATAAGGATTCTTTCTGCCTAAAAATACTTTAAGCTGAAGCTTTTCTAATTTTTTTACGCGTCTCTCATAGAAGTCTTGGAGACATTTGCTTATCAGACTCTGGAGCTCTTCTGTCTTTGCCATTGTCTCTCCTTATCTTTGCCACAAGTCGGCGATGTTTGGAGATAGCTTCAAGGGCTAATTTATAATAATCTTCCATCAGTTCGATACCTATGTAATGACGGTTCAGCTCGATGCAAGCGAGGGCAGTTGTTCCAGAACCAATGAATGGATCTAATACGAGGTCTCCTGACTCCGTTAGCAATTTGATGAACCAGGAAGGTAAGGATACTGGAAAGGCTGCGCTATGATTTCGATTGGAGCATTCAGTTGCCAGGTGAAGAACATTTGTAGGATAGACATATTTCTTATCAAGCCAATTGGATACGTTTTTACCGAATCCGCTAAGTGAACGTGATTCGTCACGAATGCGATCGATATCACTGAGTTTTGCTAAACGCTTTTCCGCCCACGTTCCCATCGGCACCATGACAGCCTGCTGGAACATTTTAAATTTCTTTTGTTTAGTAAAGTGAAGGCATCGTTCCCAAGCGTCTCTAAATCTGTTAGGCCATTTACCTGGATAACAATTCTTTTTATGCCAAATATATTCTTCTGTCCAGAGCCAGCCTTGATTTCTCATTTCCATGATGAGCTCTAAAACATAAGTTTGGCGTTCTCCATCTGCGGTTCGCTCCTTTATGTTTAGCACAAATGAGCCTTCCGGCTTTAGAATTCGTTTTAATTCATAGGATATTGGTAAAAACCATGTCACATAATGACCAGTGGAGACGCCTTTGTAGCTCTTCTTGCGGTTGTCTGCATATGGTGGGGAGGTTACGATTAAGTCAACGAAGGAATCAGGAAATGTTTTGATGACACTCAAGCAATCGCCGTGAATAATGGAATCGAGTTCAAACCTGGGATCTCCGATTGCTGGTTGGGCTTTGTCTTTGGTCATCACTTATATAATATCATCCTTGTTTAATATTACACGGTTACGTGTACTTTGTCAATAGATTTTAGCTTCTAAATCTCACCTTTTCTCAACTTTTTTCAGCGGGGTTTGACTGAGGAGGAGGTGCTTAAGACAAAATACATGCATGGGATCATTTACCACACAATTCGGGTAATATTATGCTGATAATTTTTTCCAGGTATCTCTTACAAGTAAGCTTTCATCAGCATCTTCTTCCATGGTTATAAAGAGCTTCATCGGTACGGTCAAGGTAAATTTATCCTTTCCGACTATACGCTTGAGTTTATTACGCGCATATAAATCGGTGAAACCGAGTATTGCTCTAGGATTCTCTTCTCGCGACTCCTGATAGCCGAGTAGTCCTATATCCTGGCACCCTGACCCGCCGCCTATTTTTACCATGTCGGATTTTCCGGTTCGGAAATTTACCAGTTCAATAAGAGCGGAAAGTTGATTAGGGTTCACAAAGAAAACCACCTGGACTGGCGTCTCTTTTTCAAGGTCTACTTCTTTTAATGGTTTAATCACGACGTACTTTTCATTGATTTGTATATCAGGCAGTGAATCTACATATTCCTTTACCACTTCTCTGCTTTTTTTATAACCCTCACCCTCCAGCAGCATGTGCAGGGCATCCTGGGGCGCTAATCCGAGCTTTGCTGCTACATTTATCAATTCTTTCATCCAATCGTCGATTCCTACATCTTTCATTCCGCATGACAGGAACGCATAATAATAATCCATATCCAGCAGAAATTTTTCTTCCATTTTCCCAAAACCAAACGCCGGCGCGGCCGTGAAACAACCACTGGTATCACCATCCAGTGCAACGGTTTTTCCTTTGGCAGCCTGAGCCACGAGATGCATGGCACAGGCGAATTTACCATTTTTGTGTTGAATGGCTTTATCGGGTTTATCATTGGACCATATAATCGCTACTGGATTAAG
>CAYPRI010000104.1:0-4000 GCA_964413085.1 uncultured Dehalococcoidales bacterium
AACTTATAGTCGAAGTCACTTGTCTTCATTTAAACCGGCTGGCTATTTGTTCAGGAAGTGCAAAATAACATTCACGATTATGGTAATCAATATGCTCAAAATAAGCAGCGTTACAATCGGAAAATAAAAAGAAAAGCCGTTCTTCTTAATTAAAATATCACCGGGAAGCTTGCCTATAAATGGTATATGCTGGCTGAAAACGAGTATCAGGCCTAAAACTACGATGATGCCTCCGACGATAAGGAGAATCTTGCCCAGTCCTTCCATAACCTAGCCCTCTTTCTGCAAACTGGAGTACCGATTTAAGTTAATTATGGCCTTGGCCGCCCGCCTCATCGTTGGAAAAACCGGCATTGATGCCCGCGCAAACTGCTGCTCCATTTCCAGCCGTTGTGCCTCGAAAGCACCCGGAGGAGATACAACGACGATAGGCTTTTGCTGCTCAGTTCTCAGTTCGATAAAAACGGTAAACACCGATTCCCCAATCTCCCAGGGCAGGTATTTTAATAATATTCCGGCGTCAATCTGCACTATGACCAGGTCTATTACGCTATCGGCAAGTACAAGTCTGGCAACTTCCTTTATTGTGGAACGGTTGCTACCACTTTGGCTTACGTCGACTGGATTACGGAGTATGCTGCCCACCAGTCCCAGAAGATTTGTCAGTTTAGTCCGGGTATCGGAGGACAACGGTGGTATATTAAGCCCCGCCTCGGCGCAGGCGTCGCTGGCAGAGACAGAAATGCCCCCGCCACCATCGGCTAATCCACCCACCACGGCTATACCATTTCCCTTGGCGTCGATTCGCCCTAGTTGCTGAAAAATCAGCAGCGTATCCGTTAACTCCTCCACATCGCTGACTTCAATCGCTCCGCATTGTCTCAGCGCGGCAGACCAGATCTGCGGTGAACTGGCCAGTGAACCTGTATGTGAAGCTGCTGCTGCCGCGCCAACATCGGTCCTGCCTGCTTTCCATACAATCAGCGGCTTCACTCTGGCTACTTTCTTCATCGTCGCCAACAGCCTGTGCCCGTTTCTCGTACCTTCGAGATAAGTACCAATGACCGAGACTCTCGAATCTACTGCCATGTACTCCATATAGTCAGGGCTATCCAGGTCTATGCCGTTGCCGAAGCTGACTCCTTTGTTGTACTTGATACCCCGAGCAATCCCGAGTTCAAATAATTTCTCTCCAATACCCCCGCTCTGAGAAATAAAACCTATGGAGCCGACCTCGCCCAGCCTGCCGACAGGCCCGTAAGGCACTCTGACCTCCGGCGAATAAACGCCGATACAATTAGGGCCGATGATTCTAAATCCACCCTGTTGCGCCTTCTTAATTATTTCGTGCTCAAGTCGCTTTCCAGTAGCGTCTCCGGCCTCTCCAAATCCGGCGGTGAAGAAATGGACGGCTTTAACCTTATTGGCGCAGTCGTCCAGCAGTTGCGGCACGGCTTCTCTGTGAATGGACACAATAACGTAGTCGATAATACCGGGGACTTCCTTGATGCTGGTATAAACTTTCAGTCCCAGGAACTCACCGCCTCGAGGATGAATGGGATAAATAGGTCCTTTAAAACCAGCATCCAGAAGCGACTTTAACCAAACGGAGCCGACTTTAAATATATTCTGAGAAATGCCGACAACAGCAATTGACTTGGGATAGAATATGGGCTCGAATTCTTGAAGCAATTCTTCATTGGATAATTTAGCCACGGCGTTGATTTTAACGGAAAAGGCTGGACGGCGCAACGCGCCGCCCAGCCTTAGAAAGCTTCCTGGTATATATTTTAAAACAGCCCCTGCACTTTGCCCGTCTTTACGTCCACATCTACCCTCCTGAAGGCCGGATCTGAGCTTGTACCCGGCATCAAGCTGATTGTTCCGGCGCATGGACACAGGAATTTAGAACCAGAATAAATAAGCACGTCACGAATCGGCAATGTCCATCCCTTTGGAGTACCCTTAATTGACGGGTCGTGTGTCAGGCTGAGATGTGTCTTGACCATCATGGTAGCAAAGTCGGCATATTTGGGGTCGGCTTCGAGCATCTTGGCTTTGGCTTCTGCGTCAGGTGTCCAGGCTACTCCGTCGGCTCCGTAGACCACCTTGGCTATCTTATCCACCCTATCCCGGAGCTTCATTTCCAGTGGATACAGGAACTTGAACTCGTTCTTTTCATTGCAGGCATCCATGACCACATCGGCGAGCTCTAGAGCACCATCGCCACCATTAGCCCAGTGGGTGGACAGAGCGCAGCGAGCTCCGGCACCTTCAGCTGCCTTGTGCACCATGGCAATCTCATCCTTGGTATCGGTGTGGAAGGCATTGATGCACACCACCGGATTAATGCCGGCAGTCCTGATAGTATTAATGTGGTGAAGCATGTTGGGAATGCCCTTTTCCAGTAGTTTCAAGTCTTCTTTAGTATAGGACTCAGGTAAGGGCAGTCCAGCTACAACCTTCGGTCCACCGCCATGCATCTTTAATGCCCTGATAGTAGTCGTTAGCACTGACACATGTGGCGTGAGACCACTAAAGCGGCACTTAACATTCCAGAACTTCTCGAAACCTATGTCAGCAGCAAAGCCGCTTTCGGTAACATGATAGTCGAACATCTTCAGGCCGATGCGGTCGGCAATAATTGACGACTGCCCCACGGCAATGTTCGCGAACGGACCGGCATGAACCATGCATGGTTGATACTCAACTGTGCACATTAAAGTAGGATTGATGGTGTTGCGCATCCAGGCCGTCATGGCACCACCTACTTCCAGGTCGCCCGTGGTCACCGGATTTCCTTTCATATCAAAGGCTAAAGTGATCTTATCCATTCTTTCTCGCAGGTCTGCCAGGTCCCTGACTATGGATAACATCGCCATAAGCTCAGAGCTAACGGCAATGCCGAACTTGGACTGCATCATATATCCATCCATGCGGCCACCGAGACCGATGATGATATTCCTGAGAGTCTGAGCACAGAAGTCCATGACCCAGCCCATCTCGACTCTGGTTGGGTCAATACTAAGTCGTTTCAGGTTCCGTTTGGCCAGCTCGGCATCGTCATAGTTGCGCTCGTGCTGCATCCTTGAGGTAAGTGCCACCATGGCCAAATTGTGGGCATTCACTATATCATTGATATCCCCAGTAAGTCCCATTGAAAACTCGGTCATGGGTATAAGCAACGCATTGCCGCCGCCGGCAGCCGTTCCCTTGATATTCATGGTCGGCCCGCCCGATGGCTGACGTATGCAGCCTCCAACATTTTTCTTCCGCTTGCCCATCCCCTCTAGAATGCCCATCGTGGTTGTTGTTTTACCTTCGCCTAGCGGAGTCGGAGTTATTGCCGTTACCTCAATGTATTTTCCGTCCGGCTTCTTCTTCAACCTTTCGATGATCTTCATGAAATCGAGGCGGCACAGTCTGCCAAACGGAATAATCTCGTCTTTCTGTAATCCCAGCTTCTCCCGCCACTCATCAGGTGTAGGCATGTTCTTTTCTGACGCCTCTGAAATCTGCCAGTCCTTCATTTTCACTGCATCATAGGGCATATAACAACCTCCTTTTATTTTTGTTTGTTATTTTATTTTGAACACAGGAAATAATTACTTCCTGAGATTTAATCAGGCAATACCCGCTTTCCTCTCCGCTGCTTCAACGGTGTTCATCAGCAACATGGTCACCGTCATAGGGCCCACACCACCCGGCACCGGCGTTATGAACGATGCTTTCTCCTTGATGGCATCGAAGTCGACATCACCGACCAGGCGAAATCCTTTCTCCTTCGTTTTATCCTCCACGCGATTAACACCGACATCTATTACTACCGCTCCGTCTCTGACCATGTCGGCAGTTATCGCCTTAGGTGCCCCCATGGCAGCAACTACGATATCCGCCTGCCTGGCGTAATAGCCTATATCCTTGGTACCGGTGTGGCAGATGGTAACTGTAGCGTTAGCGCCTTTCTTTTTCTGCATCAAAATAGCCGCCAGCGGTTTGC
>CAYPRI010000105.1:0-1830 GCA_964413085.1 uncultured Dehalococcoidales bacterium
TTGCATCCCTCTTATAACTCCCAGCTTTGTCCCCCAAGCTCCCCACTATTTAAATGAGGTACATGTCTTCGGCCTGGCGGAGGAGGTCGTCACGGAATTTAGGATGGGCGATGCTTATGATGCTCAGCGCCCTGTCACGGGTGGATTTGCCCTTCAGGTTGACCACACCGTGTTCGGTAGCCAGATAGTGTGTGTCCATCCTGGGAATGGTGATCACGGTGCCCGGGGCAAAGCTGGGCACAATGCGGGAGGCCTTGCCGCCCCTGGCCGTGGAATAAAAAGCCTGTACCGATTTTCCGCCCTTTGAGTTAAAGGCACCGCGTACGAAATCGAGTTGACCGCCCGTGCCGCTGAACTGGGAGCCGGCCATGTATTCGGCATTGCACTGGCCGGTGAGGTCCACCTCGATTATGGTGTTGACGGAAATCATGTTATCGTTTTTGGCGATTATATCAGGATCCTCGGTGTATGAGGCGGGATAGCTTTCCATGCTGGGGTTATCGTTTATGAAGTCATACATCCTCTTCGTCCCCTGGGCCACCATGAAAACGTGCTTCCGGGGGTGCAGCGTCTTCTTACGACCGGTAATGACTCCCTTCTCTATCAAGTCGACCATGGCGGGAACGAAAACGCCGGTGTGAATGCCCAGGTCCTTATGCCCTTCAAGGTGGTGGGCGATGGCGTTGGGTATGCCGCCCAGACCCAGCTCTATGGTCGCGCCATCGGGAATCATCTCGGCGATATAGTGGGCAATGGTCTCATCTGCGGGTTTCGTCTCCGGTACCGGCATTTCCAGTAGCGGAACGTGGTTTTCTACAACGGCAGACACCTCGGAGATGTGGAGCAGCGAGTCACCGAAGACGCGGGGCATGTTCTCGTTTACCTCGACGATGAGCCGTTTGCAGTTTCTGGCGGCCACCGACGTATAATCGTTGACCGCACCGAAGGTGAAATAGCCGGCACTGTCCATGGGTGAAACGGTGGTGATGACGACATCTACGTCCATGAAATCGCTGACAAGCCTGGGTATCTGATGAATATAGTTAGGCACATAGTAGCTTAGCCCCACCTTAATCCGCGCCCTATCGGCGGCGGTGACGAAGAACGAATAAGCCTGAATGCAGTCGGAAAGGTCAGGCGACAGGACGGTTTTGGCGGAATGCTCCATGGGCAGGCTGGCATAAACTTTTATATTTTTCAAATCGCCTTCCCGGGCGCGGTCGGCAATTGCTGCTAACAGCGCCGGCGGCTCGGATATGGTCGACCCGTATACCAGCGTGTCACCGTTCTTGATTTTTCCGACCGCTTTTTCGGCGGTGGTCAGCTTCTTTTTATATTCTGCGGAATAATCTGACATTTTGTTGCCGGCAACATTATACAAGGTTATTCAGTCCTTTAAAAAGGAGCTTCACCCTCACCCTGGCCCTCTCCCGTCAAGGGAGAGGTAACATTTTTTATTTCACCCACTCCCCAGCCCTCTCCCTGATAGGGAGAGGGAGTTTGGTTAATCAATTTACATTGTCGTCAAGGGAGAGGATAACGCAAGTTAAAAATTAAAAGTCAGAAGCTCGGCTTAATTGGATGAGGAGGCAATATTTTCCATTTTGATCTGTCATTTTGGTTTTTGGTATTTGATATTTGGTTTTAGTTCACTCCTCTTAGAACTCCCTGCTCTGTATAAGGCTGTCTGATGTTGCTTGTAAAGATTCACAGGTATAAAATGGGCGGGCATCCCCCCAAAATATGGGCGATAGATACGCAGGAGGATTAGAAGATGGCCAGTCAAAACGGTCCGGGACGTCGTATTATCGTCGGCCGCAGGCGCAGACC
>CAYPRI010000105.1:1930-3968 GCA_964413085.1 uncultured Dehalococcoidales bacterium
CAGGCAGCTCAGTGCAATCACCTTCACAGGCCGGGCAAAAATGGCTGGTGATGCTTTACCAGGATGCGGATGACAGGACACTGGAAAAGGACATCAACCTCGATTTAAACGAGGCCGAAAAAGCCGGCTCCTCTGATAGAGTTAAAATCGTTGCTCAGATGGATCGCTACAACGGGGGTTACAGCGGCGATGGTAACTGGACTACTGCCAAGCGCTTCTTGCTCACCCAGGATGATAATCTCGGTACCTTGAGGTCGCAAGAGCTGGCAGACATCGGCGAAGCAAACATGGCCTCCGGTCAGACCCTGGTGTATTTCGTCACCTGGACGATGCAAAACTACCCCGCTGATAAATACGTGTTGATATTATCCGACCACGGCATGGGCTGGCCGGGCGGCTGGACCGACCCTACTTCCCAGGGCGGAGGCTCCAGCATACCGATTCAATCCCGGATCGGGAACCTGCTTTATCTTAACGAGCTGGATTCAGCGCTGAGCCAGATTCAGTCACAGACCGGCCTGGATAAGTTTGAGGTCATCGGCCTGGACGCCTGCCTCATGGGCCAGCTGGAAGTTTTCACGGCCCTTGAACCCCATGCTCATTATGCAGTGGCTTCGGAGGAGGTAGAGCCGTCGCTGGGTTTTGCTTACACCGACTTTTTAAAGGGACTGATACAGAACCCGGACATGAACGGTGCACAGCTCAGCCAACTAATGGTGGGCAGCTACATCGAAGATGACCAGCGTATTGTGGACCGTAGCGCCCGCGCTGATTTTCTCAGCGAGGGCTCACCGTTTGAAGGTCTGTTTGGTGCGTCTGAAGATGTCGCGCCGGAGCAGCTTGCCCGGCAGGTTGGTCAGAGCAGTACGCTGTCCGCAGTCGATTTGTCAAAAGTGGCAGCTTTGAATGAGGACCTGAACCAGCTCGTTTTTGCTTTCCAGAATGCCGACCAGAGGACCATAGCCGGCAGCCGCTCCTATGCCCAGAGCTACACCAGTATTTTTGGCAGTCAGGTACCACCATCGTACATCGACCTGGGCAATTTTGTGCAAATCGTAAAACAGGACTCAACCAATGCCCAGGTCGGCCATGCCGCCGACGCGGTGCTAACGGACATTAAACAGGCGGTCATTGCCGAAAAGCACGGCACCAAAGAACCCGGCTCGACCGGAATTGCCATTTATTTTCCTAACTCGCAGCTTTATAAAAACTCAATCACAGGTGCTGAGTCTTACACGGCCACAGCCAACAGGTTTGCCACCGAATCCTTGTGGGACGATTTCCTGGCTTACCATTACACCGGACAGGAGTTCAATATCGAGTCTACACAGGCAGTTATGCCCACGAGAGCGGTTATTGCTCCGGCTGCCGGGGGCATCACCATCTCGCCCATCACCGCTTCCAGCCGGACAGTCGAGCCCGGAGAATCGGTGAACCTGCAAGCTGACATTAGCGGAGACAATATAGGTTACATTTACCTTTTTGCCGGTTACTATGATAAGAACGCTAATTCAATCTTTATAGCCGATGAGGACTATCTGGAAAGCAATGAGACACGTCAGGCTAACGGCGTCTACTATCCGGATTGGGGCCAGGGCGGATTTACCCTGGAATTCGATTGGGAACCTGTGGTCTTCGCTATCGACGATGGGACCAATAGGGTTACCGCGCTATTTAAGCCGGAGAGCTACGGCCGCAGCTTCGAAGAGGCGGTTTATACGGTGGATGGTACGTATACCTATTCCGATAGCGGCCAGTCATTCCCGGCCCGCCTGTATTTCGTCAACGGTTTGCTGCGGCAGGTCTTCGGTTTAACCGGGGACAGCGCGGTCAGTGCGCCCAATGAGATTATACCCAACCCGGGCGATACGTTTACCGTTTCATACACCTGGCTTGACCTCGACGAAAACGGCAAAGTAATAAACACCGTCACCCAGCAGGGTAAAATGCTGACATTCGGCAATGAGATGTTCACCTGGAAAACGCTGGATGCCGCTCCCGGTGATTACATGGTCGGTTTTGAGGTCGAAGACCTTGA
>CAYPRI010000106.1:0-3830 GCA_964413085.1 uncultured Dehalococcoidales bacterium
TCCAGCCAGGGACTAGAGTTAATGCACGAAGTACTGTTCGTGGCATCAGGGCTTCGGCTGCCCGTAATCATGACAGTGGCTAATAGGTCATTATCGGCGCCACTGAGCATATGGACCGATCATTCAGATGCGATGGCTGTAAGAGATTGCGGCTGGATTCAGATGTTTGCCGAAAATGGTCAGCAAGCCTTTGATCTGACGTTATGTTCATTTCGTATCGCTGAAGATCCGACTGTCTTGCTCCCGACAATGATGCATGTCGATGGATTTTATGTTTCACATACTATTGAGCCGGTTCAATTTTTAAATCAGGAAGCGGTGGACAAGTTCCTTCCTGAATATCATTATCCTTATCAGCTTAATCCAGATAAGCCGGTGACCATAGGAGCCTTCGGTCCGCCATTTATCTACACCGAGGCTAAGAAGGCACATGAGGTGGCATTGGAGAGCTCTAAAAAAGCTGTTGTCCGCGTTATGAAGGAGTTCGGCAAGATTTCAGGGCGCAAGTATTCACTGGTAGAGAGCTACAAGACAGAAGACGCTGACGTATTGTTGCTATGTATGGGTAGTTTCGCAGAGACAGCCATGATGACAATTGATAAGATGCAGGCAGAAGGGCATAAAGTGGGGTTGTTAAGGTTACGACTATGGCGGCCGTTCCCGTTTGACGAACTACGTAAAGCCGTGGGCAAAGCTAAAGTGCTAGTAGTGCTTGACCGAGCGTTGTCTCCGGGAAGCATACCACCGGTCGCTTCCGAAATTCAGGCTGCCCTGTATCCGTTGAGAGCCAGACCAAAGGTTGTTAGCTTCGTGGGCACTTTGGGTGGTAGGGAAATCTCTGCTGAAGGCTTCGAGGAACTGATTCGTCGGGGAATGGAGAAAGCCAAGAGCGACAAAATCGATGAGTTCGAGATGATAGGAGTCAGGGAGTAGTGGAAAATCTAGCTATATATGTTCCTCGACTAACGACCACCAAGGAATATTTTGCTCCGGGGCATCGGGCCTGCATGGGCTGTGGAGAAGCTTTAGCCGTGAGGCTGGTGTGCAAAGCCCTTGGCAGAAACGTCATTATTGCCAACGCCACCGGCTGTATGGAAATCGTTTCCTCGCAACTACAGGCTACATCCTGGGAAGTGCCCTGGATTCACACCTTGTTTGAAAACACTGCAGCCGTAGCATCAGGAATAGAAGCCGGGATAAAAAGCTTGAGCCGCAAGGGAAAATATTCGAGAAAGACGAAGGTAGTGGCTATGGGTGGCGATGGAGGTACGGCAGATATCGGTTTTCAGGCGCTTTCGGGCGCATTGGAGAGAGGGCATAACTTTATATACGTCTGCTTCGATAACGAGGCTTATATGAACACGGGAATTCAGCGTTCCAGTGCCACGCCGTTTGGCGCTTCAACTACAACGTCACCGGCGGGCAAGGTCAGCATCGGACAGACGACCTGGAAGAAAAACCTGCCTGCGATTGCTGCGGCTCATGATATACCGTACGTAGCCACCGCCTGTCATAGTTATCCTTTTGACCTTATGAACAAAATTAGCAAAGCTATTGATGTTCAAGGCCCATCCTATATCCACGTCTTATCTGTTTGCCCAACAGGTTGGCGGCTGCCTCCGGATTTAGCTATAAGGGCAGGGCGTCTGGCTGTTCAAACGGGCTTTTTCCCTCTATATGAAATCGAGAAGGGGAAATATACTCTCAACTTTGATTTCCCCCAATTAAGGCCCATTGAAGATTACTTTAAGATACAGGGCAGATTCCGGCATCTTACAAAAGATAATATTGCTGAAATTCAGCAAAGAGTGACCGAGAAATATGCCGAACTTAAGGGGAAGATAACCTCCGGAAAATAAGTATGAACGATAAAGTCACAGCCATTATAAATAAATATGGTGGGGAGAGAGGGCAGCTGGTTTCTATACTGCAGGATATCCAGGCTGAATACTACTACCTTCCGGGAGAGGCTTTAATACAGGTCAGCGAAATAATGGGCATTCCGGCGAGCCGTATTTATGATGTGGCCACCTTTTTTAAAGCATTTAGTCTGGAGCCCAGGGGCAAACATATCATCAATATCTGTCTGGGTACTGCCTGCCATGTCAGGGGAGGCAGCAGAGTCCTGGAGCAAGTCGAGCGGTGTTTATCTATCAAGCGTGGCCAGACCACCAAAGACCACAAATTCACATTGGAGACGGTCAATTGCATGGGTTGTTGTGCAGTAGGACCGGCCGTCAAAATTGATGGTGATTACTATGGCCGTATGAGCACCGATAAGGTCGAGGGCTTACTGGCTAAGTTTGAATGACTATGATAACGGCAGTTAAAAAGATTGGTTCAAGGCAGGATTTAGAGGCTCTTCGAAAAGAGCTGGTTAAAGAACGAAGGGCTGAACGGCCTGTAATTTCGCTCTGTAACGGCACTGCTTGCCGGCCCTATGGCTGTCTTAAATTAACGGAGGACTTTAAGAAAGAGCTGGCAAAGCAGGGGCTGGAGGGCAAGGTGGAGCTAAGGGTAACCGGCTGTCACGGGCTTTGTGAAAAGGGCCCGATTGTTGTCATTCAGCCCGGCGATATTTTCTACCAGCAGGTAAATTCGGAAGACGTACCAGAGATATTGAGTGAAACGATTACTAGGGGCAAAATCATCGACAGGCTTCTGCATACCGACCCCGCCACAGGCCGAAAGGTGGTCCATAGAAACGAAATCCCGTTCTACCGGAAGCAGGAGCGCAACATACTCGGGAACAATGTGGAAATTAATCTGGCAAATATAGATGACTACATCGCTATAGGTGGCTATACGGCGCTGGCCAAAGCGTTGTTAGAGATGACATCAGAGCAGATAATCGATGAAATAAAGGCATCCGGACTAAGGGGACGGGGTGGCGCTGGTTTTCCCACGGGCACTAAGTGGGAATCCTGCCGGCACGCTCCGGGAGACATAAAATACGTGATAGTTAATGCGGATGAAGGCGACCCGGGTGCTTACGCCAACGAGGGCCTGCTTTCGGGAAATCCGCACAGTGTACTCGAGGGCTTGATAATTGGCGCTTACGCCATAGGAGCCAAGCAGGGGTATGTTTACGTCCGTAATGAATATCCTTTGTCCCTGGCTAATATAACCACCGCGCTCCGTCAGGCTGAACAACTTGGTCTCCTGGGAACTAACATACTTGGATCGGGATTCGATTTTAGTGTCCGTATAAATAGGGGTGGCGGGGCCTTCGTCTGCGGTGAGTCTACCGCACTTATGGCATCGCTGGAAGGTAAGGTGGGAGAGCCAAGGGCCAAATACGTCCATACCGCGGAGAAGGGGCTGTGGAACAGGCCGAGCGACCTGAACAACGTGGAAACATGGGCCAATGTGCCACTAATTATAAACAAGGGCGCCGAGTGGTATCGAAAGTTGGGCACCGAAGGCAGCAAAGGAACCAAGATATTCTCTTTGGTGGGCAAGATAAATAATACAGGCCTGGTTGAAGTCCCAATGGGAATCACGCTGAGAGAAATTATCTACGACATCGGCGGCGGCATCCGGGATGGTAAGAAATTTAAGGCTGTGCAAACTGGCGGCCCTTCTGGTGGATGCCTGCCGGAAAGCATGCTCGACCTGCCGGTGGATTTTGATGAACTGTCAAAGGCAGGCTCTATGATGGGTTCCGGCGGAATGATTGTCATGGACGAGACCACCTGTATGGTGGATATCGCGAAGTATTTCCTAACATTTCTGGAGGAAGAATCTTGCGGAAAATGCCTGCCGTGTCGCGAAGGCATTAAGAGAATGCGACAGGTCTTTGATGAAATTACTGAAGGTCGCGGCAGCGA
>CAYPRI010000107.1:0-3770 GCA_964413085.1 uncultured Dehalococcoidales bacterium
ATTCCAAAGGCACAGAAGCCACGCCATCTGGCTGGAAGCCAGGCAAGCCAACCTTGAAGCCAGGACCAGACTTGGTTGGCAACGTCTGGAAAGTATGGAAGGTTAGTCAGGCCTTCGACGATTGAATTTGCCATAAATAAATAAGTATACTTGGCCAACATAGCGTTTAAGTGGAATGAGGATATTCCCAGTAAACGTATAATAAAATTTATCGGGATTCCTTCATTTTTGTAGTATCTAATTTGGCGTTCTCTTAACTCAGTTTACTTAATCGTTATCTTTAGAGAAGACAAGCAGTTGCTGCAAGGCCGAGAATAAATTATTTCTTCTCAAAAACGAGTTCGGGAACTGTCCAGACTGGCCTACCAATAGTATCAGTAGGTAGAAATCCTAATTTATCTTTCTTAGCCTGCTGATCTGTTATGGAGTTGGAACCGGCACAATGGTCAGTGGCCATTTTAAAATCATTTACGGTATAAGAAGAAAACAGGACTCTATCAAACCTGTGACCTGCGCAAATGAAAGGCCGCTGTTCCTTGCTCTTGGCAGCGCCATGTTGCTACAATTTAGAGCCGGGTAATAGGACGGAAAGCTAGGATGAACGTTCTTCGTTCTGGCCATTAATCCATACCGGAGGATAAACAGATAGAACTTCCAAATTCCCGTAAGCTGCAAACGACAACAATGATTCCTATAGAACCAGGTTATATTTCGCTATATTGCTCCGGTGAATTGGAGCGGCGCGCCCGGAGACTTGAGGCGCGTTTGGCCTCGTGCGATATCTGTCCCAGGGAATGCCATGTCAACCGGCTGGAAAATGAAATGGGATTTTGCCACTCCGGCCGCCCGCCCATAGTATCTGCCGTGTGCGCACATCACGGAGAGGAGCCCGTCATATCGGGGACCAGAGGCTCTGGCACTGTTTTCTTCGCCAATTGTAATATGAGGTGTGCCTATTGTCAGAACTATCAGATAAGCCAGAACTGGAAAAAACAAAAATCGAATAAGATGGATTATCACACACTGGCGGAGCGCATGGTCTACCTCCAGAATGAAATCGGCTGCCATAATATAAATTTTGTATCGCCATCCCACTTCGTTCCCCAGATTATTAGGGCAGTTATGGAGGCTGTGCCTATGGGGCTCAGGTTGCCACTGGTTTACAACACTAACGGTTACGATTCCGTAGCCTCGCTGAAAGAACTTGAAGGTGTAATGAGTATTTACCTGCCTGATTTAAGATATGCTTCGAATTACTGGGCGAAGAAATTGTCCAAGACACCGGATTACGTGGGGCGGGCTCGCCGGGCTATCAAGGAAATGTACAGGCAGGTGGGGAACCTGATACTCGATGACGCCGGATTGGCCCGGCAGGGTTTAATTGTGCGTCACCTCATCCTGCCGAATAATGTGGCGGGCAGCGAAGAATCGTTAAGCTGGCTGGCTCAAGAAATTTCTCCCGAAGCGACTGTTAGCATAATGTCCCAGTACCTGCCGGTACACCGGGCTACTAAAATACCTGAGATATCCAGGAAGATTTTACTGGCCGAGTATGAAGCGGTTGTGGACTTACTATCCCGCCTGGGATTGGAGAACGGCTGGCTGCAGGAGATGGGAGCTCAAGAAAATTATGTTCCCGACTTCGACCGAGACGGGCATCCCTTCTCCGATATCGCTAGAATAGGGGGATGACCCATTTCGGCTCTCGTATTTTGCTCGAGGTGATTGTATGAGGCTTAGGTGGATGATATACTGCATCAGCCGCATTAATAAAATTTAGGAAAGAGCTGCGATGAGCAATAAAACTCAGGTAGACTTGAAGACATTTGTAGAGACCATAAACAAGAAAGACAAGAAGCATAATGGCACGAGAGTAAGATTCTCCTGGCTCAAAAGAAAACGCAAATAGTTTTTATTCCGTTTCCAAGTACTTAGACCAGATTTTTTGCGATTACAACTTCGATTTAGTCTGTGGCATTTAATACCCGCAGGGCTCGAAGGGTTACCCATTTATTGGGTTGCTTCTTGGCACCGAAGTCCAGCCATGTCTTACCTGCGTAGTCGTATTCCAGCAACCACCGGCCCTGGGCATCCTGCTTATCACGGATGATAGCTAAAGCATTTTGCAGCCTGCGGTCCTGGCCGTAACCTAATCCGACAAGCGCCTCTACATTTTGTAGCAAATCAGTCACATAAAAAATGGGGAAACCGAATTTCCACCAGTTTCCACTAGGTTTTGTGTTGTACCCACAGGGATAATCTGCTTTGGCCGGGTCTTTGCTGAGCAGGAAATCAACTCCTGCATCGATAGCCCTGTCGATAAGCGCCGTCCTTTTTCCCTTGGGCAGCTTGCTGAAGGCCAGCATTGCTTTAACTGCACCCCAGGCGCAGGGCAATTTATTATTGGCGCCACAGGCGAAGTTCGACCCGCATTTCCCGGCGTAGTAACGTACAGGGGCCGTCTTATCCGTCATTGGAGCGATGCCTTCGCCGGTAACGCTCCTGGCCATCCACTCAAATGCTTTGTCCAGCCGTTCGTCTTTCGAGTCGAGGTCCAATAAGGCGGCGCAAAGGTTGCCCTGTAAACAGTCCACCGTTCCCGATGGCAGCATATTCACCGTGAAATGCCCATCTTTAGTTAGCCCATGCTCCAGTAAGTAGGAGCAAGCCGTGGACAGGCGCTCATCCATTTCAATAGAGGCGCCCAGCTGAGCCAGTAAGATAATCGACCACACGGTGCTCCTGTATTTGGGATTATAGCCGGCTCCGGGTTGTACCCAGTAGCCCTCCTTGTCCATCTTAGGCAGAACCTGGGCAATGGGGCCTTGGATATGCGCCTTTTTCTTTGCCGCCGTTAGTTCGTCAGCACCGGTTTTTATCAGGTCACGCATAGCTAGGTATCGAACGCCTATCTCGTTTGGTTCCAGCAGCCACTGTAACTGATTTTCTGTTACCATTTGAATCCCCTCTCCTGCGGAAACAGGCTAAGCTGCTTTAGACCTTCGCCTGTTTACACCCATAAGAAGCCATATAATGTGATGGTGAACTTCACCATCGGAACGAGGTTCATAATATTCATGTTCGGACAGCTCCCGGATTGTCAAGAAGCCGAAATCCTGCTCCAGTTCCTCACGCGTGCAAAAATGGAGGTATCTCTGGTCCACGAACGAGTTAGCCTCGCTATGAACCGGTTTGCCTTTGCCGCCGTGCTTGGGGTCATTGGGTGAGAGCGTGCTTAAAAACAGCATCCCGCGTGGCTTCAAATATCTCTCAACAACATCTATCAGGGCTTTCCTCTCCTCCATTTTAAGCAGATGATAAAAGTTTGAGGCAAGAACAACATTGAATTTCCTTTCGGGCACTTGTGTGAAGTCACAGCAGCGAAATTCGATACGTGCTTCTATATCGGCGGCTAATCCCTTTCTGGCCATGTCGATGGCTTCACTGGAGTTATCTATGCCCAGGACGCGGCAGTTTATGCTGCCAGTCAGAAATAAAGCATCCCGGCCGTAGCCGCAGCCCAAGTCCAATATTTCAACGTCATGTTCAGAAGTTTTTACGCGCTTTAGATGGTGGCAGGCAAAGGCAGCTAAGGCGCTGGGCCTGTCTCCCCAGACGTGCCGATGATTTCGATACATATTATCCCAGGTCATTTTTCCTCTTGCAGAACATAAGAATGATACTGCCGATGGTTCCGACCAGATAAGCAATGGGGCAAACCATGAGGCCCATAATGAAGAATGCAGGCTCGTCCTCCAGGCCAATCCTGC
>CAYPRI010000108.1:0-3651 GCA_964413085.1 uncultured Dehalococcoidales bacterium
GGATTTATTATTTTGAATGAATCCCCTTGCTTAGGAGCAAGGGGATTTTATTTTAGTATTAATCTGAGGTATTAAAATGAATAAATATATTAAATATAGTTTTTATGTCCTGTTAGCGCTCTTTGTACTGGCAGCGGTTAGCTGCCTTCAACCAGCTCCGCCCGGCAACATAGTCGACGGCCTCGGCAGGCAAGTAACGATAAACGCGATACCGCAAAGAATCGTTTCCCTTGCCCCAAGCAACACAGAAATTTTGTTCGCACTGGGACTTGGCCAGAAAGTGGTGGGGGTAACCGACTACTGTGACTATCCGGACGAAGCTAAGGCTAAACCCAAGGTCGGCGGTTTCAGCACGGTCGATATCGAAAAGGTTGTCTCTCTAAGACCGGACTTAGTTCTGGCGACCCAGATGCACGCTAAAACGACCATACCTGCGCTGGAGAACCTGGGTTTTACAGTAGTCGCCTTGAATCCCGGGTCTCTAAATGATGTACTGGATAACATCGAACTGGTGGGGGAAATAACCGGCCAGGACAGAGAAGCTTCAGACCTTGTCAACCGGTTGAGTTCCCGAATAAACGAAATAACTGACAAAACACAGAAATTAACCACCGACCAGAAGCCGAAGGTTTTTTACGTCACCTGGCACGATCCTCTCTGGACAGCCGGAACCGGTACTTTAGCCAACGACGTGATTGTCCAGGCCGGGGGTCAAAACATCGCCTCGGATATTACAGATGACAAAATAATCGACCTGGAGACAGTCATCAACAGAGACCCTGAGATAATCATTGTCTCCGTAGGCATGGGCAGCGGCCAAGACCTGCCCTGGCAATATATAAAAACTGAGTCACGGCTTAAAGATACACGAGCGCTCCTCAACGGTAGAGTCTACAAAGTAGATGGTGACCTTATAGACCGGCCGGGGCCCCGCTCAGTGGATGCCCTGGAACAGGTGGCACGATTTATTCACCCGGAACTCTTCGGACAAAATTAATAAAGATAGAAAAGTCTAGAATGGCGCTGGAATCGTTTAAGGACGCAGCCCTACCATTGACCTCGGCCATCCACCCCATACGATGGCGCCGCCGAATTTACGCCATTGCCGGAATGGCTGTTCTTTTAGGCATAACCATTGTTGTCACATTAGGCATAGGCAGCACCGATATTTCATTCGGCACCTTAATTCAAATCCTGGCGGACAAATTGACTTTTGTTCACATTCAACCAACCTGGACCAGTAATACTGAAATCATAATCTTCGACATCCGCCTGCCGCGACTATTACTGGCCGGTCTGGTCGGAGCGGCGCTTGCCGTTGCCGGCACCACATATCAGGGCCTTTTCCGAAATCCCCTGGCCGATCCGTACCTAATCGGCGTAGCCCAGGGCGCCGCGCTGGGGGCAATTATCGGTTTCATGCTACCAGCCTGGCAAATAGTCAGCATCCCGCTGCTGGCATTCGTAGGTGCTGTCCTGGCGGCAGCTATGGTCTACACCATAGCCAGAGTTGGAAAAACTCTGCCAATGACAACCCTAATACTGGCCGGCGTAGCCATAGGCGCCTTTTTAGCGGCGATAACTTCATATTTAATGATTGCCTCCGGCGACAAGTTACACGGCATCATCTCCTGGCTACTGGGTTCGTTCTCGCTGACAAACTGGTGGCAGGTGGGAATGGTAACACCTTATATCCTCATCGGTACTCTGATTATATGGTTCTATGCCCGCCCTCTGAACGTAATGCAGCTGGATGAAGAGCAAGCTCAGCAGCTAGGTATAAACGTGGAACAGGTCAAGTTGATTCTGCTTGGAGCCGCCACATTAATAACGGCGGCGGCTGTCTGCTTCTGCGGCATCATCGGTTTCGTTGGCATTATTATCCCGCACGCTATGCGGCTTATATGGGGGCCCGACCATAGATTTCTGCTACCGCTGGCTACATTCGCCGGAGCCATTTTTTTGATACTGGCCGACACCGCGGCTCGCACCATGCTGGCGCCCACCGAGGTGCCCATTGGCGTTATTACCGCCTTTCTGGGAGCGCCTTTCTTCCTTTATCTACTTCGACAAAAGAAAAGGGCTATATTTTAGATGTTTTATTTGAAATTAGAGAACGTCAGCCTGGGTTACGACAAAAATACGGTAATACGTAACGTCAGCCTGCAGGCCAGACCGGCTGAAATGCTGGGTATAATCGGGCCTAACGGTTCGGGTAAATCCACCCTGATAAGGGGTATAACACGGATTATTCAGCCGACCCAAGGTAAAATCTTCCTTGACGGCAGCGACGTTCAGGACATCAACAGGCAGAAACTGGCCCAACTGGTGGCCGTTGTCCCCCAAAATCCCAAACTACCTGAACCCTTCACCGCACTTGAAGTAGTTGTTATGGGACGAACGCCACATCTGGGACTGCTGAGATACGAAGGACAACAGGACATGGCCATCGTTACAGAGGCTATGGAAGCCACCCGGACGCTGGCTTTTGCCGAACGCAGGGTCGGAGAGCTGTCTGGCGGCGAGCGGCAACGGCTTACCATCGCTCGTGCACTGGCTCAGGAACCGAAAATAATACTAATGGATGAACCTACGGCTAATTTGGACATTAACTACCAGATGGAAACTCTGGATTTGGCCCGGCGGCTTTGCCGGAAACAGAAACTAATTGTGGTGGTGACGCTCCATGATTTGAATCTGGCGTCTCAGTATTGCGACTGGCTGGTAGTGCTGAGCAACGGGGTTGTCCACTGCCAGGGCACTCCGCATACAGTTATAAATGCCCGGACAATCAAGGACGTTTACGGTGCCGAAGTCTACGTATACCCCCACCCTGTTAACAAATTACCGGCTACACTCATCGTCCCAAACAAAGAAAAATAAACACGCAGAAATGATAGAGAAAATTGCCGTCCTGCTTCTAGCTCTTATACTCGACCTGGTTTTTGGCGAGCCGCCAAACACCTGGCACCCGATAGCCTGGCTGGGAAGACTAATTTCATTTGAGACCAAAACAGCACCGAAAACTGGTAAATTAAGGCAGATCGGTTATGGCGTCGTAATCGTTCTGGTTACGCTGGGGATACTTGTAACAGCCATATATTTCCTGCTTAACCGGCTAATTGAGTTCAACACCATTGCTTATATCGTTATTGCAGCTATCTTGCTGAAATTTAGCTTATCACTACGGGGACTGGGGGGAGCCGTTGATTCCGTTAAAAAAGCCCTGGCTGGAGATAATCTGGAACAGGCACGACTAAATTTAAGGGCGCTGGTCAGCCGAGAAACCACCGGGCTCAACCGGAGCCATGTTATTTCAGCCGCAGTGGAGTCGGCGGCCGAGAATATCTGCGACAGCTTCGTAGCCCCTGTTTTTTACTTTTTCATCTTCGGTGTTCCCGGCGCCATCGCCTATCGAATAATAAATACCTTTGACACCATGATCGGGTATCACGGACAGTGGGAGTATCCGGGCAAGTTTGCCGCCAGGCTTGACGACGTCGCCAATTTCATCCCGGCACGGCTTACCGCCCTCATAATCGTCACATCCGCGGCCGTATGCCGGAAAAATCCGGCCAAAGCCTGGCACATAATGATACGCGACCACAACAAAACCGAAAGCCCCAACGCCGGGTGGACAATGAGCGCGGT
>CAYPRI010000109.1:0-3598 GCA_964413085.1 uncultured Dehalococcoidales bacterium
GTTCGCTCATTATTTCGATTTAACGGGCCGCTGAAGGTAGCCGCTTTCGTGGAACCACTTGAACGTGTCCACGAGAGTCTGCCGCAGCGGCCGCGGCTCATATCCCAGCTCGCGCGTCGCCTTATTGTGACTGACGTCCTGCCCGTCGCGCAGCGCCTTTACCGAAGCGCTGGTGTACAGCGGACGGTTTCCCGTCATTCTGGCAAAGCCGGCCATGAACGGCGCGCCGACGAAGGCCAGCCATTTAGGCATGACCATCTTCGGCGCCGGCGTGCCCATGATCTCCTCTACCAGCACCGCCAGGTCGCACACCGACGCGTATTGGCCGGAAAGCAGGTACTTGGCACCGGCGGGCGCTTTCTTTTCCGCCGCCAGTGCACCGGCGACAACGTCGCGCACATCCACCCAGTCGAAGCCTCCCTGTACCAGCGCCGGCATTTTGCCGCGCGCCAGGTTAAGCAGCGCTTCGCCCAGAAACGAGGGCTCCCAGTCGTAAGGCCCGATGACCGCTGTGGGACTAATGACGACGGCATTCAGCCCGCGCTCCATGGCGTCGTAGACAATCTTTTCACCGGCCGCCTTGGTGCGGTCGTAGGGCGGGCAGTTCTTCGGCTCCACCAGCGGGCAGGTCTCGTCGATTGGCTTGCCGATGGACTCCTGTATGAAGGCGTGTATGGAGCTGAAGTGAACCAGCCTTTTCACCTTGCAGTCGATGCAGGCCTCGACTACGTTCTTAACGCCGGTGACGTTGATTGGCTCCAGTACCAGGTAGTCGTTGCTCTCGAGTGAAATGCGCGCCGCCAGGTGATAGACGATATCGGCACCCTCGAAGGCCTTGCGTAAAGAGTCAGGATGGCAGACATCGCCCGGTACGATTTCCACGTCAAGCCCCTCAATATTCCGGCGGTTCACGTGCTGCAGCGCCCGGACCTTCCGTCTCTGCGCCGCCAGCGCCCGGATAAGATTTGACCCGATATGCCCGCTTGCGCCGGTGACTACCGTTATCATTGCTTTCATATTTTTCCCTCTCCCTTAGATTGGAGGTCTACGCATTAATCCCCTCTCCCTAGAGGGAGAGGGCAGGGTGAGGGTGAAAAATTATTCAAAAAAGTCTACCTGCCTCGGCTAACTATGTCAAGAGCCTGCAATAAGATAGAACTTCTCCCTTTCTTAAGGGGAAAATGAAAATAATATTGTCATTCTGAACGCAGTGAAGAATCTCGTCAATACTTCCGAGATTCTTCGGTCGTCCCCATCCTATCGGGACTCCCTCAGAATGACACGATACTCTAAGCCGGGAGTTTAAGAGGGGCACAACCAAGTCAAAGGTTAAACGTTAAGAGTACAACGCTCACATAAAATGTTAAAAATACTTTTTATTTTTTACCTGAGCATTTAACCTTTAGCTTTTAACGTCTAACGTATCACGAATGGAATCACGATGGCTATCAATCCGGTGAACAGCACCGTCAGCATAAAAAGATTATATCTTGTCCTGTAGTCGCTCAGCAGCGATTGGTCGTAGTAGCCCTCAACGCCCTGGTCCTTATACATCTTCAGCAGCCCGTTAAGCAGCTTCTTTCTCATCTGCCTGCCCCGAATCAAACCCAGTTCAGCCACGAAGTTGATCACAATAATCAGAGCCACGATGGTAAACATAACGATGGTACTGGTGGTGGACGATTCTCCGGAGGCAATACCCGAGTTAATGCCCAGCGTTATCAAATTCAAAATAATCGCCGTGAGCACGAAAATAGTATCGGTGCGCGTATTGGCGTTAAGCTCGGTGATGATATGCTCATGGACCCTCTCTATCATAGTGCCAATTTTTCTATGAACGGGCATCTCTATTTCTCCTCCCTGCCGAAGCGTAAAAATATCAGTACGAACCCCATAATAAGCACGACCGCCAGACCCACGGCCACCCACACCCACAATAACGAACCTGATTCCACCCTGACGTAGATGCCACTCACCCGGCGTATTCCGGCGGCATCTGCGATTACGGCAATGTTGTAGTTTCCTTTAGAAGTGTTCTCCGCCGGCTTCAAGGTGACATCCACCGTCTGGACATCGCCCGCAGCCAGCTTATCGATAACGGCAGGCTTGATTTCAACGGTCCAGCCTTCCGGTGATTCTGTGCTTAACCGGATATTGGACAAATCGTTGTAGCCAGTGTTCCTCACCTCCAGGTACAGCGTTCTTTGTTCCCCGACTTTCAAACTGTTGAAGTTATCGTAGACAATATTCAGGATAAGGTCGTCCTTCTCCGGCTGTGGCTGCGCCAGCACCGCCGCCGGCATAAGGACCATGGTGGCACTCACTGCCAGCAAGAGTATCCAGCCTATATTCCTTTTCATTTTCATTCCCATATCTTTATCCTAACATTTCCAGCGTATTTACGGAAGCCCCTGCCCTGTTACACCAGGTTTTTCAATATTCCTATTCGGCAGGTGCTGGGAGCAGCTCCGCGGTAGCCTTCCTTTGCATCTGCATAAGTGCCGGTAGATCAGCCTTACCGGTGATAACGGTGCGGATCAAGATTATGCCTTTGTCGCTCGGTGCCTCTATAATGTAGGCTTTCCCTGTCGAATCATAGTACGCCATTCCTTCGGAAATCAAAACCACTTCAATCGGATTCGACTTCGCCTGCTTATCATTGATGACAAAGAAATTATCCGTGTTCATGCCAAAGCCTGAGATAGACCAGTAGTTATCAGGTATTACCGCGGTCAGGCGCAGCGGATACTCGCTCACGTCATAGCAGCACAGTGAATAGAGGAGGTCAGGCGATGGCCTGACGACGGTCCGGCTCTTGTCGATTGACGGCGGTGCGAAAACCCACTGGTTTCTGGGATAGTTAAACCTCTTGGTCAGTGTTTCTTCCATTATGTCGTTGGGTATCCTGATTACTAGGACCAGATTTACAAGGACGGCCACCACGATAACGGCCAGAAGCGTCCAGCCTATCCACGGTATCCACTTTTTCATCACCGGCCGCCCTCCTTGATGATGTGCGGCAGCTCCACCGTCTCAAGTGTCTTAGCATCGTAATAAGCGGGCCCTGGGTTATACAGGCGCAGCGATAGAGACAGACTCTTAGCTTCACCTGCTGGCAGCCAGTTCCCCTCCTTAGGCGTCCTTGACAGATAGATTTTGAAAGTACCATCGGGTTCGAACTTTATATCGGTAGTACTAAACGAATATCGATTCTGGTCGTTGGCTATCAGAAAATCATCCTCTCCATAGGCAGTTATAGACCACCACCGGGCGTCGGGCGGCCTGCCCTGTATGATATAGTCGGCATCACCCGCAAGCGGCTCGCCATTATCGTCATCATATGCGCTTAAATAAATCGTCTCGGATTTGTCCAATGCCAGTAGCCCGTGTTTGGCAATCCAGGCCCTGAGATACGGGTTGGCCGAAGTACTGCCAATGGCCAGGCTGGTGCCCCACGGTCCGTTCTGAATCCCCGTCCATTCGGTGACCAGATTAAGCATGGGATCGACGGTGAAGTAACCGATGGCGCCGCCCAGCACCAGAGCCACTACGGCCGCTATTAGAAACTTGAATGGAGTTTTAATTAGACCGTCTCCTG
>CAYPRI010000110.1:0-3475 GCA_964413085.1 uncultured Dehalococcoidales bacterium
GAGTTAGAGGGAGGGGGAGAGCAACCTAAAAGCTTCTTACTGTCCCAGTGACCTTCCGGTTATAAAGAAGAAAAGCAGATTAACAATTAAAAATAAAATCGGTATACCCAGAATCACGGACACCGCTATCAGCAAGTCTATCTTTACTACGTTAGGTTTATCTTTGGTAGTTTTTTCTCTGCGTATATAACCTATCGTAAAGATGAAAAGGCCGATTATAGCAATCATCGCCCCCGGCAAATCGGAATCGAAATTATAGCGCGTATATAACAGGGGGGTGAACAGGAAAAGCAGCACTCCCACGCCCATGACGAAGAAGGAGGCGGTTATCAGCTTGCCGAACCTGTTGATTAATTTATTCATTTTTCACCCTCACCCTGGCCCTATCCCATCTCCCCTAATCCAAATGGGAATAAATCCCCATTGGATGCCTGCCCACCCTTCCTCCCGTCGGGAGAGGGAATAGTTTTTATTTTTTAAGGGGCTGTGCCCCTCTTAAACTCCCGCCTCGTAATAAGGGAAAAATTACTTATTTAGCCTGGTTTCGGTGTTTCTATGGGCACCCTTGGGCGGTAGGCGTAGCGTTTTTTATGCGTCCACAGGCCGGTGAAGAAGGTGCGGTTAAGCAGGTAGCGGTTATCGGCCACGTTCAGCAGGTCCTTGGAAGCGCCGCTCTCGAAGTAAGCCACCTCCACGTGCTTGCCCATGTTTTTAACAGCTTGCAGCGCATAGGCAAAATCGGAATCGCCGCTCACCAGCACCGCCACATCGTAGAAGTCGTTCCAGGCAAAGTACAGCAGGTCGGTGGCCAGCATAATGTCTACGCCCCTCTCCACCGATATACCCTGAGATACCTTGGTGCTGCCCAATCGGATTTCCAAGTAGGGCGTCTTGCGCAGCTGGTCGAGGAATTCCTGCTGGTCGCGGTAGCCTTCGGGCTTTTGTGTCGGGTCCTGTAAGACGTTGTAATAATATGTCCGGAACAATCGCCTGGCGCCGCACAGCTTATTGGCGAATTCAGAGAAGTTGATGTTGTGATGCCCGAAGCTGCTGCGCAGGCCGTGGTAAAGATTGGAGCCGTCGATGAATATGGCTACTCTGTCGTCAGTTGACTGTTCTCTTGATACTTGCATAGCCCCATTATACCATCGTTTACGTTAATTTGTTCACCCTCACACTGCCCTCTCCCTCAAGGGAGAGGGAATAGATGTCATTTTAAGAGGGGCGCAGCCCCTCTTATACTCCCCGTTTAGTTTCGAGAAAAAACGAAAATTCTCTCTCCCTTAGGAAAAGGGAGATTGAGAGGGATCTAGCCGTCGTCTGCGGTGGACCGGGCCGCCGCATGGCGGGCCCTGGCGCGCTGGTTCTGCGTCAGCAGCCGCTTGCGCAGCCTGATGTTGGCCGGCGTCACCTCGATAAGCTCATCGTCGCCGATGATGCCCAGCGCTTCCTCCAGGCTGAATTTTACCGCCGGCGTCAGCTTAATAGCTATATCGGAAGTCGAAGCCCGGATATTGGTCTGCTTCTTCTCCTTAGCCACGTTGACCGCCAGGTCGTTGCCGCGGGCGTGCATGCCCACTATCATGCCCTCGTACACAGCGGTGCCCGGCTCGATAAAGGTCACGCCTCTGCCCTGGGCGTTGTTCAGACCGTAGGTAACGGCGGTGCCATTTTCCGAAGCCACCAGCATGCCGCTGCGGGTGGAAACGATGTTTCCGTACCATGGCTCGTATCCCAAAAATAAGGTGCTCATAATTCCCTCGCCGCGGGTGGCGGTCAAAAACATACTCCGAAAACCGATTAGCCCACGCGTGGGAATGTGAAATTCCAGCCGCACGTTGCCCTGCCCGTCGTTTCGCATATTGACCATCCTGGCCTGGCGCGTGGACAAAATTTCCATCAGAGCGCCCACATGCTCTTCGCGCGTATCGATGGTCAGCTCCTCCACGGGTTCCATCAGCTGGCCGTTTATTTCTTTGGTTATGACTTCCGGCTTGGAAATCTCGAACTCGTAGTCCTGGCGTCGCATGGTCTCGATAAGTATGGCCAGGTGCAGCTCGCCCCTGCCGGACACCAGGAAAACATCGGGCGTTTCGGTATCCTGCACCCGCAGGCTGAGGTTGGTTTCCAGCTCCCGGTAAAGCCTTTCCCGTAGCTGCCTCGAGGTGCAGTACTTGCCTTCTCTGCCGGCGAACGGCGAGCTGTTCACGCCGAACATCATTTTCAGCGTGGGTTCGCCGACCTCAATACGGGGCAGTGTCTCCGGCCCGTCGGGACTGGCTATGGTATCCCCGATATTCACCCTTTCCACACCGGTTATGGCCACGATATCGCCGGCGGTTGCCTCCTCCACTTCCGGCTGGTCGAGGCCCATGAAGGTGAACACCTGGTTCACTTCGAAGCTCTCCGTGCCGCCGTCCTTGCCGATAATGCTGACCTTATCATGAGGCTTAACGCCGCCGCGGTAAATTTTGCCGATGGCCAGCTTGCCCTTGTAGCTGCTGTAGTCGAGGTTGGACACCAGCATCTGGAAAGGTCCCGACTCGATGCCCGGCGGCGGCACCGTTTGGAGTATGGCTTCGAACAGCGGTATCAGGTCCGTGCCTTCTTTGGCCGGGTCGGTGGTAGCCGTGCCGTCCCTGGCACTGGCGTAAAGTACCGGAAAATCGAGCTGGTCGGCATCGGTAGCCAGCTCCAGGAACAGGTCCTGCGTCAGGCGGACCACCTCGACAATCCTGGAATTCACCCGGTCGATTTTATTAATGACCACGATCGGTTTCAGCTTCTTATTCAGCGCCTGTTTCAGCACGAACCTGGTCTGCGGCATGGGGCCGTCGATGGAATCGACCAGCAGCAGGCAGCCGTCGGCCATATTCATCACCCGCTCCACTTCGCCGGAGAAATCGGCGTGGCCCGGGGTATCGATGATATTTATTTTCACGCCGCGATAGACGACGGCGGTGTTCTTGGCCAGTATGGTGATGCCCTTCTCCCGCTCCAGCGCGTTGCGGTCGAGTATTAGATTGCCCACCTGCTGGTTATCGCGGAAGATTTTGGACTGCTTCAGCATCATGTCCACCAGGCTCGTCTTGCCATGGTCGACATGGGCGATGATGACAATGTTTCTTAAATCGTCGCGGTATTTCATGCAGAGTAGATATTTTAAGGGATTTCATGCCCCGATAGCTAATTTGATACGTGGTAGTCCTCATTCCCCTGGCGGGAGGGAGTTAGAGAGAGGGGGAAACGAACCTCTCCCTTAGAAAAAGGGAGATTGAGAGGGATTTTCCCGCCGCTCGCCCTGAGCCTGTCGAAGGGTCACCACGAGCGGAACCTTAATTGTCATTCTGAGTCCCGATATAATCGGGGCGAAGAATCTCGGCTCAGCAGCTACTTTCGAGATCCTTCGTCGCTTCACCCCTCAGGATGACACGGAAAGCAACTCCCCCGCGTGCTATAATACGAACCGCTTAAT
>CAYPRI010000111.1:0-3366 GCA_964413085.1 uncultured Dehalococcoidales bacterium
AAACTCCTCAAACCTGAGCGAGATAGCGTACATGTTGTTTTCGCATAGAAAAATGACCGGCAGCTTCCATATCGCCGCTAAATTGGCAGCCTCGTGGAAGGCGCCTTCGTTACAGGCCCCCTCGCCAAAGAAAGGCACGGCGACCTGCCTCAGGTTCTTTAATTTAAAGGATAGAGCCATGCCAGTTGCCACCGGTATCTGAGCACCCACAATACCTCCCATGCCCAGTATGCCATGTTCCACGCTGGTTACGTGATAGGATTTCCCCTTGTTGTAACCGGTAGCCTTGAAGCAGACGTCGGCCAATATCCGGTCCGGGTCCATACCCATGGCGACTTGCGGCCCGAAGCCGCGGTGCGTGGTGAATACAAAATCGCCTGGCTTCAAGGCCATACAGGCACCGACTGAAACTGCTTCTTGACCGGTGCCGAGAGAAGGCGGTAAACCGTCAATTTCCCGATTCTCGTAAGCCTCGCCCCACTTGTATTCTAGATGCCGGATAAGCAGCATTCGCCTTAGCATTTCTATTTTAGTCTTGTGGTCCATCTTCGCCTCGAAAATAGGGTGGCTTCGGGTGCTATTAAACTTTCGCATTTTATCATCCGGACTTCCAAAGAGCAAAGCGAGATAAAGCGAAGTCATTGAGAACTTCTGCATAATGACTATATAATGGACGGCAATCTTAAAAGGGGGTTTAGACATGGATGACCGAGTTATAGGTGACCTCAGCCACGTGGTGATAGCGGTCAGAGACAATGAGAAAGCGCAGAAGTTCTTCTCGGAGTTCACGGGTGCTAAATTCAGAAAAATCGGAGAAAACAAAGAGGTGGGTTTCATCAGCGTGATCGGCGATAATAGATTGGAGATACTATCGCCGACCAGACCGGACAGCGACGTGGCTAAATTTATCGATAGGAGGGGGGAGGGCATTTATGCCGTTGGATTTAATACCCCGGACGCCGGAAAAGCCAGAGTCAGGGCGGAACAGATGGGAATTAGAGTAGTCGGTGATATAACCGAGGCTGACCTTGGAGGCGGCATGGGGCATGGTAGAGGTATGAGGGAGATATGGCTACATCCAAAAGATACTTTTGGAGTGTACATATTGTTAACCCAGCACGGCGAACTATGAGGCACCCGGTAGGTTTAATCTGAAGGCCCAAAATAGTCTGGGGCAGGCGCTTAGCTGATTTAGTCCTGTTCCGAATTCATCGTGGGCAGTTTGGCCGGTTTGGCAACGGTAGGGTGTTGATTTCGGCTGATTATTTCATCAATTTTCGTGGTAAGTGCATCGGTGTCAAATGGCTTCTCGATGTACGGCAATCCTGCCCTGTGAAGAAAAGTAGTGGTTGCTTTCCCCAGTATATCTCCGGTCATAATTAACAGCCGGCTGTCTACTGATTTGTCCATTCGTTGAAATTTCTTATACAGCTCGATGCCACTTTCCTCCGGCATCAGTATATCCATCAAAATGAGATCATACTTTTTGTCCATGAAGGCCTTCCTGGCGTCATGTGCATTAGTCACAGCCACCACATGGTGCCCCTTAGTAATCAAGAATTCCTCCAGAAATTTCAATAACAGTATATCGTCATCGACAATGAGTATGCTGCCCGGATTAATGACGGTTTGCTGTATCTCCTGAGGAGCTTCGCTCGGTATTTCCTCCGGGGCGGGTTCATAAAGTACCGGTAGTTCCACGATAAATGTAGCCCCTTTGTTCTGCGTGCTCTTGGCATATATGCGGCCTTTGTGCTCTGTAATGATGCCGTGACATACGCTTAGCCCCAGCCCGGTCCCCTCACCTATCTTTCTGGTCGTGAAAAACGGATCGAAAATACTGGTCAGGTTCTCTTCGGAAATACCCGGCCCGTCGTCTTTAAACGATATCTTTACGGTGTCATCAACACGCTCTGTCTTGACCAGCAACGTCCCCTGACCATGTGCTGATTTCATCTCTGTCTCAGCGTTTAAAACTATATTTAAGAATACCTGCTGTATCTGTCCTGGGTCGGCAAACGTGTAGGGTAAGTCGGGGGCGAGCTCGGTTAGGACATTTATATTGGCCACACGCAGCTGATATTCACGCAATTTAAGCGTCCCGTTCACGATATAATTGATATCGACCATGGCTCTGGTTGGCCTCATGTTCCGGGCGAAGACGAGCAGTTGTCTGACAATATCAGCTACCCGGCGACCCGCCTCACGGATATATCCCATTTCTTTCTTCATGTTCTCAGGTAGGTTCTTATTGGTAAGCAGGTCTGAATAGCCTATTATCGTGGTCAGAGGATTGTTAATCTCATGGCAGATACCGGCTGCCATCTGGCCTACGGTGGACAGCCGGCTGGCCAGATGGGCCTTTCTTTCTATGTCGCGTCTCTCATCTTCAGACTTGACGCGGTCCGTAATATCATGTATCAGCATTACTCTTCCCATCAAGTGACCAACGGCATCTTTTATAGGAGATAAACTGATTTCGTACCAGTAGTATTTTCCCTTGTTCTCCACACTGATTTCCTTAACCAGGGATGATGGTTCTTGAAAGAAATCCAGAATCAACTGCCGCCAGGGAGGTAACAGCTTCCTTATCGGTTGTTGATAAGCATTGGTCAGGGATAAGCCGGTCAATCGTTCCCCGGCGGGATTCATATAAAACACACGATTCTTCTTATCCACAGCTATTAATGCATCGGATATGCTCTCAAGAGCAGTCTGCTCCGCTATTGGTCGAATGTGCGTGGTACGTAAATACCTGAATCCCAGTACGATTACTATGAATGCAATTACCAGGCCCCAGGCCAGTGATGATACGGGATACGGCGTAGTTCTCTCGACCCTGGCGATGGTGAAGACGGCAAATATCAAAACAACAATCGCCGCCACTAAGATGCTGAATGCATCACCACGAATGGGCTCTGCCATGAGCCTCATATGTCGGCCCAGTAAAAACACACCATAAATAAAGACTGCCATGATGGAAGCCACTAAAATCCAAAATAAAGGTTTTACCCCATAGATAAACATGAATGGGTTATCGCTTGGCAAGAAAGTTCCGGCCCAGAGCAGGTGGTGTATGCCGTTGGTTATCACCAGGAACGTAACGACAACAGGCATGATGCAAAGTAAGACAATAGTACGAGGCGAAAACCGATAGTCCTCATGAATATACTGCAGGATAAAGGCTAACCAGACAGTGGCTGTGATGGCGAGGATCACTGTTTGTGACTGGTAAAAGAGATATTTGTGGGCAGGCAAAACCATCCCGATCTCCAGGGCGTGTGAGAACATGTACAGCGTTCCGCATGTAAGCAGTAGCAGGCCCAGATTCCGGACGCGAGCAGGAATAATGCGGCTGCTGTAAAA
>CAYPRI010000112.1:0-3289 GCA_964413085.1 uncultured Dehalococcoidales bacterium
TGCTGCCAAACGCAAAACCAAGGCAACCGCTATATTACCTCGAGTCAGTGGTGAATTGGAAACAGAGGTAGAGGAAGAAGAGGAAGAGAGTCTTTGAATTTTTATCTTTGGTTTTTAATTTATGTTAGAGCCATCGTTTGCGGCGTTTGTAGTGCTTGACCGACTTGTAGCTTTTCTTGGTACCCACCGCCGATAGGCCCATGTAAAATTCCTTGACGTCTTCGTTGTTTCTCAGGAAATCTGCGGTACCGTCGAGAACCACCCTTCCGTTTTCCATGACGTAGCCGTAATGCGCAATATTAAGCGCAATCCTGACGTTTTGCTCCACCAGCAGGATAGACGTTTTTTTCTCAGTGTTGAATCGCTGGATGATGGCGTAAATCTCCTCCACCAGCATCGGCGCCAGACCCAGCGAAGGCTCATCAAGCATCATCAGCTTCGGCGCCGACATCATTGCCCGGCCGATAACAAGCATCTGCTGCTCGCCGCCGGAAAGGTACCCGGCAACGTTATGTCTAAGGTTTTTGAGTCGAGGGAAGTAATCGTAGACCATACCCAGGTCTTCTTTAATAGCATGTCCGTCCCTGCGATTGTAGGAGCCCACCATCAAGTTTTCCTCAGTGGTCAGGTGCCCGAAAACGCGGCGGCCCTCCAGTGCCTGGACAATGCCCAGCTTGCCTATCTGTACCGCCGTCTTTTTATCGATTCTCTGCCCGTCCCACTCTATACTGCCGTCAACCACCTCTCCTTCCTCAACCCGTAGCAGGCCGGATATGGCCTTTAGCGTGGTCGTCTTACCGGCGCCGTTCGCCCCCAGCAAAGCCACCACGGAGAAGTCATCCACGGACATAGATATGCCGTGCAAGACGCGTATAACGTTAAGATAAGCGACTTCTACACTGTTAAGCTTAAGCATATGTTATTGGGGCAGGGCCTCCCCATCAGGGGAGACCCTGCGTGACCTGGTCCGCTATTATTTGAACCAGTCAAACTCTTCGTATTTAATCAAGGGCGCTTCCACCCAGTTCGTCAACTGGGTAATTTTACCGTTGATTATCTGAAAAACGCGGTTAGACTTATCCAGCCTGTTATCGCCGGGCGTATAGCTCACAGGACCCTGAAGTCCTTCAACATCATAGTTCTGCAGCTTCTGTATGCCCTGGGTTTCAATAGCCTGCCAGGCTGCGGCATCGCCCTTGGCCAGAACGTCATAACCCGCGTTCTGTACTGCCAGTTCCAGAGCCTTGGCGACAATCAAGCCCTGTGCCCACGAGACCATGTAGTCTGCATTACCCACGTTCTCCGGGTGAAGTTTCTGGCAATATTCCGCCATTTTGGCCATGCCCGGCACGTCATCACCCCACTGCACTGTTGGATATACACCGTAGACACCCTCGACGACATCGGCTCCACCCAGGTCAACCAGTGCCTTAGTCATTGCAGCATGACAGCAGCCAATGGTGACGCCTGGATACATGCCCAGTTCCCTGGCGTTCTTGATAATAACGCTGGCAGGCTGAGGCGTGCTGGAGATGTACAGTACATCTGGATTTAGACCTTTGATGCGCGTCAGTGTATCTATTTCAGACGTCGTGGTGGCGGCATGCTCGTCCTGGGAGACGACCTCTATACCCAGTTGGTCGGCTACAGCGTTAAAGGCATCTCGAGCGCCGTACCCCGTAGGATTATTAAGCATCAGTAATGCAAACTTAGGCTTGCCCGTCCCCTTCCAGATATTTGCCAAATAGTAGTTGGCGAACATTATGGCGTCATCACCATAGTCTGGTGTTTGACCATAGATGTGCGCCGGTGGTCGATAAAGTGACGGCGCGCTGAAGCAGGATATACCCGGGAAGCCGGCGTCGTTAGCCAATTGCTTGGCCGGTGACATCTCAGCTGAAGCCGCCGTGGTGAATAACAAATCGCCACTGGTCATAAATCCGTTAACGATGGTGACAACTTTGGTCGGATCGTAGTTGCTGTCCAACGCCGTAGCGTCGATCTGGTACTTTCCGGCAATCGGACGCTCAGCGTTGATATATTTTATGACGTCATTGTTTCCGTTCATCATAGGCAGCCCCTTCTCTGCGGCCTTGCCGGTCGAAGGGTTCATCATACCGATCTTCAAATACTGTTGCACTTCGGGGGACTGAGCTTTAGGGGCACAAGCGCCGGCTAAGGGCATCACCGCTAGTACCAACGCCAGGCATAAAACTCCAACTAGTACCAATTTTTTTGACAACTTTTAACCTCCAAATTTTTATTTTGCGCTCCTAGATTACCTGTAAGTACTCACATTTCTTTGCCTCCTAGCTTAGTATGAAAACGGCCACAATCGGTAAGCCGCCTTGAATAAGGCCCAGCGATGCGCCAGCCCCCTTGGCTCCAGGATTAAGAATAATATTATGGCCAGGCCAAATAACATGGGTCCGAGGCCGGTGGTGAAACCGGTTGATAGCGCCGGTATGGCACCTTCTATGAACGGCGAGATGTAAGTAATAAGCTGTTCCAAAAGTCGGATGACCACCACGCCGATTATTGGTCCGATGGTGGTACCCACGCCGCCGATAATCACCATACCTATATACAGTATCGAAGTGGTAAGTGTAAAGTATTCTGCATTTAAGAATCCGTACAATTGGCCTTGCAAAGCACCGGCAATGCCGGCCAAAAAACAGCCAATGAAGAAGGCCAGCAGCTTGTAGTACAGCAGGTTGATGCCCATTACCTCAGCAGCGAGATCGTTGTCCCTGACAGCGATGAAGGCGCGGCCCACCCTGCCCCGGGCCAGGTTCTTGGCAAAGAAGATGCACAGTGCCGTCACTGCCATTATCAAAAAGTACTGGCTGGCCTGGCTCCTGAAAACAAAACCGTCAATAGACGCTTTAGTGACATTCATGCCATTAAAGCCGCCGGTCACGTTTGTCCAGTGGTTGATAACCCAGATGATGATGAACTGGGCAGCGATGGTGGTGATTGCCAGGTAGAAACCTTTGACCCGGACCGACGGCAGCCCGAAGATGATGCCTATCAGTCCGGCGCTAAATCCGGCCAACAGCAGCCCTGCCAAAAATGGCCAATGAAGTTGACTGGTTAGAATGCCGCTGGTGTAGGCGCCGGCGGCCATGAAGCCGGCATGTCCGATGGACAGCTGACCGCAGTATCCAACGAGTATATTAAGGCCGGTAACCGCGATTATTGTTATGCCAATCAGGTTCAATACTGACAACACATTGTCACGCAGATAAAGCGGTGCTGTAAATAGAATAATCAGGAAACAGGTGAAAAG
>CAYPRI010000113.1:0-3270 GCA_964413085.1 uncultured Dehalococcoidales bacterium
TGGCGGAAGAGCAGTATCGGACTATTATTCACGGTGCTATGGATGGTTTCTGGCAGGCGGACATGCAGGGGCAGTTTTTGGATGTTAATGATGCCTACTGTAGTTTGATAGGTTACAGCCGGAATGAGCTGATGAATATGAGAATCGCCGATGTCGAGGTAACAGAGGATCTAAGCGACATAGCCAAACACATGGAGAGAATAAAGAAAATTGGATATGATCGGTTTGAAACCCGGCACCGCTGTAAGAATGGCGAGATAATCGATGTAGATATTAGTGCGAACTTTTCACCTATGTATGGTGGACGAATGTTCACATTTATCCGTGATATCACACAGCGCAGAAAGATGGAGGAATTAGTTAAGGAGAGCGAAGCCAGATTCCGCTCAATTGTGGAGACTACGAGAGAATGGATCTGGCAGATGGATTTGGATGGCAAGATGACTTACAACAATCCAGCGTTCAGGGAAATTTTAGGCTACGATCAGGAAGAGTCAATTGGGCGTAATACTCTGGATTATATGCATGGTGAGGACCGTCAAAGGGTAGAGCAAATGCTGCAGCAACTGATACCTGAAAAGCGCGGCTGGACCAATCTGGTTATACGATGGTGTCATAAGGATGGTAAATGGCGTTGGTTGGAAAGCAATGCAGTTCCAATTCTTGATTCTAAAGGTCAGATGTTGGGGTACCAGGGAGCAGACAGGGATATCACAGAACGCAAAATGGCTGAGGCACAACTACAACAGGAAAAAGATAGAGCACAGCGATATCTCGATATTGCTGGAGTTATCTTGGTTGCTAACGATGCCGATGGTAGGGTCCAGATGATAAACAAAAAGGGATGTGATGTTTTAGGTTACGAACAAGAAGATATAATCGGTAAGAATTGGTTTGACAACTTCTTACCGGCGAGCGTCAGGCATGAGGTTAAGACCGTTTTTAAGAAATTAATGGCAGGTGAAGTCGAGCCGGTTTCTTACTTTGAAAATCGTGTTCTGACAAAAAACGGAGAAGAGAGAATAATCGCCTGGCATAATGTCATTATGAAGGACTTAACCGGTGATATTATTGGAACGCTCAGCTCAGGTGAAGACGTTACCGAACGCAAAAAATCTGAGAGTAGAGCCAGTATACAACACGACCTCAGTATAAAGCTGGGCGCTGTAGACAACTTAGATGAAGCGCTGCGAATATGCCTTGATGCTGCCCTTAAAATCTCCGAGTTGGATTGTGGCGGCATTTATCTTGTGGATGGCGAATCTGGAAGTTTGGATTTGGCGTATCATAAAGGATTGTCTGCCGAGTTTATTAAGAGCGCGTCCCATTATGAGGCGGATTCAATTAACGTCCGTTTAGTAATGGCGGGCAAGCCGATTTACTCGCGGCATAAAGAGCTCGGCATACCGTTGGATGTGGTAAAACAATGTGAGGATCTGCGTGCCATGGCTGTTTTGCCAATTTTTTACGAGAATCACACTATAGGCTGCCTCAACGTAGCTTTGCGTACCTTGGATGAAGTTCCCGTTTCTTCGCGTAGCGGGCTCGAAATGATCACAGCTCAAATCGGTAGCCTAATCGGACGCATAAAATCGAGGCAGGAATTGGAAAAATCCGAAGAACGCTACCGCCTGCTAGCTGAAAACGTCAGGGATGTTATTTGGGCCACGGATATGGATTTTCGATTTACCTATGTAAGTCCGTCAGTGAAATATCTTGGCGCCCGCACAGCTGAAGAGGTCATGTCTCTTTCCTTAGGAGAGCTATTGACACCATCTTCGCAAAAACTCGCTATGAAGACCTTCGCAGAGGAGTTGGCCGTCGCCAATATGAAACCATATGACCTTACCAGGTCTCGTACGTTAGAGATAGAGTTAGTGCGGGCTGACGGCTCTATTTTATGGGCAGAGCTGAAAATGAACTTCATGCGGGAGCCTGGCGGCCGACCTGTCGGTATATTGGGTGTCATGCGAGATATCACCGAGCGCAAAAAGGCGGAGGAGGAAAGAACAGAATTTGAACTTAAGGCTCAGCTCGCGAGCCATCTGGCTTCGGTGGGCGAGTTATCTGCCGGCGTCGCTCATGAAATCAACAATCCGTTGACCGGCGTCATCGGCTATGCTGAACTGCTGATGCAGGAGGACGTACCAGAGCATATTAAAAAAGATTTGGAGATAATACATGACGGGGCTCAGCGGGTGGCTAGTATCGTTAAGGGGTTGCTCAAGTTTGCTCGACAAACCCGACCCGAGAGACTGCCAGTCAATATTAACGAGATTATTGATATTGTTTTACGTCTCCGTGCTTATGAACTCGAGACGAATAATATTAAAGTGGTTACCGACCTTGCTGATGACCTTCCTGTGACTGTCGCCGACCCGGGTCAACTCCAGCAGGTATTCCTCAATTTAATAATAAATGCTGAAACGGAAATGAAACTGGCTCATGGTAAAGGAAAGCTAGTAATTAAGACGGATTACACAAGCAACAATATCAGGATATCCTTTAAGGACAGCGGCCCTGGCATAGCCAAGGAAAACCTGAAGAAGATATTCGATCCCTTCTTCACCACGAGGGAAGTTGGCCACGGGACGGGGTTAGGACTAAGCATCTGTCATGGCATCGTCAGCGAACATGGCGGTAAGATATATGCCGAAAGCCAATTGGGTAAGGGAGCCACGTTTGTCGTGGAATTGCCAATCATCTCCGAACGTAGGCGTGCAACGAAAATGTTAAAATCAAGGCGCACGTCCAAAGTGCGGACCAAAGCTAAAATACTGGTAGTGGATGACGAACTGGTAGTAAGACAGCTGTTAAGTCAGATTCTGGAAGAAGAGGGCCATAAAGTAGAGACCACGGATGACGGCAGGGAGGCCTTGAAAAGAATTACGCAAAACGGTTACGACCTCATAATGCTTGATGTGAAATTGCCGGGATTAAGCGGAAGTGAACTATACGAACGCATTCGCCAGACTTCATTATCTTTGTCAAGGCGAGTTGTCTTCATTACCGGTGATATTATGGCGGCTGATACTGAGTCTTTTCTCAACAGGACAAAGGTGCCGTTTATACCCAAACCTTTTAACATCAAGCAATTAAAAGCGGACGTGAGACGCTTCCTGACTACGCGTCACCCACGGAAAACTGCCAGATCGAGAATCGGTAATCCTAGTCATAAACAAATAAAGATATTGAAAAATACACGGACGGTTGGGCGTTAGTTCTAGGATTTAGTGCCTTTTAAATAGGCATCTATTGATGCAGCAGCTC
>CAYPRI010000114.1:0-3219 GCA_964413085.1 uncultured Dehalococcoidales bacterium
ATATCGATTTGGCCCTAACTCGCAGCTTCGTTGGCCTTGGTGCACTATAATACGGCGATACGCGCTAGCTGTCAAGGCAACCGGGCAGTACATTAGTATAGTCAGACCAAGGTTCGCCAAATTTCACAATTTTGTAACTAATCCATATTCAATTTGATAACTTTTACATAATTATTCTATACAATCTAAATTGGAGTTACCAGTAGTTAGGAAAGGAATGCGCCGATATGGCCGATAATGGCTCTGCAGTTGAAGAAGTAATTAGATGTGAGCAGCTAACCAAGCGCTACCGTGGTGGAACTCTGGCGGTGGACAGGCTGGACATGGTCGTAAAACGCGGTGAAGTATTCGGATTGCTGGGTCCTAACGGCGCTGGAAAGACGACCACCGTCGGCATGCTTACTACGCTGGTGGTGCCTACCAGTGGCAGAGCTATGGTCGCCGGAATCGATGTTTGTGCTCATCCATCGCTTGTCAAACGGGTAATAGGCATGGTGGCACAGACCAACAATCTGGATAGGGCCTTGACCGTTTGGGAGAACCTGTACTATCACGGTCGATTCTTCGGTATGAGTGCCACGGAGAGCCGGGAGGCTGCGGACAGGCTTCTCGTTGAGTTCAGGCTGACTGAACGGGCCAAATACTATGTCAGCGAGATTTCGGGCGGCATGGCCAAGCGGCTGCAGGTAGCACGGGCGCTTATGCACCGGCCTTCGGTCTTGTTTCTCGATGAGCCGACCGCCGGCCTCGACCCGCAGAGCCGGCTGGCGCTCTGGGAGATACTTGGGCAGCTGCACTCCGAGGGCCAGACCATTCTACTGACCACGCACTACATGGATGAGGCAGATTCGGTTTGCGACCGTGTAGCCATCATGGACCACGGTCGTTTCCTGGCGGTCGATACTCCGAACCAACTAAAGGAATCTGTTGATGCCGACACCATAGTTACTATCTCGGCCACGGGCGACCTCGATGCCCTGGCAGACCTGTTGAAGAGCCAGGTTGAGGGCGCGGCCAGAAGCCAGAGATACGATACTACAATCCAGCTGAGCGTCAAGGGTAAAACCGGCATATTGCCCAAAGTGGTGAGCGTGGCGGAACAGGGAGGCTTTCACATTACGGACCTTTCCGTCACCAAGCCCACGCTGGAAACGGTATTCATTAATATGACGGGAAAGGAGTTGCGAGACTGATGGCTACTGTTGCGATTACGCCGAATCCACGTGGCGGTGCCGCCGGCCTTTCCGCGGCTGCAGTGAGCCGTGCTGCCTTCAGCGCATTATTGTTACGGGACCTTACGGTGCTAAAGAAAAATTTAGGTGTATTTATCGCTCGTACTCTCATCCAGCCTTTCTTACTGGTCTTTGTTTTTCTTTACGTATTCCCCCAGATAGGCGAGGGGGTGGGCGCCAGCGCCGGTTCCGGCGGCCTGTCCGCCTTCGCCACGGTGCTGGTTGCGGGCGTGGTTGGTCTATCGATTATGTTTTAGGGTATACAGGCGGTTGCCCTGCCTCTGGCCAATGAGTTCGGATATACAAAGGAAATCGAAGACCGGGTGCTGGCTCCTCTGCCTGTGTCCATGGTAGCTATTGGCAAGGTAGTGGCCGGGGCCATACAGGGTCTAATTGCGGCGCTAATCGTCTTCCCCATTGCTTCGGTGGTACACGCCCAGGGGGTACATCCCAACCTTTCGGTGCATTGGGCCGAGCTGGTCACCTTGATTCCACTGAGCTGTATCATGACCTCGAGCCTGGGGCTGGTGCTGGGAACGCGCATCGAGCCCCGCAATATCGGTGTCATGTTCGGCTTCATCGTCCTGCCCCTGACGTTTCTCGGTGGCACCTACTATCCCTGGACGTCGCTGGCGGCGGTTAAAGTCGGGCCTTTTCCCTGGCTGCAGGCGCTGGTGTGCCTTAATCCGCTTATTTATGTTACCGAGGGCTTCCGGGCCGCACTGACCACATCGCCGCACATGCCTATGTATGTCATATACACTGTGCTGATAGCCTTTTCTGCGCTGTTCCTCTGGCTAGGCATCAGGGGTTTCTACAGAAGGGTGCTGAGCTAGACTGCTAGATGTTTGCTCTAATATCAAGGGCAAGGGCGAACAAAAAATGAATCCTCTGCCTGTTATTTTTAGCGCAATTACCTTTGTTTCGACTTTGTCCGGCGGACTGATTGCCGCACGCTTCCGAAGCAGGTTCGGAATTATCGCCGCCTTTGCCTCGGGAGTCCTCATAGCCGTTCCTCTATTCGATTTGTTGCCGGAGAGCCTCAAGCTGGCAGTAGAGATCGGAGTGCCGGTAGAGTATTTGCTGTATGCCGTGGCTCTGGGGTTCGTATTTCTTTACATACTGGAGCGATATATCTCGGTACATCATGTCTGCGAGGGGGATGTCTGTCAGAACGTCCGACATCCCAAGGGAGGAGTGTTCGGCGCTGCGGAGCTTTCCGCCCACAGCTTCCTTGATGGATTTGTCATTGGGCTCGGTTTTCACTTAAGTGCGCACGTGGGCATTATCATCGCCATTGCGGTTATATCGCATGATTTTTCAGACGGAATAAACACATTTACGGTGATGCTTCATTCCGGCAACTCATTGAAGGCGTCGATGAGGATGCTGCTGTTAGACGCTGCGGCGCCTGTTCTGGGGGTGCTGTCAACGCTGTTTTTCACGGTGCCGGAGAGCGTTCTTGTTCTGATCCTGCCGTTCTTTGCCGGAGGGTTCCTCTATCTTGGTGCGAGCGAACTGTTGCCGGAGGCTCATTTAAAAAATCCACCCCTGGCATCGTTACTATCGACGCTCGGTGGATTTATACTGATTTTTATCATTACCAGATTTCTGCAAATTTAAGACAATTTTGGTAGCAATTTTATAATGCTTGGAAATAGATTGTCGCTCTAACAGGGACCTGATTCAAAAGTCATAAAATAGATTGGTGTTGGTTCCCCAGGCAGGATTCGGACCTGAAATAGCTAATCTTCCAGGGCAACGCGGAAGCGGCAGACCTTATCCCCTTTGGTCAGCAGTTTGCTAAATCCCTTAGTTTTGAATTTCGGATTTAGTTTACCTGCCATACCCTTGAGCGATTCGCCGAGCATTACTTCGCACAGTTCCGGCTCCTTTGACCATATCCTGGCCACCGGGCAGGTTTTCAGCTCTTTCTCGAAGGCCTTCGGCGTGTTTTCCACGTACCCGTCCCAGTAATTGGCGTAGG
>CAYPRI010000115.1:0-2806 GCA_964413085.1 uncultured Dehalococcoidales bacterium
GCCATCGTCGACCACAACGACCTGCAGCTCGACGGCCGTACCTGCGATATCATGGGGCTGGAGCCGCTGGGAGACAAGTGGCGCGCCTTCAACTGGAACGTGCTCGAGATTAACGGCCACGATATGAAAGAGATACTGCAGGCTTTGAAGAAGGCCGGCGATATAAAAGGAATGCCCACGGTAATCATCGCCCACACCATCAAGGGCAAAGGCGTCAGCTTCATGGAAAATAACGTGGATTTTCACGGCAAAGCGCCCAATCCGCAGGAGACCGAACAGGCGTTGAAGGAGCTGGCATGACGAACTACGCCGAACTTTCCACGCGCGATGCCTACGGCAGGGTACTGGTGGAGCTGGGCGAGAAGTACAAGGACATCGTCGTCTTGGATGCCGACCTGTCGCGGTCGACCATGACCAGGTACTTCGGCGAGAAGTTCCCGGAGCGCTTCATTCAGTGCGGCCTGGAAGAGCAGAACATGATGAGCATCGCTGGCGGCCTGGCGGCTTCGGGCAAGATACCGTTTGCCAGCACCTTTGCTGTTTTCGCCGCCTGCCGCGCCTTCGACCAGGTAAGGGTCTGTATCGCCCAGCCGAAGCTGAATGTGAAGGTCGTGGCCACGCACGGCGGTATTACGGTGGGCGAGGACGGCGCCTCGCACCACGCCATCGAAGACCTATCACTTTACTGTTCCCTGCCCGGCTTTAATGTGGTTGTCCCTGCCGACGGCATCGAGACAGCGGAGGCTGTCAGGGTGGCTGCGACTACCACCGGCCCGTTCTATATCAGGCTGGGCCGTCCCAAATTCCCTGCCGTAAATGACGCGAACTATCGCTTCAACCTGGGTAAATCGTTGATGCTGCGGGACGGCAGAGACGCCACCATCATCGCCTGCGGTATCATGGTCTCAAAAGCGCTGGAAGCCGCCGATACTCTGGCTCCAAAGGGGATAGAGTGCCGTGTGGTAAATATGTCCACTTTGAAGCCGTTGGATGAGAAAGCTATTGTCGACGCCAGCACGCAGACGGGTGCCATCGTAGTTGCCGAGGAGCATCTGCTTCACGGTGGGCTGGGCAGCCGGGTGGCGCAGGCTGTAGCCAGAGAAAAGCCGGTACCCATGGGATTCGTGGCCATTAATGACGTCTACGCCAAGTCCGGCAAGCCCGACGAATTGCTCCAGAAATACGGCCTGACTGCCGAAGCCATTGAGCAGGCGGTTAAGACTGCTGTCAGCAAGAAATCGAAAAACTAGCGGCTATTCGGACGCCACACCCGCGCCGTCGACGCGGATAAGCCAGTTGATGCCTTCAAACATTTTATGTCCCGGGTCGATGAGCTTGCCCATGTATGAATAACCGGAACGCGTTTCGCGTCGGTCTTCGAATGCAGGTGATACTATGTACGATTCCGGGTAGTCGAAGTTGATAACGACTACGTTGAGCGGCCCCGGAATCCCTGTTGCACGCGGTGGATTTGGCACGTCCATAATAACGATGTTAATCGGATCTCCACCGTAATAAATGGCGCCCTCACCCGTGTATCCCGCCGGATTGCTGTGAGTCACTACTTCCACGTAGAAATCGTCAGCTACACGTATATCAGGCACGTCTACCGCCTGCCAGCCCCCGCCCAGGAACGATTTCCAGGGGATATCTTCAGACCATAACTGGTTATTGGCGTCCTTATCCCAGATTCTGACGGTAATATGGTTTTTATCGACTTCCTGATTGTTCAGTACTCTAACCGTAGCGGCCATACTGATTTTTCTTATCGAGAAGGGTTTGGTGGGCGGAGTGAAGCGGACTATATGTCCCTCGTCGCCGCTAACGTATATGCCTTCTACCGTCCAGTCCGAATGGTCGTACTTAATGGTATAAGGCACCCAGCTGTATACGGTCAGGGCCGCGCTGGAGTTGCCCAGCAGCACGGTATGGCCGCCGACAGCAGTGGTTGAGAACTGAAAGCTGACCTGCTGGCTGCTGCCGGGTTGTACCTGGTAATCTTTTCTGCCGACTTCCTGGTTGTCCAGCAAGAGAATGGCTGTGTAAGTTCCGGCCGTTTCACCGATATTCCTGACGGTGGCGTCGGCCGTAATTAAATCGCCGGCCAGTATTACGGACGGCTCGAATGTAATCGGACCAACCTCGAATTCGGCAGGCTTCGGAATGACGGTTTGTTGTGTCTGGTCGGACGGTGAACACGATACTGCCAGGGTAAAAAGCAAAATTGCCAGGTAAATCGGGTAGGTTTTCCACTTATTCATATTAATCATTATCACCTGAGCCACGCTCCACTTGTTCACTCACCCAGCCGCTTGATAGCCAGGACAAGTGTTGTGATGCCGGCGAGGACGCCTGCGCCGGCTACATAAAGAATGCTGCCGATGATAAAGCGGAATACCGCCATATCACTTGAAATTTCACCTGTTGAAACTCTAATTATGCTGCGCACCATCACATATAAAACGGCAACCACAGCGCCTATGATGAAAACAACGAGCGGTAGATTCAATTTCCTCTTCTGTTTGAATGCCATTACCACGGAGGTGATACCGGCGGCGACGCCTGCTGCTATGGCGGCGAGTACGCAGCCAATAAGGAACCTCGTCACGGCCATACCAGTCTCTATTTCTCCGGTGGAAGCTCTAATGATGGTGCGTATTAAAATATATAATACGCCGACTGCCAGAACGATGAGGAAGACCTTTAGTGCGAGGCTCCATTTTTTCATCATTAACCTCCCGTTAATCCAAGAAGTGCCGAGGGAGGGACTCGAACCCACACCTCCTTGCGGAGAGCGGATTTTAAG